>CAZSVU010000107.1:0-22698 GCA_964610275.1 uncultured Polyangiaceae bacterium | reverse complement strand
TGCTCCATCTTCTTCACACTGCCCGGCCCGAACTCCGAGCAAGGGTGACTGGGCAACCGCCACCGTCGCGCACGACAAGCGAAAGCGTACGATAGGGTCGGTCATGGACGAAGGAGCCACGCCCGAATCGGCGCGCTACCAGAAGGCCTGGCGGCGTCTCCGCATCGGGTGGCTCATGGGCTATGGCGGTTGGTTGCTCGTGATGCCCACCGTCGCTGCACTCCCACTCGTCGAGGACCTGAGATTCGTTCCCTACGGGCTCCTCGCCATTGGTGTGTTGATTCTCAGCGGCAGCCACACCGTCCATTGGTTCGCCTGCCCGCGCTGCCGCAACAACTACTGGGGCCACCCTCGCTTCCGTGTGATCCCCACCATCCTGCTTCGCGCCTGCCACCATTGCGGGCTGCGGCGAGGATCGGCGGGGGATGTGGAGAGCGAGCCACAGTGAGTTCGGCAGTGCGACCTCGGGGACGACCGCTCAGTATAGTGCCAGCCGCCGGGACTCGGGGAGGGTGGGCCCGGGGGGGGTCGAGCCCAGGGGAGAGTCACTCGACGGCTGGCAAGACAAACGTGTGTCCCAGACGCGCTGGCCGCAAGGGGAGCCCCGACAGCTAACAAATTTGTCGGCGAAGATGACCGCGGGGCTCGCGGACGCCCGGAATCGCCCAGGGCCGCACGGGCAGGGTCAACGCGCGACCCCTCGGCTCCGGGCCGGCGATAGCCACATCCAAACTTGTCGCTGGTGAGTTCCCCGACGGTTCCGAGGTGGTCGAGCGAAGTCGTTGTGACAGATGGGTGATGAACTCGCCGGACTACCCACCCTGGATCCCGTCGAAGCGCACCTTCGCCGGAATATCTTGCACGTACCCATTCACGTCCGGACCGATGGGCGGCCAGGGGGTCGACCCGAACGAGTCCGGGGCCCGATCGAGGTAGAGCGACGGCGGCAGCGATTGCTCGGGGATCGCCGGATCCCAGATCGTGGCGTTGCTGAAGTAGTCGAAGTTTCCGGTCCGGAGTAGCGTGGCAGCAACCTCGGTGTCGGAGACGGTGTCGATGGCGCAGTTCGATGGGTAGCCGACCTTGTACACCGCCACCGTGCCCAGGCAGTTGCCGGCAGTCTGGTCGTAGACTGCGCCGGGCAGGTCAGCGTCGCCCGGGCGGCCGAGCACGTTGCCGACCACGTTCATGTAGCGATTGTTGGCGGCGAACACCACGTCGGTGAGGTTTCCGGTCTGGACGAACCCCGTGAACTCTCGGTCCACGTAGTTGCGGAAGAACGTCTGGTGGCTGGACGAGCCGTGGATGTTGTCCGCCGCGATCTGGCTGCCCATGTTTCCCTCCCAAAGATTCATGAAGGGGTGGGCGCAGTGATTGGCGACCATGTCTCCCGTGAGCCAGGGCGCATCCGGGTAGTCACGGCCGAACATGAGATCCACGTAGTTGTATCCGAAGACGTTGCCGGGCCCGGCGCTGTCCATCATCAGTCCGCCGTTCAGGTAGTAGATGATGGAGTTCTCGACGAGGGTTTCGGTGCTCTGGTTCTCGAGCGCGATCCCGTAGGCGTTGGCGCCTGGATCGTAGTTGTAGGCCTCGTGCACGTAGCTGTCGCGCACCTCGCAGCGGAACGCCTTCGTGAGCTGGACGTGCCGCCCGCTGACGAAGGCACTCTCCACGTTCCGGATCCAGGAGTAGGCCACGCCCCAGAACCGGATGTTGGCGTTGTTGTCGCCGCGGAACGACCGATCCATCACGTGGAGATCCTCGATCCCGACGTCGCGGGTGATCTGGCGTCGGACTCGCTGGATCTCGGGCGCCAGCGCAGCGGATAGCGGCATCGCCAGTGGCGGATCGATGCCCACCGTGCCGCTCGCCGCGTCGATTGACGTGATCTCCGCCATCTGTCCCAGCAGTCGGGTACCGTCGTCCCGGCTGCCCCAGGTGCAGCCGGACTCGGACGGGTCGACGTCCTGCCCGCTCGCGCGCACCAGGTCGTCGTCGTTGAGCTGATCCACCACGATGAAGTCGCCCACCACGAACTCCGCAGTGCTCGCCACCACCAGTTGATTCGAGCCGCGCTCGAGCCCGCCCGTGATCGCGGTCTCGGGGCTCGGATCCTCGTCCCAGCTCCCCGCCTGGAGGATGGCCTTCTCCGCGGTCTGATCGCCCTCGATGCGCGTCTGGTCGGGGCCATCGCCGCGGAGCACGACGCCGGAGGGCAACGCGAGTCCCACCGTCACCCGATACGTGCCGGCGGGCGCGAGCACCACGCCCCCACCTGCGGCGCCGCAATCGTCGAGGGCCTGCTGGATTGCCGCGGCGTCGTCCACCACGCCATCGCCCGAAGCGTTGTACGGTGCGTCGGTCACCACGGCGCAGATCTGCGTGACGCTAGGGATCCCACCCGGGATCCCGGGGTTCCAGGGGTAGCGGCGGTCATTCGGGATGAGGCCGGCCGCAGGCGAGCCCGCAGCGCCACCAGCGCCTGGCGACCCTCCGTCGCCACCGGCGCCACCCGAGGACGCACCACCCGAGGATGCGCCGCCCGAGGAGGTGCCACCCGAGGAGGTGCCACCAGAAGATGCGCCACCCGGGGAGCTGCCACCCGAGGAGGCTCCACCCGGGGAGGTGCCACCCGAGGAGGCTCCACCCGAGGAGGCTCCACCCGAGGAGGTGCCACCCGAGGAGGTGCCACCAGAAGATGCGCCACCCGGAGAAGCACCACCCGAGAATGTGCCAGCCGCTCCAGCAGTGGACGCGCCGCCACTACCACTCGCACCGCCGTCAGTGGCACCACCGGTGGCCGTGGCACCACCGGCCGCCTTACTGGAGCCGCCGCCTTCGTTGTTGCCGCAGGCAAACACCGTCACGGCGGCGCCGCACCATGCCAACCGTAACAGTGACCTCGGGGTGCTGTGCATGGGCAGACCGCCTTTCCGCTCGCCGAATGCGTTGCTGCAGATACCCCACCAGTCTACACCCTTCACTCCCGAAATAGCGGGCGTATCGCTGGATGCAAGGCCATCCTGCGCCAGTCTCCCTTCTCGTGCCCAAGGACCAGCACCGAGCGCCGAGGCCCGCGTCCGCGCGGGGCAAGTCGAAACAAGTGGCGACGTATCGAGTTACTGCATGCCAACCAGCGATTCCTGCGGCCCTACCGCGTTGCGTACGAGCGCCGCCGCTCCGAAAGCGTGGACGTGGAGTTTCCCCATGGCACCTACCAGCTGAGAAAGCTCAAGCGAGTGTGTTGCCAGCAGGGCCCACCGCTGCGGTGACGACACGCTAGGGCAAGCGTGGATGCGCTCCCGGCGGGGGGGCGCCGAGGCACCAACTCGTCCCGTGTCGTACTGGCGACCCGGATCACTTCCGATCCAAGTGCTGAAGGGGTCTCTCACCGCGCCTGCGGGTGGCGTACGCCCCGACCGAAAGCGATTCGCTGAGCCTACTCGCCAACGTCAACGAGATTACTCTGGGAGCGGGCGGTATTACTCTGGGAGCGGGGTGCCGGTATTACTCTGGGAGCGGGGTGCCGGGAGCGGGGTGCCGGGAGCGGGCGGTATTACTCTGGGAGCGGGGTGCCGCTGGGAGCGGGGTGCCGCTGGGAGCGGGGTGCCGAGCGGGGTGCCGGTGCCGGTGCCACCAGAAGATTGCTCTGGGAGCGGGGTGTCGCAAGCGGTAGCATGACCTCCGTGGGCTTCGTCGAGCAGCTAGACGAAATGGATCGGGGCACGCTCCGCCCTGCGGAGAAAATGCGACAGGCGCTGGAGATGTACGACGAAGGACTTGCGTTGCAGCGCCAGACGCTGCGGCGCAGGCATCCTCATCTCTCTGCTGCGGACCTCGACCGGAAGATCTCGAGCTGGTTGCGTCGTGGGGAGTCCGCTTGAAGCTTGCCGAGGCGCTCCGAGACCTCGTCACACATCTCACCGAGGACGGGGTCGCGTTCGCAATCGTCGGGGGACTTGCAGCTTCGGCTCAAGGCGAAGCCCGCTTCACGCGTGACGTGGACATTGCGGTCTCCGTCGCGGACGACGAGCAGGCCGAAGCGGTCGTCTTTGGGCTTTCGAATCGAGGATACGTTGTCGTCACGACGGTCGAGCAGGAAGCGACTGGACGACTCGCCACTGCTCGTCTGCGCCATTGCAGCGGCGTGAGCTGCGATTTGGTCTTCGCGACGTCGGGCATCGAAGCAGAGGTCGTGGCAACGGCGACGCGGGTCGACGTCTTCCCCGACCTGGAGGTGCCCACGGCGAGCCCCGAAGCGTTGCTCTCAATGAAGACCTTGTCGGCAACAGAACAACGCCCCCGAGACCTCGAGGACCTCAGGGCGATCCTTCACGCCAACCCCGAGTATCGAGAGGCGGTGGTGGTCGAGCTTCTGGAGAAAATCGCTTCGCGAGGCTACGCCAGAGGACAGATGCTGCTCGAGAAGTGGGCCACGCTGAAGTCGCGGTTCAGCCGATAATCGTAACGACAGCGCAACTGCCACATCAGCATCACCACATGACGATCGACGAGGCGTGGCATGTCGCGAAGGGTGAACGCGTCGTGTTCCAAAACTGGATCGCCCACGAATCACGCCGCTTCCCGGTAGTAGTACTTCAAGATCCCACCGAGCCGCTCCCGGCATTGGATCGACCCATCGGCGTTGGTGTTGGCGGGCAGCGGGGTGAGCAAGTCGTTGCCCAGCCCTTGGTGGTTTCGTTCGAGATGGTAGTGGGCCAGGAATTCGGCGAGGATCGTCCGCAGGTGCTTCTCGCCAAGCGGTATTACGCGGCGTGGGCACAGCGGCAGACACTCAGGAGTGTGAGGTTGCCCCTGCACTCATGGCCCAGACATCCGGCGGGCTCCCATACGCAACCGAGCTGAGTGGAAGCAGTGCAGTCACTGAGTTGCGGCGAATTTCGGGACTCACCTGGGAGCAGCTGGCCCGTGTCTTCGACGTGTCGCGCCGAAGCGTTCACTTCTGGGCAAGTGGCCAGCCCATGAATGCAGCGAACGAAGAGCGCCTTCAGCGGACGCTCAGGGCAGTTCGCGCGGTCGACCGCGGCAGCGCGGCGGCGAACCGCACCGCAATCCTGACTGCACTCGCGGATGGCACCATACCGTACGACATCCTCAAGGAGCAGCGGTTCGACGAGTTCGTTCAGACGCTTGGCGCGACCGTTGCCGAACGCAGCGCTGCGCTGCGACCACTTTCTGCTGAAGCAGTTGCGGCACGACGGCCGCCCCCTCCTGCCGAGCTAGTCGGCGCACGACACGATCTCGCGCACGAGCAGGCCGGACCACCTCGACGTCCGCGAGTGGCGAAAGCCAAGAGAAAGACGTGACTCCGACCGAGGGCGGGGCCACTCAAGCCGGCGAGATCGACAAGGCGCTCAAGCCATGGCGCCAGGGCGACTGCGTCGTGGGGGAGCAGTGGTTCGTGCATCGATTCGCGCCAACTGAACCGCTCACGCCGGAAAGCGTCGAACTGGCAGACGGCGAGCTTGATCTGGTGGAAGTGCCCGTTCGCGGGCTCGTGCTGCTTTCGCAGTCCTGCGACGTCGTCAGGTCTGCGCACCAAAGCCCGTTCCTTGAGGTCGCGCCGCTCGTGATGGTTTCGGAGGAGCACCTTCACGACGTCCAGCGCGGTCGCCAGCCACGCTTCGTCTACGTTCCCGCACTGGCTGCGCAACAGCTGGTCGGTGATCTCGTGGATGCTGCGTTGAGCTCCTGGCAGAGGATTCCAGATCCGAAGCCGTGGTGGCGGTTCTGGTAGCGATCGCCAAGGCTCCTCAGGACGGAGCCCTGAACGGTTCCGCAAGCTCCCTGGTGGCGCCTCTCAGCTCGGCGCCCTCCCTGCGGTCTACGGCAATCCGAGACACGTAGCTGGCGTAGTGCATAATCATCTTCTCGCGGTACGGTCTCGGCAAACCCGCGAGAACATCTTTCGATATCTCATCGTAGGAGACAGACAGCACGCTCTGGAAGTCGACCAGCAGGAAATTCAGCCCCAGCAAGCTCGCGTCGACGAGGAAGTACCGAGTGATGTCGGCGTTGTGGACGTACCTCTCCAGCTTCCTCTCAAGCGCTCGCCACTGCTTCTTGCTGAGCACTCCCCGCTCATCAGCGTCTTTCACCAGGGAGCGGACTTCGTTCGACGAATGGATCACCGCCTTCGCCGGCACAAGCGCCGCAACCACCACGTACGCCGCCTTGTCGCGCTCCAAATCGCACGGATTGGAGAGCACTATTCCCAGCGGGCCGTCGCTGCGGCCCCACGGAAGATCGTCGAGCACCGCCCCCTGTGTGAACTCGTCGCCGCTGACGAGAGCCGCCATCTTCCCCCGTTCTCAGTCCTCGACCTCAAGTGCCTCGCCTAGCGACTTGCCCTCGTATGCCTGACGAAACCACTTGCGCTCGCTCATGCGCGCGTACCTCTCCCGAAGCGCTTCCCGCCTCGCGGCCACCCGCGTCGCAGCATCGGTCGAACGCAGAGGAACAACTGCCGCGCAGGAAGTGGCGTCCGAGGTGGCACTAGACACGGCGACCAACCGTGGACCGCTGTACTCATCACCTTCGGTCGACGCCCCCCGTCGAAGGTAGCTCGGACGCACGGCCAGCACCGCTGTGGAGTTGCTTGCCAACGCACGCACAATCGTCATGGCACATCGCCTTTCGAGGCAATCTCCGTCGCGAGGGCGGAGAGTTCACGCCAAACGCTGCTCAGGTCAGGAAGTGGCTTCTTCCATTCCGGTGCGGTGTTCACGTCAAGCTCCAGTCGCGACGCGACCAAGGGCTCATCCAGCAGCACCTGCTTGTGATGCCCTTCCGCCTGGATCTGGAGCACCAGCTTCGCCGCCGACCACTTCGAGAGCCGGTTGAGCGGCAAGCCGTCTACCGAGCGAGCTGCCCTAGGTCGGTTGACCTGGAAGACAAAATCGGACGCTCCCTCGGCTGGAACCTCCACACCCGGGAGCATTTGGTCGAGCATCCGGTAAGCAGCCGCCGTGCTCTCTACAGGCAGATGCAACACGGCGCCAAGCGCGAGTCGACTCACGCTCACCGATGGTGCGAACCATGATTCAACGATGCCAGTCAACGAGTCCAACGCCTCGGGCAGCGGCCCTAGCCCGTCGAAGTTGATTTCGTCCACACCACCGGACTGAACACCGAACTGGCTCGCGTACCGCCAGTCCACGCGGACGGGGTTGGCCGTCAGCTCAAGCTGCCCCGCTTTGAACGGGCCGATCTCACGCACGGACTGAACTCGCGGGCTTTCCGTGACCGTCTCGGCAGGCTCGCCAACCACGCGCTCCCAGGTACCGCGGCGGACTGCGGCGTCGGCCTCGAGAAATGCGGTGCACCGCACTGCCTCGACTCGCCACGCTGGCTGACTCGCCGTCATCGAAAGGAACCCTACTACGTTCGAGCCGCGTTGGCCGCGTCGATCGGGCGACCTCAGCCCTCATCGGGTGCGGCCGAACGGCCACGCCCGCCTCCAGGATGATTTCTGGCGGCGGCGGGGACACATCCGCAACTGCCCAATCCTACTTGCCTTCCTGCTGCGGACAGGTCGCCTGATGGGACGCGGCAGGTGGGTGCACATAGGGTGCTGCGTCAACCTGTCCCCACCTTTCTCTGGGGGGTTGGGACAGCGTGTGAGGGAATCGTCCCAGCGCGAGCGCTGTTCTGTCACGGCCGGCACCGCCGTCCCCGCCTAGTCAGACCGCCTGGTCCAGACTCTCTGGCTCACCCCGTCAACGCGGAGCTGCGTGCGGCAAAATCCGTTCCGACGAAGTATGGCTGCGACGCGCATCTCGTGTCGTTTCTCGTGCTTGTCGACCGTCAATCCGAGCGACTCCTCGAGCATGTCGACCATCCTGACGAGTTCATGATTCTCGGCGAAGCGAAGCACGGGCTCTTCCCAAGGGTCCGTCTCGGCAAATCGCTCGGCCAGCCCTTCCCGCCGCTCTTCCTCAGCCTCGCTCAACCAGTGCCGCTCGCCGTTGCCGAACGCGGCGGCAGCCTCGGCGACCAGCTGATCGCGGTCCCGGCGTACCCGCTGCAGATCCACGCCCCCGATCGGCACCACCCAGAATCGCCGGCTTCCCGTGGGGTCGTGCAGGAAGTCGTCCATGTTGGTCGTCCCGACGATCACGCCGCTCCGCTTCACGGTCATGGCGGTGCGGCCGAACGGCGGCCGGTACTTGTCGTCCGTGCTGGTGAGAAACGCCTTCACCTTCGCGACGGCGTGTCGCCCCATGACGTTCTCGAGCTCGGCCCACTCGTAGATCCACGCGCCTCGGAGCTGCATGAAGGCGTCCTTGTCCAGCGACATCTCCGTGTCGGAGAAAGGCGTCCACCGCTTCGACCTGGACGAGGTCGAACGGGTAGCGCGCGAACACGCAGAGCATGCGTACAGCGCGCCAGAGCAGTCGCAGCGGGCCAAGTACCTCGAGACGCTCCGGGAGGAACGAGGAGCCGGGGAGGCAGAATCCGAGGAAGAGCGGTGGTGGCAGGAATTCCGCGCCCGTCAGGAAGCTTGGCGGCAAGAGCATGAAGCGAGGGAGCGTGCTCGACGACTGCAAGAGGAGCAGGAGGCGGCGGAACGCGAGCGGCGGCGTCTCAGTCGGGAGAACGCCGAGTTGAAGGCGGCGATGCGCGGACAGATCCTCGACTTGCTCGGTTCGTGTTCAAGCCGCGAGCTCAAGGCACTGGGCACCGACGCCGTCGAACGGCTTGAGGATCTAGCGGACGAGCTCGACGACTAGCAGCGGCTCAGACGGAGTCTGCACGGTCGCGGCTCAGAGGGCCTCCGCCATGCGCGACCTGCACCCCTAGAACTCCACCTCCGCCACGCGGCAGGTCACACCACATTCGGGACCGCCGTTTAGGTACTGGGGCTCGAACTCCACCCGATCCTCGACCTCGGCAACCGTGATTCCATCTGGCGCAGCAAACGACATGGTGACGGTATGACCGGTGGCAGCTTGCGTCGGGTCGATATCCACGCTGAACTCCCGCGTGTACATGGACGGCGGGAGCTCGGGTGGGATGGGGCGACCAATGCACGCGCGGACGGTGAGGTCTCCTTCCAGATCCACGCAGTGCCCGACCTCGAGCTCTCGGACCTCCAGCTCGCCATCGGTGCAGCGCTCGTTGACACAAACGTGAATCGTGTGCACCCCGGGGGCCACCTCGACCGTGCCCACGAGGGTCAGCGCGTCTTCGCACCCCATTGCATTGCAGTCGACAGAGTGGGAGCACGCCGGGGCGCCGCAGAACGCAGCTGCGCTCGCGAACAGTAGTGCTACGATACTGCGCAATGAGCTGGGGAGCGGTCCTGCGGAGCGCATCACTTGCATTGTTCGCCGTTTCTTGCGGTTGGGCAATCGGTTCCGATGACGACGACTCGACGGACGAGTTCAGCCCGTTCTCAGGCTGCGGTATCGAGCGCTGGCCCGGGCCGACGGAAGTGTCACGCTCCTACAGCTGCGCCGTGGACGAAGCGCGGGCTCGGTGTCGCTGCGACGGGGAGGAGCACTGGGTCGACGGCCCCTTCGACTGGCACGATATCGACGCGTGCCAGGGCCTAATCGAGAGCGTGTGCGGAGTCCCCTCGGACCCCGACTTCTGCCAGATCGGCGAGGACACCTGCTGGGGAGAAAGCTCGCCTTTCGAGTGTCTCTGCGCAGACAGTCAGGAGTTGGTTCCCGCTGAGGGGGAGGATTGCTACGCGGCCCTGAACCTCGAGTGCAACGGCCGTTGCTGGCTCGATGACGGGAGCGACTGCGTGGACGACGGGAGCGGACTCTGGCACTGCACCTGCGAAGACGAATCTGAGCCAGATACCTCGGACTTCTCCCTCGAGGACTCCTGCTGGGACGTGGCCCGAGCCGTCTGCTTCAGACCGGTGGACAGCTGCGACCTGGTGCGGTGGCCCGGCCCCACCGAGCCGCAGCAAACCTACCAATGCGCCTACGACGGGTCCGAGGCCCGATGCGACTGCGACGGCGAGGAGGTCACCCACCAGCTCGACACCACGCGAATCGTCGACAACGTGTGTCTGCGTGTGATCGCGATCGTGTGCGGAGCACGTCCAACGCCGGGGTACTGCCAAGACGGGGAGGACACGTGCTGGGGTGAACTCTCCCCCTTCGAGTGTCTTTGCAGAGGCAGCGACGAGCTGGTCTCCGTGGAGGTGGGGAATTGTCCCGAGGCTTTGGTACTCGGATGCAACAATCGGTGCACGCTCACTGACGGGAGTGAGTGCGTGGACGACGGGACCGGGCTCTGGCACTGCACCTGCGGAGACGGAGCCGAGCCGGATACCTCGGAGTTCTCCCTCGAGGACCGCTGCTGGGACGTGATTGGTCCACTCTGCGGTAGCTAGTTGACGCGGCGTGACTCGAACCGGTGGGTCACTCGTCGCAGCTGGCGGGAGTGGCGCGACTACGGCTTCCTCCGCCGCGCCCGCTCCCCCACCAGGTCACTCACCTCCGCCGGCCTCGTGCTCGCCAGCCCCGCGAGCTCGTCCAGCGCCCGGATCGCCACCCTCGCCCCCTCGCCGTCTCCCTCGAGGAGCATCACCCGGAGGGCGTCGGTCAGCGCATCGATGAGCCGCTCCCGCCCCGACACCTCACCTGAAGCGTCGAACGAATCGTCGAAGTCGGCGTCACCCACTGGGGCGCCCGCCGGATCGGAAGGCTCATTCTCCAACGATCTTGAGTCAGTGCACGAGAGAGGACTCGCCAGCGGCTGCCCACTGACACCTCACTCCGCCAGAGCACGCTGCTGACCACGATCCCCGCCGCACATGTGCTCCACGTCCGGAGAGGACTCGCCAGCGGCTGCCCACTGACTCTCCTCTCCAGCAATCTGCGCTGCTGACCACGACCCCCGACGAACATGCGCTCCGAGTCCGATCCTCAGAACGGTACCCACCGCCGGCTTGCGCCGCCGGTGGGGCTGCAGTGCACGAGAGAGGACTCGAACCTCCACACCTCTCGGTACCGGAACCTAAATCCGAACGGATCGGCGCTAGAGGCCGAGATCCATTGGGATCTCGGTGGGGACAGTGGTGACGAACTCGCGGGGATAGAGCCGGGTTTCGGGGACAAGTCGCGCATGGCCAAGGCCCTGGAGCGTGAGGCCCGGGCGCTGCTAGCAGCCGCCGCCGAGCAGCGGAGCGTAGATGCGGCCCGGGCCCGAGCCTTCGCGCGTGCAGTCATCCACCAAGCGCCCCTCGGGCGGCTGGGCCTCGACGTGCTCGAAGGGGGCCCGTTCTGCGGGCGCCGGCTGGTTGAGCTGTCCCGGGCCGTGCTCCAGCTGCTCGTGGAAGGCGACGAAGTGGAGGCATCGTCGTGACCGCCAGCTCCGTGATCACTGGGGGGGTCTGTGTCTCACCCCCCCCATGGGGCCACCGCGAATCGTGCAACGCGAACCCCGACCACCACAGCGCCCTTGTGCCAGACGCTGCCGAGGAGGGGGGGGCTGGGGCCACTGACCACGGAGCCGAGGCCACGGACCTCGCGGGGATCCCGGTGGTCGTCGCTCACCGAGTCGATGCCCTCAAAGTAGCCTTCAAGCTGGAGCTACAGCACGCGGACCTGGTGAAGCTGTCGGCGGCACACGCGAAAGCTGCCAGGACCCGCCACGCCCGCGTGGTCCTGGCGGGCAGCGAATTCGCCGTGCAGCCGCGGCAAGTGGGTGGCGGCCAGTTCCTGCTTCAGAACGCGGATGCGAGCGTGGTCGTAGGCCCAACCCAGCACCGCTGGAACGTGGTGGTGGAACTCCGGTCCGTCTACTTGGCTACCCACACGCTGGACGAGTGCAAGGCTCAAGTCGTCGCTCTCGCTACTCACTTCCTCGCCGAGGGCGAGAGCATCGAAGCGACCCGGGTCCGGCGACTCGACCTGGCCTGCGATCTCGCAGGTATCAGCTTCGCGTCCCAGGACCTCGACGCTTTCGTCGGTAAAACGAGAACCAAAACCAGGTTCGAGCACCACGACACACGCACCTACTCCAACGGCACGAATCGCACGACCGGCGTGACGTTCTCCGCGGGTAACGCGATCATGTGCCGCGTCTACGACAAGCGGCTCGAACTTGAGCAGAAGGCCGGCGTTGACTCGGAGAAGGCCCGTACCGAGCACGGTGCGTGGCGTGCGGCGGGCTGGGACGGAGCCAAACCCGTCTGGCGAGTGGAGTTTCAACTCTGCCGCGATGGTGGATTGGAGACATTCGGTCTGGAAAGCTTGGAGCAACTCCACTCTGTCAACCTTGACGCAATCTGGGGCTACCTGACCGAGTAGTGGCTTCGGCTGGTCGATCTAGGTTCTGCGACACGCAAGAAGCGTTGCGGGCTGGATCCGCGCTGGAGCGCCGTCCAGGCAGTGCAGTGGTCGACCCATCGACCGCCCGCGGCGAAGCGCGAGCATGGCCGCCGGGGCGGCGCTCAACTCTCCCAAGCGGTAGGGACCATGCTCAGTGCGCTTGGCGCGTTGGGCCAGCTTCCCGACGACACCGAGCCCGACGGCGAGTTGTTGCTGGGCGAGTCTCTCGAAAGATTCTGCGACCTCGCGCAAGCAGACACTGCCCTCGTGCACACCATGCCAGACCGCATTGCTGGCTACCGGGCGAGGTTCGCATCCCTTGACGACTGCAACCGTCCGGAAGAGCCCCTCTTCCGACCAACTCGCAGCATGGTTCAGAGCATCGGATGACAGAGGAGCGCGACATGCGGAGTCGGCCTTGGTGGGCAAACGGTTCGGTGCTAGGCTGCGACCTGCGAGTCACTTGGAGGTGAGCGCGCAGCAAGGAGGGAGCATGAGCGCAAAGCTGTGGGTCGGCTTGTTTGCCGGGTGCACAATGCTGGTGGCCTGCTCGTCGGATGACTCTTCCCCAGGAACGGCATCACAGGCGGGCGCCGCCGGAGCCGCGACCGGCGGGGCGACAGGCACGACCAGCGGTGGCAGGACCGGTGAGAGCGGCGGGCAGGGCGGTGAGCCAACCGCCGCTGGAGGCAATGGCGTCAGTGGCTCAGCAGGCGGCACCAGCCTCACCACGGGCGGCGCGAGTGGTGCACCGATTGAGGCCACAGGGGGAAATGTGGCTGGCCACGGTGGACAACACGCGACGAGCGGGGGTGCGGCAGGCGCCAACGTGTCCGGGCAAGGAGGAGACCACACAGCAAGCGGGGGTGTGGCGGGCGCTAGCGTGGCCGGACAAGGGGGCGAGCAAGCAGCGAGCGGAGGAGCCGCAGGTAGCATCGCCGGAGGAGGCGGCGAGCAAGGTGTGAGCGGTGGGGCCGGTGGCGCAGCTGGCTCGGCAGGGGGGGTCAGTGAGGCCGTCTGCGACGCGGCCACCACGGTGCAGGAGTGCCTCGACGCGGGCTGTGATCCCTTGGAAGGCTATCCGCTGGTCCTGGTCCAGACAGGAGGTGCTGGCGGTGCGGCTGGGGCAGTCGCAAACATGGCGGGCGCGAGCACGGCCGGGGGTGGCGGCGCCCCCGGTTCGACCGGCTGCATTTGCGGCGACGCAGAGCTTGCCGACTGCTGGCCACCGCATCGAGGCGAGGGTGGCAGCGCTCCAATAGTCGTCAACTACTGCCACCCAGACCGGGGCTGCTACACATTCCCTTCGGTGGTAACCGCCTGGATGCGCGACAACGGGTGGAGTCACCTAGACAGCTCCTGCTACTGCTTGTAGTGACGCCCTGACGAGGCACATCGCCCCCCAAAATACGAAACGCGCAGGACAACGATCCTCACCGTCCACCCGGCAGGCGCCACTATCCCTGATACGTCGAGTTTATCGCACGCCAATTCTGTCGGACCGGTGCCGAGCGCGGCGCGTACTCCCTGAGCAACGTCCGCCGAGTGGCCAGATGTGCATTTCCCCTACTGCCCCACGCCCGGCTTCACGCGGGTGCAGACTTTCGTGGCGCGACGTACTCGCTATGGAGCGCCAGCGCCGCTGCAAGCATCCGCTGCGCAGGGCGGGACAACGACTCGCTATAGATGATGTTGCCGTGGTGCGGGTTGTCTGGGGTCTCCTTCCGCTCCCACATCAGCGGCCTGTGGGCTGCGGCCACTTTGCACATGCGTTCGATGGAAACACGACGCAGACGCGCGGCACCGTGTTGAGCATTCTTGTTGTCAGCTAGGGTGATCTGCTCGACTGTAGGGTCGTCCTCCCAGTTGATCGACACCTCGCGCTCTCGTTCCGGGTAGTACGCTTGGGGATCGATCATCCGCTCTGGCGTCACCCAACTCGCCTTGCGAAGTCCACGTAGGCACGTCGGCGGAAGGCCGCCTACGGATTCAGAGCCATCGTCACTAGCCGCACCATCTCCAACTGGTCCATGGTGCCGGCTTCGTATCGCTCCGACGATCCGTTTGACAAGACGAAGTACCATCCCGAGTCCTCCGGGCTGGGCTCGAATGAGAAGCCCAACCGACGGTCCGCAAACGTCCATTCCAAGAGAATCGATCCGTCCTCTGCCTCACCGATCCGGAGCGCTGGAGCTGCCGCCACGTCCAGCCCAGAAGTTGCCTGTGCGAAGTCCTCCAGAATCTGACGCACGGCGAGAGCCTGAGCGCGCGGCAGAGTGCGTGACTGGAGCGCTGCCTCCCGAGTCAGCGGGTGCCACGTGGTCGCTGCCCGCAGCGGCACTCTCGCGGGCTCCAACATGGAGTCCAACATCGCGACCAGCGTCCTCGTTAGCACAACCGGCTCCGCGCTGATGGCATCGTCGTGGTAGTCCAGCGCGAGTGATACCGGCATGGCGCCTGCTTCAGCGAACTGGGTCATAGAAACAAACCTACCGCCTCTTCGGTGAGGCTGCCGAAAAACACGTCGTTCTTGAGTCTATGGAGTTCTTCTAGCGCTGCCCAGGCCCCGTCAGCGTCTTCGATGGGCAGATCGACCTCGCGAAAGGCGTCAATGTCGAGGATCACCGGCACCGCGGACTCAGTGATGCCCTGCTCGTCGATGGCTTCAGTAATCCACGCGCTGCCGCGCTCGTGGGCGACGAGGACGCGCATCAGCAACCCCGAAATCGATTGCGGGCACCCGTCGCCAAGCTTGGGAAAAGTGGTCAAGTACTGCTCGAACTCCACCGGTCGGGGTAGCTCCATGCGGTTGATGTACCGCACTGCAACGCGCGTGATTCGAGTCGGTGACGCAACCTCCACATACGTCGCCCACAGCCGCCGCGCTTCGTCGCGAATCTGCTCCCAGTCTTCGTATGGCTTGAGACGGCTCATCGTGAATCCGTCCACGCGGGCCTGGACTCCCATGAGGCGGTCCGAGGTCCAGCACAGAGAGCCCAGGCGGGTCCGCTCTTCCCGCGTGACGCCTGCCACTGGGTTCAGCTGCGCCTGGAACTGAATGCGCGGTTCGCAGGTCGGATACCTATCCTTGATGAGTCCGTGGAAACTGTCCAGGTCCTCGACCGTCCTGCCGCCAGGCAACTCCACCCGAAGGTCGAGCAGGGCTTCCGTGATCGGTGCGTTGGGCAGGTGCCGGTGCTCCATGATCCCCTCTTCGAATAGCATCGCCATGGAAGTGCCGTCGAGGCTCGTCTGCGAATGGAACAATCCCGGCGGGTTAGGCCCCGGCTTGGGAACACCCGAGGAGTCGCCAATATTCCCGCGCTGTCGTGGGCGGGTTCAGCCCTGCTCGGCCCCGTCCGGGTCGTCGGGCTGGCACCGTCCCTCGCCCGCTCTCAGCGTCTGCGCGATTCGCAGGAGGACGAGAGTCGTCATCGCCCAAAGCTCGTCGTCGTCGAACATCGCGGGAGCGACCGAGGTCCCGCCAAGCGCCATCTCGACCAGTTCGGCGGCGTGCGCGTGGTCGACGCCAAATCGCCTGGCGACGACATGGCCAAGCTTGCCGAGCAGCATCGCAGACAGCCGAGGATGGGCTGCCAGCTCAGCCATCAGCGCCTCGCGTACCTGCTCATCCTCACCTGGTTCGGCACCGTCGATGGCTCGATCGAGCGCTTCGAGTGCGGGAGCGACAGCCGTCTCGCCGAGGCGAACCCGCGCCCATTCGCGCACTTCCCTAGCGAGCGCTCGTCGCCACGGTTCCCTGCGAGCGTTGTCGGAAGCCTGCTGCAGCTGAACTTGCGCCTTGGCCAGTTCAACCCGGAGCTTCGTGCGCTCAAGGTCCAGGCGCTCACCTGCCAGCTCGTGGGCGATCTGCAGCTGAGGCGAGGAACTCCCCTCCGTCCCAGTCCCGGTCCCGGTTTCAGTCTCAGTCCTGTTCTCGCGATTCTCCGGGCATGACACGATCGGTTGTGGCCTACGACGGCGCCGCGCTTGTCTAGCAAGCCGATCAGGGTCCACGTGCCGAACACCGTCAGCGACCTGGTGCGGCACGCGTCCGGAAGCGACCAGCCTGTATGCGGTGGACCTCGGAATCCCCGCACGAGCCGCGGCGTCGGGCACCGGCAGCATCGCCGCGACGCGGGACTCGCTGCCCTCACCTATCCGTGGCGCCACCGCGCCGCCGGCGGGAAGTCGCTGGTCCGGTTCTTCTGCCTTTCCGCGAGCGTTCATCGGCACCCGAAGCCGAGTCGTCGGCCACCTCCTCGTCCACAATGACCCACTGCGGAAACCGGGTGGCGATGAACAACCTGAGCATCTCGTCCATCAGCTCGTCGAGTGAAAGGTTTGCTTCCGCCGAGACGGCTCGCACGAGCCGAGCGGTGCTCGGGCGCACGTTCAGGCGCGAGTACCGCCCCTTCTCGTCCGACCCGAAGTTGATCGCCGCGATTTTTCGCACCATGCCGCGCTGCCTCCTGCGTGCATCGTACACGAGGCCGCGGGTCCGAATCGGTCAGATACATATGTATTGACCTCGCCATGTAGCCTAGTGTACATATGTACAATTCGCCTAGCCCACAAGAAAGTAGGTGGCCATGGATCACGACGAACTCAGCGAAATCTTTCAGGAATGCCCGTTGGTGAGCGGCACCCAACTTGCCCAGGCGGCGGAGCTACCCCGGGGCCGCGTCCTCGCGGCATGCGCCGAGCTGGAAGCGCCGATGGTTGGACGATCGTTCGCCCTCGACGAGCCCCTGGCTCGCGAAGTCGTGGCGCTGGTCGAGGAGAACCTCGATGCCGAGGCCGGCGACGACGTGGACGACGACAGCGAGGACGACGAGGGAGAGGACCTGTGACACCGAAGGCCAGGCCGATCGGTCACCTGTTTGCGGTGGTGGACCGGGCGGATGGCAAGAGCGACTGGCTTGAGCTTGCGCCCGCCTGGGCGAACAGAGACGGCTCCCTCGGCATGACGCTGCTGACCCAGCCCGTGGCCTGGGGGGATGCGAACACCCCGCGTCGACTCGTGCTGCGCCTTGAGGACTCGGTGGAGCTCCGGCAGGTCGACCAAGGGTCCGGCGAACCCCGACAGCGCGAGTGAACAAAGCCTCCGCGGGTCCCGCCGCGGAGGCTTTCACAGGGCGCCTGAGAAGGCAGGAGCCCCATGACCAGCGTCTCGACAACAGCATCATCTGCAACCCCGGATGCAGTTCGACTCCTGAGCCCGCAGTCGCCTGACCAGCGCGCGGGGGCACTCTCGGCCGGCGTACCGTCGACCGCGGGCTCAGGCGCCGCACCAGCGCGGGAGGCGGGTGCCGCCGAGGGTGCCGGGGGGGCGCCGCGAAGCGGCGGGGGGGCGCCGCGGCAGCCCCCCGGTCCGGGGTGTGGGGCATCGCCCCACAGCAGCGTGACGCTGAGCATTCCGTTCCCGCCATCACTGGCGCTGGCAATCCCGCCCCTACCGCCCCGACTGCCCGGACCTCGCCGAGAGCGGCGAGTGCTGCTGGGCCGACTGCGGCGGAGACGACGAAGATCAGCGGGGTCGAGCAGACGATCACTCAACGTCACTGACCGGCGGATGCTGAAGCTGCTGGAAGTGCTCGTCGCGCGAGTTGGCGATCTGCTCGCAGAACTGCGCGGATGGCGCGACCGGATCGACGATCGCGCCGTTGACTTGGTCCGGTTCAGTGAGGTCGACGCAGCACTGGCCCGCGGCGGCGTTGTGCATGAGCACGAAGGAGACTCGAAGTGGCGCGAACAGAAGAAGGCTGGAAGCTGCGGCGACCCCGAGGATCGCGGAAGCACTACACGGTCAGGTTCAAGCGTGGTGCGCGACGCCGAGAACTGTCGACGGGCGAAACAGATCCTGCGCCAGCTGCGGAGGCTGCCGCGCGCATCTACGCGACGTTCGTGAACACAGAGAGCGCCAGCGAAGATGACGAACTGATTGCCTTGTCTGCCAACCAGCCCCTGGACAAATTGTTTGCTCAGTTCTTCGCTGATGTGGAAGGTGAACTCGACGCAGAGACGCTGCGCGAGTACGTGCGGCAAGCTGGCAGCCTCTTGATTCCGCATTTCAAGAAGCTGCAGCACATCACTGCCGCAACCGGGAAGGCGTACTGGCGCAAGCGCCTCAAGCGCGTGAAGCGCGCAACGGTGACCAAGGAACTTGCTCCGCTGCGTCGATTCCTGGAGTGGGCGAAGGAGGAGGAACTAATCGAGACAGTCCCGGTCATCCCCAGCCCGCCGAAGTCAGCAAAAGGCGTAGCGTGCAAGCAACGACGGCGGGGCAAGCCAACGGAGTTGAGCCCCCTGGAAGTGCAGGCGATCGTCGCTGCACTGCCGGAGTACTCGGTCAATAAGAAGGGTGAGAAATACGCAGTCCGAGCCCGCTTCGCGTTCATGGCGGCAACGGGGCTTCGCCCCGCAACGATAGACGCTCTCGAAACGCCAACGCACTATGTCCCGGGCTCTGGCGAGCTGCACATCGCCGAGATCGATGACAAGGCCGGGTATGATCGCGACCTGCCAATCAGCGCCGCGGCAGTCCAGGCCCTAGACGACGCGCTGCGGGATCTGGAGCCCGGCTCGCGCCACGAGATCTTCGGGAAGCACGACTACAGGTACCAGTTGACCAAGGCCGCGAAGCGCGTGCTGCCGCCAGACCGAGCGCACACGTTCTGCGGGTACGACCTGCGGCACGCTGCGATCACGCACTGGTCGGAAGCGAGCAGCAACCTTGCGGGCGTGCAGTTCTTGGCCGGGCATCGAAACGCCTCGACCACTGCCAAGTACATTCACGCTTCCCGCCGGGCCGGCGAGCAGGTGCTAGCCACGGTGGCGGGTTCGGGGGACAGCGGTGGGGACAATGCCGCGAGCTGCGCCCGCGAAACTTGGCAAGGTAATTTGGATCAGCCGCCTAAGTGTTCAAATTGAGCCTCAGTGCACGAGAGAGGACTCGAACCTCCACACCTCTCGGTACCGGAACCTAAATCCGGCGCGTCTGCCAGTTCCGCCACTCGTGCTTGGGTGAATGCTTGGGCTCGGGTTCCTTCCACCTTTGGGGTGGGGGATCAAGCTGGGGTGGGTGGGGGAGGTCAAGAGGCACGGACGTCCGGGCTCGGACCGGGCCTGCGACGGTGGACAGGGGGGCGATGCAGAGAGCGCGGCCGCGGGAGGTGTGGCGCGGGCGCCGAGCGCGATGCGGGGGGCGCCTTCGCGATGCGCTCGTCCCGAGTCGGAACCGCGCCAGGGTCAGAACCGCGACGACCCGCCGCGCTTCCGTAAGTGGAGACTGCAGCGCGACCGGCGCGTTGCGACCGTGCGCGTCAGGAGCAGACAACGGGCGCAAGCCGTCCGCGGCAGGTCGAAGCGACACGGGGACGCCGACGCGTGCGGGCGAGCGAGCGACCCGGAGGTCCCGGATTGGCTAGCAAACAGGAAGACCACGCACGCGCCACCGCGACGAATCTCGAATTGATGAACCGTGAGGTGATGGGCACCAGCCCAAGCGGCGTCGCCGCATGTAGGGTCGCCACCTTCAGTTCCACTGACACTGTATCGCGGAGAAGCCCTCGCGGGGTCTCGGCGCTGGAGTCAGACATGCCACCGCACGCCGTCGCCGGTAAGCGCAACACCCATCTGCTCGTCGCGCCCGGCCGGAACACTTCCATGCGGTGTCGCGATAACTCCTATCATTCGTGGGGCCCCGGGCTGCGTCGCGGTCGCCCTCGGACGTAGCCGCACATCCATGGTGCTATACTCGCGCAATGGTTGGCATGGGCAGCGCTCGACGCAGGTTGGTCACTTCTTCCCTATTCACTCTCGGTCTGCTGACGATGGCGGCATCGGCGCAGGCCATCGTCACCGAGCCCGATGGCAGGCTGGTCCCCCAGCCGCTCACCGAAGACGTCACACCCGGCGTGGTGAGTTGCTGCGGCGTCGCGCCCGACGGCTCCAACATGAGCCTCGAGGCGCTGTTCGCTTCACGGGGTGAGGCGATTCATTGGCAGAACGACGCGTCCGTCGAGCCGCAGTACTTCTCTCCCCTGTGCGGGTTTCGCGGCTCGTTGATCCTACGCGGCGGCGGCTGCCGGATCGATTTCGGCTGGTACAATGTCGACCTCAACAATCCGAATCCGCCAGCACAAATCATCCCGCTGGTGACGACGGCGGACGTGGCCAACTGGTTCACCGCGAACGGCTACCCACCAAACGACAAAAACGCATTCCACCCGGCGGTGGGAGAGCCGCCGATTGAGGGCGCGCTCATCCAGGACATACGCGCCGATCCCAACTACACGGGGGGCTTCATCGGGTTGGCCACGTTGGGCAACGATCTAGATGCGGTGTGTCTGCAGACGCACTACTCCGAGCCCAGGCTCAATCAAATGAGCGTTTTCGGGGCTCCGTGGATCATGAGCGTGGTCTACCGCTCCACGGTCACCCCCAATGCTTTCTACCTCGGGTTCGAGGATCTGCCGACGGATCCAGACAATTTCCAGAAGCCGACGCCTCCCCCGGGGGAGTATCAGAACGACGGCGATTTCAACGACTTCGTCTACTTCGTCGAGGGCGTCACCTGTGAAGGTGGCGGCCAGCCCTGCCTGGCGGGCGGCGAAGGCGCATGTGGCTACGGTCTGACCGAGTGTCTGCCGGACGGCACGGTCGTGTGCGTCGGGCAACTGCAGTCTTCCGCCGAGGTCTGCGACAACATCGACAACGATTGCAACGGCTTGGTGGACGACGGCGAGCTCTGCGGCGAATACGAAGTGTGCGACAAGGGCGTCTGTCGAGGCAACTGCTCGGGCGGTGAGTTCGACTGTGTCGGGGGCCTCGTGTGCGACAGCTCCACCGGACTCTGCGTGGACCCGGCGTGTATTGGGGTCGTGTGTGACCCGGGTCAGGTCTGCCTGGGTGGCGACTGCTTCGGGGGGTGCGAGGGAGCGGTCTGTCCCTGGGGCCAGGTCTGCCAGTTGGGGCGTTGCGTGGATCCGTGCCGCGACCGCGTGTGCCCGAGCGCCGACCAGGTCTGTGATCAGGGCATCTGCGTGGAGCGGTGCGAGTGCCGTCCCTGTGGCGCGGGCCTCGAATGCAATCCGGTGTCCGGCGCCTGCGAGCCACCCCTCTGTGCGGGAGTCGTGTGCCCGGCCAACGAGGTTTGTCTCGCCGGTGGCGTGTGCCAGAACCGGTGCAACAACGTTCTCTGCCCCGGGGGCGCAGACTGTGATCCGGCAACCGGCGAGTGCAATCCGCCGCTCGGCGAGCCCCCGGTGGTGGTCGACTACACCCTGCGCATGCTTTCCGACGGCGGCCTGGCTCGGGATTGGCATGACGGGCGTCCGTCCGACGCCGTCGCGTTGCTCCCCGACGGTGGACTCGAGAGCTTGGGACCGGTCGATCCGGACGCCGGCACGGCACCGCCGGACGACGGCGGGGATCTGAGCTCGGGTGAGGCTGGGTGCGGCTGTCGGACGTCGGGTGGCTCCGGCAGCGTTGCCTGGGTGAGCGGCCTCTTCTTGCTGGCAGCGGCAATCCGGCGCAATCGCCGACGTTTTCGCCGGCGCTTGCGTGCAAATCCGCAGGCATAATTTGCCACTCAGGGCGGAACGTTTCTCAAGGCCTTCCCTCGTGCTATCCATACGGAGGCAAGAGCCAATTGGGCATCGAGGGTATGAGGCTTTGATTTCGTAACGCGGAGTGGGCAGAAGCCCGCTACCAATGCCGTGCGCGGTCGCGGCAGGAGGGCGCTACACATGGCACGTTGGATGGCAGGACTTGTGGTTGGAGGTCTGGCGCTGGCACTGGCGGCGAACTGTAGCTCCAAGGACGACGACGAAGGCGACGACGACGACACCGGCCCCGGCGACTCCGGGCTGATCGACGTGGAACAGGACACGGGCGATGAGCCGGACACTCCGTGCGTGGACATCCAGGGCCTGGAGGAAGGTTGTGAATTCGTGGCGCAGGAGGCCCAGGCTCTCCAGGTCAACATGCTGCTGGTGATGGACAAGTCCGGCAGCATGAGAGAGCAGCCCGCCGGCTACACCACCACCAAGTGGGAGGCCCTGCAAACCGCACTCAGCACCGCATTGACGGAAGTACAAGGTGCCATTTCGTTCGGCCTCGAGTTCTTCCCGACCACGGCGAGCGTCGGGAACCCGATCGAATACGAGTGCGGTGACAGTGGCCGTTGCTGCGAGATGCCCGGCGGCTCTGAGATGAACGTGCCCATCGACGTCGGCGCCACGGCCGTCCCCCAGATCGTCGATGCCCTGCAACGCAACGAGCCGGCAGGCGGGACCCCCACTGCCGCGGCGCTCTACCGGGCTCTCGACTACTTCACCAATGGCGCTGGTGCGGCCCTGGCAGGCAACAAGTA
>CAZSVU010000106.1:0-22733 GCA_964610275.1 uncultured Polyangiaceae bacterium | reverse complement strand
CCTTGATGGCGAGGTGGTTACCGGCACCCACGTAGCCATTGAGCACGCAATTCCCCTCTCCGGGCGTTTTGACCGGCTGCAACAAGAAAGGCAATCCTTCTCGGTGCCAGCGCAGGATCGTGTCGGGCTTCACCAACAGGACAGCGTCGGGCCAGTTGCGGATTAGCCGAGAGAGCAACACCACCAAGCCACGCTCGTGTGGTTGGAAGGCGGGACGCTTGACGCTGCGGGACACGACGATCAACTGCCGGCGGAGCAGAGTGTTTTCGGCGAGTAGCTCCCTTCTCGCCCTGGTCACGTCGATGGCGAACCCGGCCACGAGCGGCAGAGGGCGTGTGGCCTCGCGGAAGGCAGACTTGATGCGGCCCACCGCGGAGGTGACGGCAGCGCGAAGGCGGCGTCGGAAGGTCGACAGCACGGTACGGATTTGGCCCGAGGCCGCAGAAGCTACCAGCCCGTGAAATCAGAAATGATGAATGATCATGAGGCGGACGAGACCTGTAGCCATGACACCCGTTCGGTTCGCTCCCGCTCAACGAGCTCCTTGCAGCGCCTCACCTGGTCCCGGATGGACGCGTCGCGCTGCAGGGCCGAGCTGAACCTGGCACAGACGGCCATCCTGGACCTCGTCCGTGTCGACGTAGAGCCTGTCCACTCCTCTAACGAATCGTTTAAATCCATTCTCTTAAGCTGCCAGAAGATTGGGGAATAGACCAAATATCAGCGCAGCTTTTTGATTGTATATATTCTAGATTCATTCCAGAATAGGCACGTGGCACGCTCCCTGGACCTCGATGACCTGATGATGCGGGTCCGGCGCTGGCTCAGTACCGAGGCCCTTTCGGGCACGGAGCTCGGGGAGCGTTTGGGGGTCTCTCAGCCAACGGTGTCCCGCCTCATCCGCCAATATCGAGAGCAGATCCTCACGACCGGCAAGGCACGGCGCACCCGCCACATCCTTCGCCGACCCGTCGCCGACGTCGCTACACCCGCTCCGGTCCATGAGATTGACAGAGCGGGCAACAGTCGCCGCATCGCTTGGCTCCACCCGGTTGCGACGACTGGATTCCACGTGGAGAGCTGCTGCGACGATGTCGATGCGGCTACGTACGACGACTGGCCCTGGTTTCTGCACCAGCTGCGCCCTTCCGGCTTCCTCGGTCGCCGTATCGCAGGTCTCCATCCGACCCTGGGGCTCCCGGAGGAGCCGCAGCTATGGAGCGCTGACCAGCTGCTCCGCTATCTGAACTGTCTTGGATGGAACGGCAGTGGAGCGCTGATCGTTGGGGAACCGGCGTTTGGTCAGTGGCTAGCCGCCGCCGACGCCCCGACGCCCGTCGACGTCCCTCCCGAGCTGCTCTACCCGAGGCTCGTGGACGACGTGATGGCAGGCGCGCCACCGGGCTCCTCGGCAGCCGGCGAGCAACCGAAGTTCCTCGTCGCTCGTATGGTGACCCGACCCGAGCGTCTGGTGAAGTTCTCGCCTCCGATCGCCGACGCCGTCGGGCGACGCGTTGCGGACCTTCTGATCGCGGAGCACTACGCGCTTCGAACCCTCTCGACGGAGGGATTCACGGCCGCTTCATCGTCGATCGTGGAGGCTGATGGTCGCGTCTTCCTGGAGACGGAGCGCTTCGACCGGACGCCCGCGGGACGCGTCGGACTGCTCTCCCTCGAAGCCCTGGACCTGGAGTTTGTCGGTGATGGGGGACGCAACCGCTGGCCACAGATCGTGCGGCGCCTCGTCGATTACGGACGACTGCCGGAAGCCGTCATGGGAACCGTGCAGAGGATGCATGCCTTCGGGCATCTCATCGGTAACGACGACATGCACACCGGCAATCTCTCCTTCGTGGTAAGAGGGCAGCGCGTCCTCGACGTCGCCCCCGCCTATGACATGGCGCCGATGCGCTTCTCGCCGGTCAGCGGCGAGCTGCCGCTCCGAGAGTTGATTCCAGCGCCACGCCCGGAAGCGACCCGCTCGGCCTGGGCGTGGGCCGTGGCGGCCGCAGCAACGTGCTGGCGTGGCGTCGCGGAAGACGCTCGCGTGTCTGCGAGTTTCCAACAGCTTGCTGCTGACTGCGCGGCTCGTGTGGAGAGCACCCGCTCACTTGTCCGTCGACTCCCGGAATGAGCTCGAGGGTGGAGAGCCCGGAGCTGTCGGTCAGAGCATCCTGCTGTCCTTCCCAGAAGCCCCGTCCGCACGGTTTGGAGCCGACACGACTGCGCCGCGAGCGCAGCCTGGATGGCGAACTGCCAGAGCGCGCTCGCCCAGGCCAGCAGCCCACGGAGCCCGGCCGCACCACTCCGCTACCCCGGACCGACAGAGTAGAGCCTACGCTGCTCGGCGCACGTATCGGTGATGTAGGCCGCCCACCACCGGAAGCTCGATGACTTCGCCCATCTCCGGCGGCTCCACCTGCGCGACAGCAGCACCCAGAAGCCACGGTCGACGTTGCTGAGCCGTGGCCGCTTGACCGAGCGTTTGAGCACGCCAAGTTGGTGCCGCAGAGCGAGGATCTCCACAGCCAGCTCGCGGCGCGTCTTGAAGAAGGCAAGCGCGGCGAACAGCACGGAGCGCAGGAGGTCCAGCACGGCTGGGCAGCCTGCTCTGGTGGCGGCCCAACTTCAACGATCTCGCGGCGGACGACGTTCTCAGGAGGCACAACCGATCCATGCCATCAGAGCAGGATCATTACCGGTAGTCCGTCCGCCAGGCGACGCTCATTCGAGGGCGAGCGGGGGTGTAGCCGGGTGGCTCCAGCGCTGCGAGTTGGCTCTCGAGCAGTGTTGACGGCATGCAGTGTCCCTGCCACTGCTGCATCCGTGACCGGAAAGTGCACTCCTCGTGACCGGCGATCTCAGGCGAACACCAGGCTGAGCAGCAGCGACATGCCGAGCCCGACCAGGGCAATCAGGGTGGTGGCCAGGGTCCACGTGCGCAAGGTGTCGACGACGCTCAGCCCCAGATAGCGGTTCACCAACCAGAAGCCCGAATCGTTCACGTGTGAAGCGATGGTGGCGCCCGACGCAATCGCGATCACCAGCAGCGCCAACCAGGGCGCGCCGGACGACTGCCCCTCCAACAAGGACGCCACCAGCCCGGCCGAGCTCAACATGGCCACCGTGGCGGAGCCCTGCATGAGTCGCAGGAGCGCTGCGATGAGGAACGCCGCCAGGATCGGCGGCAGTGACGACGCCTGCAGTGCACCGGCCAGCACTTTGCCGACCCCTGAGTCGATCAGCACCTGCTTGAGCACACCGCCGGCGCCCGTCACCAAGATGATGATCCCGGCTGGTTCCAACGCCTTGGTGGCGAGCTGCTGAACCTGATCCCGACTCATCCCTCGCTTCGTTCCGAGCAGGCGGAACGCCAGCAGTGTGGTGAGCAGGAGGGCCACGAACGGATGCCCGATGAAGAGCAGGATGTCCTGCTGCAGGGTGCCCTTCTGGATCAGGGTTCGGGCGAGACTTCCCACGAGAATGAGGGCCAAGGGAACGCCGGTGAGCGCGGAAACGATACCAACGGAAGGCAGCTCGGCCGTTGCAGAGTCGGACGTTTCGTTGCCGCCGGTCGCCGCCACTTCCGTCGCCATGTAGTCGGGCACCCGGGCGTCCACCCAGCGGGCGGCAATGCGACCAAACACCGGACCTGCGATCACCATCGCCGGAAATCCGACGATGATTCCAAACAGGATCACCCATCCCGGATCTGCACCCAGCAGCCCAGCCACGGCGATCGGTCCGGGAGTGGGCGGGATGAAGGAGTGGGTGACTGCCAGCCCGGCGAGCAGAGGCATGCCGTAGTACACGAGCGACCGGCCCGTCTTGCGGGTGAGCCCGTACAGCACGGGAACCAGAATGATGAAGCCCACGTCGAAGAACACGGGGATGGCGATCAGGAATCCAGCCAAGCCGAGTGACCACTGCGCCCGCTGCGGTCCGAAGCGTCGCAGCAGGGCCCGGGCCAGACTCTCAGCCCCGCCGGAGACCTCCAGCATCCGTCCAAACATCGCCCCCAAGCCCACGAGCACGGCGATGGATCCGAGCGTGCCACCCATCCCTCGGGTCACCGAGTCGAGCACTCCCTGAAGGGGCATGCCTGCCGCCACTCCGACCAGCATCGATACCAGCAAGAGCGCCACGAACGCCTGCAGCTTGGTCCGCACGATCAGAAGTAGCAGGACCGCAATCCCGACCAAGGCCACGGCAGTGAGTCTGGTTGCTTCGATGAGTCACCCCGCTTTCGAGCAGATGATGCGACGACCGAGCTCCGTGCGTTGATGAGCTTGGCAGTTGGCGAGCAGGCTAAATCAGGGAGAACGATTCTCGAACGGTTTTCCCGGGTCCTGGTCGACGGGCTTCATGAAGCAGGGCGTCCGGGGCGACACGGGGGTGTGGGGCGGGTACCACGCGGGTCGGCCCGGATCGGCGAAAACCGAGGGAACTGAAGGTTGGCCCGGTACTTGCTGTGGGGCCTAGGTAGACACGAGCCGACCTGGCAGTTCCGAGGAGAAGAACCATGACCACTACCCACGCAACTCGACCGAGCGCCCACGGCGCCCTGCTCATCTCGCTGGTTTCGCTGGGCCTGGCTGCCTGGGCCGTGGGCTGTGACCCGCAGCCCAAGGACGCTTCGGGGAGCCAGGAGACGGCTGAGCCGGCGGCGCCCAAGACCGAGCCCAAGCAGACGGCCAAGCCGGAGAAGACCACCGACCCGAAGTCCACGGACGGAAAGTCGAAGGGCAAGAACACGGACACGAAACCCAAGACCGGCAAGACCGGGCAATCCGACTTCAGGTCGGACGGAACCAAGACCACCAGCCTTCCCCAGCTCAAGCGGTTGGTTGTCACCACCGGCGTCGAAAAGCGTGAACCCGTGAAGGTCGAGACGCTGTTGGCCGGCGAGGAACCCATCTTCGCATTCATGGAGCTCGCGAACGAGTCGGAGGAAGACCAGTACGTGGTGGTGACGTTCGAGCGCGAGGACGACCTCGAGGTCGTGGGACACATCAAGCTCAAGGTACCCGCCGAGCAACCACGCTGGCGAACCTGGGGACGCACTCACATGATCAAGGATGCCGGCCCCTGGGTGGCGGTGGTCCGCACGCCGGAGGGCCACGAGTTGGCCCGAGAGCCATTCGACGTTTCAGCGTCGTAGTAGCTGCAGTCGCATGAAGTCGCCTGGTCCGCGAGTTTACGCTACTCTGGCCGGGTGAAGCCGCGCTACCCGCTGGAATCACTGCGATCGCTCAGACACCAGCGCGTGGAGGAGAGCGCCACGGCCGTGGCGGAGCAGGCGGACCGCAAGCGGCGTGCGCAACAGCGCCATGGCCTGGCTAGCGCTGCCAGCAGCGACGAGCAGGCGCGCAACCAGCGCGTGGCAACTGCCGAACGCGATCGCCTCGAGCGTGGCATGTCGCGCGTAGCGGATCTGCAGCGGCAGGCACAGTGGAGTCGGGCGGCAGAAGAGCGCGAGCAGCGATGCGACGATCAAGCGGAGCAGGCCGCCCGAGAGGTGCGCGCTGCCGAACGACTCGAAGCGGAGCTTCGGTCCACACTGGTGGGCGCGGACGCGGACGCGAAGGTCGTCGACGAGCATCGCGAGCGCTGGCACGCGACCGAGAAGAAGCGCTCGATGCAGGCCACCGAGGAAGCGGCCGACGAGCTGTACAACGCGTCACGTGCAGGTGAGCGCATTGCGGCTCGTGAGCGCGGGGGCAAGCGATGAAGGGAGCGGCGCTGACGCTGGCCGCTGCGCTCCTCGCCTGTTCTGCCGAGCGACAGCCAGCGCCGGCCCGGGCGCTGCCCACGCCACTCGGCTTGGACGCGGCCGCGTCGACGAGCGCGCCGGGAGCGAAGCCGGACGGGTCGCTCAGCTTCTCCATCGAGGAGTTTGCACCGTTGCTGGCGGATCCCTCCTTGGCCGGCGCCGCCGAGGCCGTGGAGCGCGGCGCTGCCGCGGAGGCAGCCCGGCTGGTGGAGGCCGCGATGGCGAAGCAGCCGCCGCCCAGAGCGGCTGTCCCGCGCTGGCAGTACCTGCTCGCTCGCCTCCGCGAGCAGGCTGGACAGGCAAAGGCAGCTGCAGCGTCCTACGAGCTGGCAGCCAGCGCGCGGTGGCCGCTCACGGGCTACGCCCTGCTGGGTGCAGGACGGGCCCTGGTCCGCGCGGGTCGGTTGGACGATGCGCTGGGCCGCCTCCAACGAGTGCCCCTCGATCAGCCGATTGCGGACGAGACGCGCCTGTTGATGGCCGAAGTCGCTTCGCGCAAGCAAGACTTCGACCTCGCGATCGCCACCTGGCGCGCGCATCTGGCCAGCGCTGACGAACCCACTGATTGGGTCGACGTCTCCCTCAGACTCTCCGAAGCGCTGCTCGGCAGGGCGCAGCGCCTAGCACCCGGCGCCGATACATCGGCCCGCGCCAGAGCCCTGGAGGAGATCGAGGAGGCGCTCTCGCTCGCTCGCCGAGTGAGACTTCGCAACGTGGGCTCGGCCGGGGTGACCACCCGCGCAACGCGCCTGGAGGAGCGGGCGCTGGGCGCCCTTCCACCGGCGAATCGTGACCGCCTGCGCCTGCTCACCCCGGAAGACCACCTGGAGCGAGTCCGCGTGTTGGTGGCGGGGCGGCTCCACCAGCGTGCCGACGAGGTGGCACATGAGCTTCTGCAGTCCTTGGGTGGCAAGCAGCGCTGGGCGGAGCTCGGCTGCGAAACCTCCGTTCTGCGCAGCAAGGCGTTGGCCGGTCAGCGTGCCTGGGGTCGGGCGGCAGATTCGCTGAGCGAGGTCATCCGTCGCTGTCGTGGCGATGACCTGCGGGCGCGGGCGCTCTACCTGGCGGGCAAGTACGCGGCAGCCGACGGACGGCACATGCAGGCCGTTGCGCTGTATGGGAAGTTGGAGAAGGAGATCCCAGGCCATCGGCTCGCAGACGACGCACGGCTCCGCGCCGCGTTCAGCTACTATGAGCTGGGTGTCGAGGCCCGGTTCACCGAGCTGCTCACGCGGATGCCCGAGGACTACCCGGAGGGCGACATGGTGCTCGACGGCGTGTTTCGTCTTGCGTTGCGCCGCATCGAGAAGGGGGACTGGTCTGGTGCGGCGAGCGTGCTCGACCGCGGAGCGACGCTCGTGCAAGGACGCGACAGCGCCCGAGGAACGGAGCTTTCCGGTCGCGAGCGCTACTTCCGAGCGAGGGCCTGGATTGCCACCGGTGAGAAGAAGAGGGGGTTGGACGAGTACGCGGCCATCATTGGCGAGCTTCCGCTCAGCTACTACATGCTGCACGCCTATTCGCGGCTGGTGGAAGCCGATCCGTTCCGCGCCCAGCGCGCCCGGGACGAAGCCGCGCGGCGGGCTGCAGAGCAGCCGTTCACATTTGCCCATCGACCCGAGTTCGACCAGCCGGGCTTCTTGCGAGCCATGGAGCTCTTGCGCGCGGGTGACATCGACGCGGCCAAGCGCGAGATCCAGGTTCTGGGGATCGCCCGACGGGGCGCGGCCCCGGAAATCTTGTGGGGCGTCACCCTGCTGTACGCGCGCGCTGGCGCGGCCAAGCTTTCCCATGGAATCGCGCGTGGGCTGCTCACGGACTGGTTGGCGCGTTGGCCCGCAGGCGACTGGGCCCGAGCGTGGGAGCTCGCGTTCCCTCGTCCCCATCGCCACATCGTGCAGCGCGAGACGCGTCGCACCGGAGTGCCCGAATGGCTCGTGTATGGGGTGATGCGGGAGGAATCGGCATTTGACGCAGACGCCGTCAGTCCGGCTGATGCGCACGGACTGATGCAACTCATCGTGCCCACCGCCCGCCTGTATGCCCGCCCGGCAGGACTGCCGTTCGACTCGCGCAGTCTCAAACGGCCAGCGGTGAACATCGCGCTCGGGTGTCGAGCTCTGGCGAGCCTGAGGCAGGAGTTCACCACCAATCCAGTGCTGGCGATTCCAGGGTACAACGCCGGACCGGGTCGGCCGCGCCGCTGGCTCCGAGAGTTGCCCCGACTCGACTTCGACATCTGGGTGGAGCTCATCCCGTTTCGTGAGACACGTCGATACACCAAGCGGGTTTTAGCCAGCCGTGCTGCCTACGCTTACCTCTACGATCGAGAGATCGCGGACGAGGTGATGGCGCTGCCCCTCCGACTGCAGTACTGAGATCGACGGGTCGCCCGTGCGAGCCCGGTGCTGCGCTCAGTTCGGCTCCCTCGACATGGCGCACGGGGTGCGCAATAGATCCGCATCCGGACGCTCGTTCTCGGTACAGGAGATCTAGTCATGGCCGCTACTCCATCTCAAATGTTGGCGCTTGGAACCGCGCTGCCCAGCTTCAGCTTGCCGGACACCGTCAGTGGACAGATGTTCGATGCGGCTCGCTTGAAGGATGCGCCGGCCAGCATCGTGGCGTTCATCTGCAATCACTGTCCCTTCGTCATCCACATCAGGGACCAGCTGGCGGAGTTCGGGCGCTTCTGCCAGGAGCGGGGTGTGCGCATGGTCGCAGTGAGCTCCAATGACGTTGACAACTACGCGCAGGACGCACCTGCTCGCATGGCGGAGGAAGCGGAGCGTGTCGGGTATCCTTTCCCGTATCTCTATGACGCGAGCCAGGAGGTGGCCAAGACGTTCCGCGCTGCCTGCACCCCCGAGTTCTACCTGTTCGATGGCTCCGGCCAACTCGTATACCGTGGGCAGTTTGACGGCAGCCGACCGGGCAACGGGGTCCCTGTCACGGGTGCGGATCTCCGAGCGGCGGTCGAGGCCGTGCTGGCCGGCGAGAGCCCCAGCTCGGAGCAGAGGCCGAGCGTGGGCTGCAACATCAAGTGGAAGCCGGGCAACGCGCCCGATTACTTCAGTTGAGTGATCGCCTGGGGGCCGACGATATCTGCGACGGGTGACTCTCGGTTCCAGTTCCCGGGTCGCACGCGGGCTGGTTTCTGCTAGCCTCTCCGGCGACATGCGAGTGCGAGGGTTATGGGGAGAGTGCGGATTGGCCGTGTTGCTGGCGACCGGGTCGGTCAGTGCTCAGGATCCGCCCTATGCTGGCTCGGACTCCGCCGGCGGAACGGAGCCGGCGCCCGCGCAACCGCCTGCTTCAGCCAGTCCGGCGCCCGCTCCGCCGCCGGCGCCCAGTCCGGCGCCGCCACCGCAGGTCGCCCCCCAACCAGCGCCGGCGCAGCCCGCTCCGCCGGGCACGCCACCTCCAGCAGGCCAGCCGGGCCAACCGCCTCCTGCCGGGCAACCTGGGCAGCCGCCGCCTGGGCAACCCGGGCAGCCGCCGCCTCCCGGGTACGGCTATCCACCGCCGTACGGCTACCCGCCTCCGTACGGCTACCCACCTCCGTACGGCTACCCTCCACCGGGCCAACCGCCACCCGAGCCGCCGCCGCCTACACCCGAGCCGTTTCCCAGCCGGGACGTCTCCATAACGATCTCGCCGCTGCACCTGTTCCTCTTTCCGGTGCTCGAGCTCACCGCAGAGCTCAGGGTGGTCGACCACTTCGGTGTGGCCGTCCTCGCTGGTTACGGTCAAGCGACCGCGGAAGACGAGCTCGGCGACGAGTTCACCTTCGACGTCTACGAGGTCGGCGCCCAGGCCAACTGGTACATCCTCAAGCCATTTCGCAGCCTGCACCTCGGTGTCGAGCTCGACTACATGAAGATCACCACGGATGAGCTACGCAACAACACTCTGCGCGGCGTCGGCGTGGGGTTGGCTGTGGGTCCGCTGGCTGGATACAAGGTCATGTCCAGGGGCGGGTTCACGTTCGTCGTCCAGGGCGGGATCCAGTACGTGGCGGTGTCGGCCGAGGTGAGCGACTCCGCCGGCGAGACCGACCGGGCCCGTGACACCGACTTCGTCCTGTTGCTCAACTTGAATCTGGGCTGGTCGTTCTAGCGCGACCGCGCTGCGCCACGCGTACATCTTCCGTGATCTGGTCGAGCAGTGCGTTGGGATCGCTGGCGATGTCCAGCAAGCCGAGCTGCTCGGTCGGCAAGAATCCGTCGGAGACGCAGCGCTGCAGCTGGGCGAGTAGCGCGTCGAAGTAGCCGTCGACGTTGAGGACACCCACTGGCTTGTGGTGAAATCCCAGCTGCGCGTGCGTGACGGCCTCCAGAAGCTCGTCGAGCGTGCCGTAGCCACCGGGTAGTGCCACGAACGCATCGCTGAGCTCGACCATGCGTGCTTTGCGCACGTGCAGATTAGGGACCACCTCCAAGCGAGACAGTGCTGGGTGCACGAGCTCCGGGGTGTGGAGCGCCCGGGGAACGATGCCGGTGACGGCGGCACCCCCAGCCAAGGCCGCCTCGGCCACCGCTCCCATCAGCCCGGTACGCCCGGCACCGTACACCAGGCCGAAACCGCGTCGCGCCAGCGCGGCGCCTAGCTCCGCCGCAGCGGACCGATAGCTGCCGGAGTGGCCGGAAGAAGCCCCGCAGAAGACACAGATCGCGTTCACGGTGTCCGCCTTACCCCAACCCGGGCACAGACGGCACGAGATCTTCGCAGTCGCCGTGCCAGTGCCCTGTCGAGATCGCAGCGGAGCTGTCCTCCGCCGGGCCGCCACCCCCGAGTTTGGCCCGGCGGAGGACATCGATTGCGACTTCTGGGACAGAGCACTAGAAGCCGGATCAGTGACCAACGCCTCTCAGGATCCCGCTGCGCTGGTGGGCGCGGTGCTCAATCAGCAGTGGCGGCTCGTTGGCGTTCGCGGGGAGGGCGGGATTGGCGTGGTCTACGAAGCCGAAGGGCTGCGCGGCGAAGGGGCCCGGGCCGTCAAGATTTTGCGTCCCGAGTTCTGCGAGGATCCGCAGATCGTTCAGCGCTTTCTCGACGAGGCGGCGGCCACTGCACGAATTCAGCATGAGAGCATTGCCCGAGTGCACGAGGCCAGACGCGCCGAAGACGGCAGCCCCTACCTGGTTATGGAGCTATTGCGAGGGATGCCCCTGGCGACAGCCATGAATCGCGGGCGGATGCCGGTGGAGCAGGCGGTGGTGACGGTGCGGAGACTCTTGTCGGGGCTCATGGCCGCGCACCAGGCGGGCGTGGTTCACCGCGATCTCAAACCGGACAATGTCTTCGTGGCCCTGGATGAGCAAGGGGTGGTGGACGTCAAGATTCTGGACTTCGGCGTCGCCCGAGTCATGGACGCCGCGGGGGGCATGGCACGCAAGACCAGAACCGGCATGTTGCTCGGCACGCCCGGCTACATGAGCCCGGAGCAGATCAAGAACGTCAAGACGGCGGACAGCCGAGCCGATCTCTGGAGCGCGGGGGTGATCTTCTACGAGATGCTGACCGGGTCGTTGGCCTTCGAGGCTGAAAACGATTTCGCGCGCATCACCAAGGTGCTCACTGCGGCTGCGACCCCCATCGACCAAGTGGCGCCACAGTACGCTCACTGGACGTCCTTCTTTGCCAAGGCGCTGGCGCCGGACCCCGACGCGAGATTCCAGAGCGCCGGCGAAATGGAGGCGGCCATTCAGGCGGTGGCGCAGGGTGGAGCGCTTCCCGTGGCTGCGCCCACGCCGGTTGTCGTCGCTCCGACAGATGCGGCCAGCGTCGTGCCGACGGGTCCATTCGGGCGGACCGACACGGCAGTTTCGGCCGCGGTCTCACCGTCCGCCGTATCGGGACGCGACGCCGGGCCGCTGGTGCAAGTCCTGCCGTCTCCCAAGCGCGGAGTGCCCGCTGGGATGGTCGCAGTGATTGCCATGGTATCGCTGCTGGTGGGATTGGCGCTGGGCTACCTGATCGGAGCTGGATGACGCTGAGAGTCATGAGCGCGCTCTGGGCGATGCTCGGGGTGCTCCTGCTGCTACCGCTCCCCAGCCGGGGCGCAGAAACCGGCGACCGCGTGATCGGGGTCGTCGACCTGCATGTGGATCTCTCTTACCAGGCGAACTACCGGGGCCAGGACTTTGCTCGCGGCACCGGCCAGTACCCCGCCGCGCAGCTCAGGCGTGCGGGGGTGTTGGGGGTGGTGCTGCCGCTCTACGTACCGCATGACGTCTCGCCCACTGGCCCCCGACCAGAAGACTTGGAGCAATCGTACGGGCGGGTCTTCTCCGAGTTGGTGAGCGTCCAGCCCTACCGCTTGCCCGGCTGTGTGGGAGCTTCCGACCGGGTCCAGACCTGGCTGGCGTTCGAGGGCTCGGCACCGCTGGGCGATCGGCCCGGCGACACCGCCCGCTGGGTGGCGCGCGGGGTTCGGCTGTTTGGGCTCGTACATGGACACGACAACCGGTTGGCCACCTCTTCGGGGATGCAGCGGACTCCGCGGCGACTTCGGCAGGGGCTGACCGACGAAGGCCGTGCGCTGATTGAACGGGTGCACGCTCTGGGGGCGATGGTCGACGTTTCGCATGCCTCGGACCGCACCGTCCAAGAGGTGGTGGAGATGGCGCGCGCCGCGGGTGCGCCGGTCATTGCGTCGCACTCCAACGCTCGCGCCGTCTACCATCACGCACGCAATCTCGGGGATGAACAGGCTCGCGCGATTGCGTCGACGGGCGGCGTGGTCGGAGTCAACTTCCATTCCGGCTATCTGACTGCGTCGCCGCGCGCGAGCATGGACGACGTCGTCCGCCACGTGCGTCATTTTATCCGACTGGTGGGTGCAGCGCACGTGGCGATTGGGTCCGACTACGAAGGGGGCATTCGGCCGCCGCCCGGACTCGAAGACGTATCGGGCTACCAGAGGTTGGCGGCCGCCCTGCTCGAGGGGGGAATGAGTCGTGAGCAAGTGGAGCGAGTCTTCGCCAAGAACGCTCTCCGGCTGTTGTGCGGCCGGTGATCCCGCTGGTCCGGGGCCGCGACCACAGCACGAGTCAGTTTTGGGTTTTCCCGGATTCCGGCTGGTGTTACGAGGAAAGTCCAACTCGCAGGATGGTACACGCCGATGACTGAGCTCGACTCCCGGTGCCTGGACGCCTTTCCGCAGTGGCTACGTAGCCTCGGCGACGATGCCCGTGGCTTGGCCGCTCTACTGGACAACGAACAGCTCGCCGAGCCCGTGCGCAAGAACTGCGCCGCAGCTCTCAACTACCTGTTCAAGTCCTTGGACTTGATTCCCGATGGCATCGAAGACCTGGGCTTCGTCGATGACGCGTTCGTGTTCCGCGTCGCGTCGGCCAACGCTCTGCAGCGTGACTCTGGCGCGATTGACGCCGACGCCACCGGGACGCTCAAGCGCTTGGCCGAAGACGCCAATCTAGTGAGTGAATTCCTCGGTGAGACCTATGCTCGGCTCAGCGCATTCGTGGATGCACTCGAAAGCGCGGTCGTGCGCGGACGCACGGTGGCGGCCATCGTGGGGGAAGCGTCGGTGCGCTCTCAGTTCGTCGGCGAGGTCAAGGGCTGGGCAGGCTCGTACCACGCGCCTTCGTTCTCGAGAGACGAGAAGAATCTGGTCAAGCTCCGCTCCTTCATGACCGCGAAGCTCCCTGAATAGAGGGAACCGCGCGCGGGATCAGTTTGCGGTTCTGAGGGACCGCGAGTCCGTGGCCTGCCCCGAGGGATCCTTCTCCGGGGTCAGGATCTCGTTGAGCAGCTCTCTGCACTCCGGCTTGCCCTTGAGGTGGCGCAACAAGCGGTTGGAGGCTTCCTGGTAGCCACGCTCGTAGGAAATCCCTTCGCGCGTGCGGGCCGCGACCTTCTCGCGGCCGCTGGCCAGATCTTCTTCGAGCGCTTCCGCGTACCTCGCCAGTTGCCCGCGTAGCTCCTCGATCTGACGGCGCAGGTCCCGAGCCGTGGCCTCTCGTCCCAGGCGGCGCGCCTCTCGCGTCTGCAGCCATTCCCGCTTGGCCTCCACCATAGCGCGAGCTGCCCCTGCATCTTCGTACAGCTTCCGTGACCCGCGTCCCCGCTTTTCGGCGTCGTCCGCGGCAGCGACCTTCTCCACCGCCTGCTGCTGGGCCTTGGCGATGTCTCGGCGAGCCGCGTCTGCTTCTTCGCCATAAGCAGCCGCATCGCGGAGCGCGCGCGACTCTTCCTGCGCCAGTTCTTCGACCTTACGGCCAATCTCTGCTCTCAGGGCACGTCCGCGACGCTCCAACGCTTCGAGTTTGCGTGTGTGACTCGCGACCTCGCCTTCCAACGCGTTGGCTTTGGCCGCGTAGTCCCAGAGCTTCGTCAGAGACCCGCTGACATCCGGGGGCACGTTGCCGGACGGGTGTGCCCGTGCCGTCATACGCGAGAACAGGCCAGCGCGACTGGCCCACTCCGTCACGCCAGGGGCCCGCGGCGGCGGAGGAGGCGGCAGGACCGGCGCTTGTGCATCCCCCGATTCCTTCTCCCAGGAGCGACTGGGCAGCGAGCGCTGAAATGCCTTCAGCTCTTCGCGAAGGTGGTGGCCGTCGCGATAGCGCTTGTGGCACTCCTTTTCCAGCAGCTTCAGGACGATTCTCTCTGCTTCGGGGTGACAGTCCTTGCGGATGGTGCTGGGTCGAGGTGCCACCGAGCTGCGCTGCATTTCCAGCAGCGTCTCTCGATCGCCGGACCGGAACGGAAGCTGCCCGGTCAGCATCTCGAAGAACAAGATACCCAGCGCGTACAGATCCGACTGGGGTCCGGCCTGTTCGCCGCGCGCTTGTTCGGGCGACATGTACTCCGGAGTACCGAATACCGCGCCCTTGGGGGCCAGGCGGGGATCATGGGCTAGCGCAGCCAGACCGAAATCCAGGATCTTGACGAAGTCCTTTCGGCCTCCGCGGGTGGTCAGCAGAATGTTGTCGCTCTTGAGATCACGATGCACGACCCCGAGGTCGTGTGCGCGGGAGAGCGCTGCGCCCATTTGCTCGATGATGTCCACCCCCCGATGGATGGGCATGGGCCCGCGGGCGAGCTCGGTAGAGAGGGGGGTTCCGACCAGGTACTCCATCACGAGGTAGAGCTCGCCCTCGTCCGTCTCTCCAATGTCGTGGATGTCGATGATGTGGGCGTGGTCCACTCGGTTCGCCGCACGCGCTTCGCGCAGCATCCAGGCTCGGAGGTGCGTCTCACCGCGGAGGTCGGGACGAATGAGCTTTACCGCTACCACTCGGTCAATGAGCACGTGGCGAGCTCGGTAGACGATTCCCATTCCGCCTTCGCCGATGCGTGCCTCGAGGCGGTACCGCCCCGCGATGACCTTCCCCAGTGAGGGGTCATCGCTCCTACGTGCTCGGGACCCTGACTTCTGTTGCGGTTGCGGAGGCATGGCTATGGTGAGCGCCGGTTGCTACAGCAGCACGGTACTGCATTCAAAGTGATGTTACGGCATCGCGTGCGCCGAAAAAATGGGCGGAACGCCAAATCGTACACAACCACACAGTGATCGACTCAGAACACTGCGCCAAAGACGGGGATTCGCAGCTCCGTGTGCTGCTTGACCCCGTACTCGAAAACTTCGCGTCGACTGTACACGTCGCGGACCTCGACCGCGGGGATGCCGAGGGTGAGGTATCCCTGGTCGAAACCGACCAAGGCTGGGGGGAGCACCGGGGCACGCAGGTGCAGCGAGCGCGGCGTGAAACGCTTCCGCGCGACCGCGCGCCGTACCGGGGTCGAGCGGCCCTGTTCGCCGGTGGGTGGCGGCGCTGCCGCAGGTGGTGCCGGCGCTGCGCCTTCCGGCTGTGGGGGCTCCGCCACCGGCTCGTCCACCGGTCCCCGATCTTCGGTATAGTCGGCCGGTGGCTCATACGCCGTGGCGCTGAGCACTGCCACGGTCGTCGGAATGGCGAGCGCCATTCCACCCGCCAGGAGATACAAGGACAGCTTGGCACTGTCCTGCTGCTCGGCGTAGTAGCCGCCGAATCCGCCGGCTCCCGCGCCTAGCAGACCTCCGACCAAGTAGGCCCAACCGGGCTTGACGTCGAGAATGGCTTCGGACAGCAACACCGCTTCGGCACCCAGCAGTGCACCCCCTGTGATGCCCTTTCCCGTTGCCGAGACCGGCTCCGAGCCTTGCGCTTGGGCCGAGGCCACTGCTGGTATCAAGAAAGTAACTGACCCCGCCGCGGCGGCGACCGCTAGCGACCGAACGAAACCCATGGTCCCTCCAGCTAACTCTCCCGTACGGAGAGGCAAGAAGCATAACACCGCTGGGCGCTTCGAGAAGAGCCGGATGCCCTTGGAAACACTAATGGAACGTTCAGGGTCCGCTGCGGGCGGTGGGCCGGTAGGATGAAGGCGTGAAGCCGCTTGCTCGTCATTGCCTGCTTGCCGCGGGGCTTGCCAGCTGCGCCGTGCTCTTGCTGGCGTTGGCGGCGGGTACGGTGCGCCTCTTGCCCTGGTTGCTGGCTGCTGAAGTTCCACTGGGTGTGTCGCTGCCGTTTGCGAAGGCCCTGGCGGTGGTCGCCGTGGAAACGTCGCTCTTGGTCGGATTTCCCCTCGGGTTCTCGGTGGGTGCGGCCAGCTTCGTCGAACGCGGGGAGGCCCGAGCGCTACAGGCTTTGGGCGCGTCCCCCCTGCAGCTGGTGATGCACACCGTGCCTCGAGGCGCGGCCGCAGCGGCGCTGGCAGCCGCCATTCTGACTGTCTGTGATGTGGACGCCAGCGCGCCAGGGAGGATCGCCGCCCAGCTCATCGAACAGGGCAAGTCGAGCTGCGCTGGAGCCGCCGAGCCAAGAAGTGCTCTGGTCCCGATGGTCGGCGTCACGTGGCTCTGTTTTCCGGGGCAGCCACCCCGGGTGACTGGCCCCCTACCGAGGTCCGGTGGCCGAGCTTGGTTCACCGCGGCCGAGCTTCACCCCAGTAGTGATCTGCGCACCTTTGTCCTCGAGGATCTGCGTTTGGCGACTCGCCCAGAGTCCGGGCTACCGCGGGCGCAGCTTCGGGTCCGTCACGCGACCGTGACGGGACTCCAGGCGTGGGGGAGACCCACCACGCTCACGGTCGAGCGACGGGCAGCTCTGATTGCGACCACGAGCTTGGTGCTGGGGCTCATGGTTGCCTGGTTGGTGGTGGCCGGGAACCTCCAGAGCCGGGTGGGCGCTGCTTTCGTGGGGGCCGTTCCTGCGCTGGTGGCTACACGTGCGTTGCACCGCGTGGACGGCACCGCCTCCGGGCCCGGGGACTACGTGTGGGTTCCCGGTGCGGCCATGCTGGCGGCGTGCAGCGCCTGGGTGCTGGTCTGGTTCATCCGCTACGCGTGGAAGCGGCGGCGACCGAAGCCAGTGTAGAAGGTGCGTTGCTCGGGGTCGGGGGCGGTGTTAACAACAGCCCGCGCGAGGAGCATGGACGCAAATGGCGGTTGGCCCGTGGCAAATACTCGTTGTCGTCATCTTGTTGCTGGTTCTGTTTGGCGCCAGCCGACTCTCGGAAATCGGCAAGGGGCTCGGTGAAGGCATCAAAAACTTTAAGAAGGGGTTGTCCGGCGACTCCGAAGAGAACCAGCTAGCCGATCCCGAACCGAAGGCTGATGCGACCGAGAGCCCCAAGCAGCTGCCGGCCAAGGACGACGAGGATTCCACATCCGGCGACGGCGGCAGCTCCGAGCCGGGCTGACCCAACGCTGAGCGCTCAAGCGTTTTGCGGATTTCTGCGAAACGCACGTTCGGTCAACGTCACGCTCATGACGATGGCGGCGAGCAGTGCGGCTTGGCCGAGTGCGGCCCCGGCCAGCGATAGCATTCCGACGGCGGCGCCGTGGACTGCCAAGCGATAGCCACGCAGCGCGACCGCCTCGGTCGCACGCCAGAGCACCAGCGCTGCGGAACTGGTGATCGCCAGCAGTGCGGCGACCAAGGCCATCCAAGCGATCGTCCCGACCACTGCGGAGACTCGCACGGCAGCGGTTGCCACGACCAGCGCCGCCATCCAGCGTAGTCCCGCACTGGCTCGCAGCCCGAGCACGTGTGCCAGGGTTCGACAGTGGGCCAGTGCATCACCCCGGCGATCCTTTTCGTAGTTTGACTGCAGGTAGGTCGCCGACCACGCACCAGTGACCAGCAGTACCGGCCAAGAGTCTCCCAGTGCGGCGAGGAGTGGCTGGTCCGGAGTGGCAGCGGCCCGCCCAATGGTGGCGGCCGCTGCAATCAGCGCACCGTGGGCCAGGTTGCCCATGAGAGGGATTGGCTTGGCAGCACCGTACCCGAGCATGAGCACGGTCGACGCGATCACCAGCAGGACCGCCTGCGGGTGCAGCAACAGCGTGAGCGTGGCGACTCCCAGGCCAGCGAGGATCGCGACGGTCATCGTCGGCCCGTCGGGCAGGAGACCTCGAACCGCTGGTCGCCCCGGCGCGTCGACGGCGTCCGCCTCGGTATCCATCAAGTCGTTCAGGAGTTGCCCCACACCCCAGCCGAACCCGGCAGCGGCAGCGGCAGCCCCCACTCGCCAAGTGAGCTCCACGCTGGGTGCAGCAGCGGATCCGGCCAGGCTGGCGCCAGCGGGCAGCGCGAAGTAGTGGGGGCGCGTCGCCTCGAGGAGCGCCGCCCAGAAGCGACGTGGGGGCACGCCCAGGTGCGGTCGCCCACGCAGCGCCTGGCCGGAGTACCGCCAGGCGGCCCCCAGCAGGACCCCCAACCCCCGAGACCTCATGATTTCGCCACCGGTCGATCCAACCCCCCACTTGGGGCGGGCTCGTCATCCGGTGGCGCCTCGGCATCTGCATCCCCCGGCGCATCGGTGTCGACTGGCCCCACCCACGTCGGATCGCGACTGACCGAGGCCAGCGGCGCAATGAGCGCCGCCAGTGTGAGCATGAGAGCCAGAGCGGGGATGTCGGTTGCGCCGCGGGCCACGAGGGCGAAGGCGACCAGTGCGTGAATGGCGTGACCGCGGCGACGGCTGACCAGCACGATGGCCGTTGTGGCGAGCACGCCCAGCTCCATGGCGAAACGCACGAGCGGGCTCAAGAGCGGCATCGGGTGCCGCGTCAACTCGGCCAGCGACCGCGCTGCCAGCACCTGCCACAGCGAAGCACCCAACTGAGAGCCGCGCAGTGCGCCCCAGCACCCCAGGGCGACGGCCGCCAAGACGATACCGATGACGATTGCGGCGCGGCGCGGGCGGCCCGCACCCAACCAGACGACGACGATGACCAGCGCCGCCACGTCCAGAAACAGCGCACTCGACGTCAGCAGCCGGGCGACCCAGAACACGGAGGGTAGGGCGTGTTCGCTGGCGTGGACCGCTACCACCCGAGCGCTGACTTGCAGTGCGGCGGCCGTGGCGGCCAATGCGAGCACGAACCCGGACGCGCGCGTGGTGGCACTGCGCAGTGCTGGCCACGCGGCGGAGCCGGCCAGCGCTGCGGCACAGAAGCCCAGCCCGAGCGTCCACTTCGACGCGATCGGTCCTCGGGCAGCCGCCAACACGAGTGTGATGACCGCCGCCGCCACGGGCGCCGCCCAGAGCCGAAAGAGCGGTCCCAGACGAGTGTCGCGGAGTATCGCCAGGAGGAGCCAGAGCCCGGCCATGACCCCCGAGATCACCACCAGTTGTGAAAGAAACGCTGCGGCACGGTCACTGGCCACGATCCAGCGCTCTATGCCGGTCGTCGAACCCGGCAGCGCTGGTGCGACTCCGCGGGCGACGAGCGCTGTCAGCACGCAGAGCGCTGCGAGACCCCGCAGCGTCTGTCCAGACAGTCGTGGCGTCGAGAACAGGGTCGACTCGCCACGGTACCGCCTCGGCTCCTCAGTCTCCGCACGGCTGGACGGTGGCGGCTCGATGCCGGGTGGTGATGACTTGGTCACGCGCTGCCTCGACAGCTTCCGTGGGGGCGCCGGGATGCCCGGGACTCGGCCTTCCGGGTTGCGGCTGTGCGGGCGCAGATGGGTTCAGCCAGAGTGCCTGCGATGTACCGCAGCGCGCGACGCCTTGCCAAGTGTGCGCTGAGGCGGAGAAGGCTCGGTCCGGCCGCTTCGGTTGTCCACGGGAGGCGGTCGCTCTTCGGGACGGAACGGATTCCGTCGAGGCGGGGTGACCTTTGGGGGTGCCGGCTGGGGCTTCCCCTTGATGATGTACGGACGCGCGAAGTAGGTGGAACAGGCGTAGTACGGATTCCGGTGAAACTCCCAGTGGAGGTAGACGTTGCCATTGGGGGATACGACTTCGGCCGGGGCCGGACCGAAGGGAGAGGCCTGCTGCACAGACTCCAGCGCACCGATGTCGAATGCCGTTACTCCGCTGGTCTTGGTCACGCCCATCTGCACGATGCGCCCGTCGGCGGGGTTGAGCACGATCTCGACATGCGACGACATGTCCATCCGGTTCATGGGGTGGGTGCTTGGCAGGCTGTCGAGAGACGGCAAGAACGTGTCGGCGAATACCGGGTGGATTCGATTGTGAATGTGGTTCAGGTAGTTCGCGAAAGGTACCCGAGCCGTATTCAGCGCGGTCTGGTTTCCCGGCTTCACGTGTGGAACGTAGTTCTCGATGGCTGCACGCCAGCGCTCGATGCCGAGCTTGCGCCAAGACCCACGGTGCTTGCTCCGCCGACGTTCTCCGTCTTGCTTCCGTTCTTGGTGCAGGTGGTCTTGCCCGATGGCGGCCACCGCGGTGCGAGGCGTCAGGTTGAGATTCACGCCGTTCTCGGTTAGCCCCGGAGCGCCGAGACCGAGCAAGTCGTCCAGCTTGCGCCGTTGCGAAGGTAGCCGTTTCCGACTTTCTCGGCGTCCCTTCTGGGCGCGGCGAGCGACACGCTCTCTGCCCACGGTGAACGAGCCGTCGGGTGAGGTCAGCTTCTCGGGCTCACCTTCCACCGCTGCCTGCGCCTCTTGCGGGGGTTGGTGCCGACGCGCCGGTTGCGGTGCGAGACGCCGGGAGGCCGGAGGCTCGGCACGCAGTGCCACTCGCGGCGGCTCATTCGCGGCGGGATCGGGCGGCGGTTCCGGAGCGTCCGCGGGCGTGAGATCGGGGTCGCCGGGCCTGTCGTCCGATTGCCCAATGCGGGTCTCATCCGAGTCGCCGGGGTTCTCGTCCGGTCCGACGTGGCGGCCACCGGGGTTCGGGTTCGGATCGTCCTGATCGGTGGAGGTGATGCTGGCTTGAGTCTGCTCTTTGACCCGGTTGGCCTCGTTGCCGATGAACTCGGCGTCGGGATTGTCTTCCTGGTTCGGGTCCTTGACGTGTTGCCGTACCGCGATGCGCCGGTCAGGCTGAAGCTCCAGGATCTGTTTGGGCGCCTCCTCCTGCTTGGGCGCCGGATCGTCCAGGCTGGGCTCCTCGGGCTTGTTCTTTGGAGCCGGAGCCTTGGCCACCGGCGGATCGGGTGGTTGGGTCTTCTCTGGCTCGGGCGGTTCGAACTCGGCCTGTTCCTGCTGCTCCTCCCGCTCCTGAGCTGCCTCGTCCTCCAGCTCCTCTTCCGGGTCGTCCGCCGTCTTCTCTTCTGGTTGGTCACGCAGCTGGTCGTCGTCGAGTAGGGCGACCTCCACGGGCCGCGCGAAGAGCGCGACCTGCCGCTGGACCGAGACCGCGAACTGTCGGACGAGTAGCTGCTGTTCGATCCAGCTCGACGCGCGGTCGGCTCCGCCCGCGAACATGATGTGCGCGAGGATCGCCGTGGCGATCCATAGAAACAGTGGGACGTGTGGCTCGCGGATCATTCGCGTCCAGGGGAGGCGACGACGCAGCCCCGTCGCCCGACCCATGGAAACCTAACACCGGCCCCTGGGCCCAGCAATCGAGCGGAATCATGCGCGCTGGCTGAGATTTCGTCGAGGGAAGCCACGGAACTCCCTGCCTGACCCGGCGCCGGGATGCGCCAACGCTCTGCAGGGCACCCAACTCACCAGCATTCTTGAGCTTCTGTGCGCTGGCCCGTCTGCTGAGTCACCGCGATTCGGTCGTGGGGAGCCGAGCGGCACCTCAGATTTTCGCGATATTGGACCAGTGTTCGGCGATTTCCGGTGCGGACCAGACGCCTGCTTCCGTCTCCTTTACCAGTCCGCGGCTCTCCACCAGCCGGACCACGCTCAGTCGTGGCCCGGCCACGCAAAGCACGTGGCCCGTCAACTCTCCGCAGAGATCGCTGGAGAGAAACAGCACGGCGGGCGCGACGTGGTCCGGCGAAACCGCATCGAGCTCAGCGAGCCCTTCCTGGTCCGCGGTCTGTCGAGTGCGCGCGACAGGCGCCACGGCGTTGACCGAAATGCCGTACCGCTGCAACTCGACCGCGGCCGCGCGCGTCAGGCCATACACTCCCGCCTGAGCCGCGGAGCTTGCTGTCTGACCGAAGGTTCCCATCAGTCCCGCCTTGCCAGTGGTGTTCACGATGCGCCCTGCGCTGCGCTGTCGCATCCAGGCGGCTGCGGCCTGCATGGTGAACAGCGTGCCCAGGAGTAGCGCGTCCGCTGCGCTGTGCCAGGCGTCGACGTCGATCTCGGTCAGGGGCTGGTCGCTCCTCGTCCCGGCGTGATTGACCAGCACGTCGACCGCTCCGAATTCGTCGAGAGCGTGCTCCACCACCGCTCGCCCACCCGTTGGTGTTGCCACACTGTCCGGATGTGCGACGGCAATGCCGCCGGCGGAGACAATCTCTTCGGCGACCGCACGGGCAACCTCCGGATCGGCACCAGCCCCATCGGGTGAACAGCCCAAGTCACAGACCACCAACCGGGCTTCTTCTCGAGCGAAGAGCAAGGCAGTCGCCCTGCCGATGCCGTTGCCGGCACCGGTGACGATCGCAACCTTGTTCTCGAGTAGGGTCATCGGTTCAGGTGAATACAGCAGATCCGTGTGCCCGGAAACCGGCTCACCTAGTGCTGTGTCTCACAAGTCGCAATCGTTGTCCTCCGCCGGGCCGAAC
>CAZSVU010000105.1:0-23137 GCA_964610275.1 uncultured Polyangiaceae bacterium | reverse complement strand
CTGCACCCGCCAAGTGCGGTGGTCCGCAGACCAGAAGAACCGCATGAACGAGCCTTCGACCCGGGGGCGGAAGTACTGCCAGCCCTCGGCCCAATCTGGCATCGCCTCGTCCACAGGGTCGCCTTCGGGCACGGGGACTTGCAGCAGCTTCCCGTCACACGCCCCGCCGGATCCGACCGTACAGATGGGCACGAGCTCCTGACCGCCGTTGAACACGAACCGGTCCTGCTCGGGATGCCATTCAGCTCGGTCGTCGTAGCCTGGGATGCCGCGGTCGGTCTGCCGCGCAATGAACGGCACCCCCACCTGCCAGCCCTGGCCAGCCACGCCGTTGCCACCGGAGGAGCTGTACGAGAGCCCCAGCGACGGTTGCGCGCCACCGCGGGCTGCCGGCAAGGCAAAGGGCACGCTGAAGGTGGCGATGCCGGTGGAGAGCTGCGCCGAGAAGCTCTCCCCCATGCCGGTGATGGTCCCCTCCCCCTTGGGCATGGACACCGTCTTGCTAGTGACGCCACTCTTGTCCGTGCCGGTGGGTAGACCCGCTGTTTCTGTCGGGACGTCTTCCGAGATGTCCGGCAGCCCTTCGGTATCTTCCGAGGCCGGGTCGGTGGGGTCGTCCAGTGACTGCTGACTGGGGTCAGTTGCAGGATTGGACTCAGTCCCGGGATCGGTGGAGTCGTCGGTCACCGCGTCGACAGGCCGAGGAACATCGCGCGGACGCAGCAGCGTCTGCCCCCCTAGCCGTGGGTCCTGAAGTCCCCAGTACGCACGAGCGTCGGACTCGACCACCCGGAAATCCGAGATGTCCGGTCGGGCATTCGCCCCTTGCCCGTACTGCGCATGCGGCAGCGGCCCCTCTGGCCGCCCCACCACCACAGCCCCAGAAACCTCAGGCCGCACCACCGGCTCCGCCCAGGCCTGCCGCGGGAACATGCTCGTCACGAACGACGCCACCGTGAGGCACACCGTGGGCAGCGCGAAGCGGCGGAGGCGGGTGAGGATCATGGCGCACCTCCGCCGATGGGCGCTGTTCGGGAGTGGTGGAACGAGGGTTCCATGGTGGGTCTCCCGGGGGGCTACTCGAAGCGCGTCCAGTAGCGATAGTGGAGAATGATCTGGACGTCCTCGATGGCGTCGAAATTCACGTCCGGATCATCCCACACTCGAAGTACGAAGTTGCCGTCGAGCGGCCGACCCTGGAACTCGTTCCTGATGAACGGCGCAAGCAGCTCCTGGTCCGCACTGCTCACCGGGTTGCTCAAGTAGCGCTCTGTAGCCAGCCCGCGGCCGTGCTCGATTCGGCCAGTGAAGAGCCTGGAGCGGTAGTCGTCTCCGAGATGATTGCGAACGTAGTAGGGCCCTTCGTGGATCATCGTGTATGGGACGTAGCCGCCCGCGTAGCAGGTGCTGGGCAGATCCGAGTCGGAGCAATCGCGAATCCCGGTTCCAACGAAGTTCAATCCTATTGACTCGATACGGTAGTTGAAGTTCCCGCGCGCGAAGCCGCTCTGATTGAACATCACCCCCTCCTCGATTGCCCGCTGATTGACGTGGAACGAGATCTCCGAGTAGGGATGAAGATCAGCGCGGTCCGTACAATCGCTGGAATATCCATCAGGGCAGAGATTCATCGCGCCGCGCGTCCAGCGGTCCAGCCGGAAGTTCTCGCCGTCGGTGTCCTCGCAAACTCTCCGAACGACAACTCCTGATCCGGTGGCGTCCTCGAACACCCCTGGTACCGGATCACTGTGAGGGCTGTCCAAGCGCTCCACCATGGGCGCTGCGACAAGCACCGGGCCACCCATACCCTGGCTCGGGCGCTGGAAGCCCAGCGTGACGCTGGCTTGTTCAGCAAGGTCAAAGACTATCCATGAGCGGTAGCCGTTCCCTTCCGATATGTTGCCGGTGGGCTGGACGTACATCTGCTCACCAACGCGGACGAACCCGGCGTACGTCGAACCTTGCGCGAACTCTTTGGCATACCATGAGTAGATGTAGCGTCCTGGACCGAGCTCCAGTCGTTGCACCAATCCCGCACCGGGTTGCCACCCACATGCACCGGGCTCGTCACAGTTGCCGTATCCGTCGTCTCCAAAGCCCAACTGGAAGGTCGGCGTCGAGGGCAGCGTGCCCGTCGAATACAGTATGGGCAGGCCAATAGTATGTGGCTCGACCGACACACAGTGTGGTTTCAACAGTATACTGTCGTCTTCATCCTCCAGCACGTCGCCCGGCTCGGTGGCTCCTCCTGCGCCGCCACCGCCCGAATCGCTGCCCATGCCGCCCAGGGAGGGAGCTCCTCCGATCCCGGTCGCGCCTGCGGCGCCCGCTTGCCCATCAGGCGGCGCGGCAGGTTCCGCCAGCGCACAGCCATCCAGGAACCATCCCTCTCTGCCTTCACGATATCCCGCGCTCAGACGGTTGAGCTGTGACGCATAGGCCAGCAGGTTGCTCGATTCCTGTTCGCACTCTGCTCGCACGTTGACGATGTCGTCCCGCAGGGATACCACCGCCGTATCCGAGCCTTCGTGGAAGTTGTGCACGAGGCGGTAGGACTCGAGCACGTTCTCAAGCTTGCTCACGTAGTCGCCGATGAACGCATCTGCGAAGTTGGGCGGGCTGTCTTCAGACCGAAGGGACTCATAATCGATGCCGCTCGTCTCGCAAACCGTGGATTCCCAGCTTGAGGGAGCCTCCACCAACGGCAAGTCTTCCCGCATCTCGGAAAGCGGGATCGCCAGACGCTGCTCGATTGCGCGCTTGGCCAGGAAGGCCATGCGTTTGGCATGTTGATGCGCCCTTTCGTAGCGGATGCGCAGCGTCTCGTTTCGTTTGCCAATAACACTGTTGATCTCCCCCTCGTTCGCTGCCTGGTATGAGAGGTGCCACAGCGCCGAGTTCACGCTGCGGGCCGCTTCTTGCTTGAGACTCTGGATGACGCCCAGCTGGCGCCGGGCTTGCTCCAGCGCTTCGGAGAGATTGATGGATTCTGTCTCCAACGTCGCGATGTGGTCGTTGAACCGCTGATTGAAGTCGCTGATGGCAATCTCCCGCTCGTGACGAGTCTCCTCTTCCCCAAGGTCGCGAAGACTGTCAGCAAACGAGATCTGGGCGATTGAGTTGGCGCACGTTGCAGTCGAGGAAATCCCTCCTCCTATCCATCCCATTATTGGGTGACCTCCACCCTTCATTGCCTCACCCCCGGCGGAAATGCAGTTGGCGACCTGCTGCGCGACGTTGGCCTGGAACTGGATGTCGCCCATCTCGTCGCGGATGTCGTAGATCGCCATGGTGTGCCGGAGCTGAACCATGTCTTCTCCAAAATTTCGCACGGTGCGACCAATGATGGGAGCGGACGAGGCGACCTGCATCATTGCGCTCCGGAGTTGTGAGATGGCCTCACCCATGCGCCCGAGCTCGGGGTCGTACGCGCCTCCCGTGTGCTCTCTCATCGCATCCACTGCGCGAACCGGGAAGTCAGGGAAGATAGCCGTCGCAGCACGATGACTTATCTTGTCCCCCATGCACTTCATGTAGTTCCCCATGCGCTCCAAGTCGCGCAGGTTCCGAATTTCAGGAGGATTGTTCGAATCACAGCCTGCGTCAGTTGACGATCCTCCCTCAGCAAGCAGGCAGATCAGCTCAAGCCCGTCGAGGAGCGACTGATTCCCGTATTCATACAAGTACGAACCGCTCTGCCACGCCATTCGCGCTTCCCGTGGATCGTCTGATCTCAGCCCATCTCTGCTCAGCGCCTCGCGAACCTGTCTCCTAATGTCATTCCTGCAACAGCTGTCAACTCCGACGCAGCCTGTTCGGCACGTCTTGTTGCGAATATAGTGCTCGCTATAGAAGTTAACTGGATAAGCGTCTCCTGGATTCTCTCGGACAAAGTCCCAGTCCAGGAGTGCCCGCAGATACCCGTCGGAGTGTGAGCCGAGCGATAGACCCCCCCAGAAGTCCTGGAGCAACTCGACCGGGGTCTCCTCAACGGCCCTGATCGCAAAACGCGTAAGCCCGTGGCTCGGATTGTCGGATCCGAAGGGTGCGATGTGCCAGTAGTCCGCGTCGCCGATCGGAAGCACCGAGATGTTCGCCGCTGTATTGGCGGCGACGTCTCCGAGCACGATGTCACCTGTGAACATCGCCCAGCCCGAATCATTGACGTGCTTGTCAATCGGGTAGTCTGCGGGGTGCAGGAAGACCTGCTGCGGAGGCGCGTCCTTCGGTTCCGCTCCTTGGTACAGGAAGTGTGGAAGTGGCAGCTCCACAGGGGGGTCTCCCTCCGTCCACGTGGTGAGTTCTGCTGCAAGATACGCGTCAATGAGGTGCCGATTCGCGGCTATCAATCCCGGGGCGTTTGGATTCGCCACCTCCGGATCACCGCACTCGAAGGACTCGCAGAAAAAGCCCTCCCCATCCGCACAGCTCGCCGGCCGTCCATCCTCAGAGCATGGCCACCTCGTCGTGTTCACACCGCCGGTGGGGCTTCCGGTCGAGTATTCCTCTACCCCATCGATGGTCAGTGCCACGAACCCGCCATAGCGGAGCTCGAGCCCCAGCCTGTCGCGAAGCGGCCGCAGTCGCGGCGTTGCCAGGCGGTTGCTCTGGGTCAACTCGTCAAGCTTTGCCGGGTCTCTGGCCGCGCGCATACGTCGGATATCGTCGCACAGCGTCTCGATTTGCGGCGGGGGAAGCGTTTCGTCGGTGTCGAAGAAACCAAGGCCTTGGGTGGCGGGAATTATCTCCATCGGCTGGACAGCGGGATCCAATGGGATCTCGCATTGCCCATCTTCTGGGGCCGGCTCCGGGCACCGGTACCCCGGGTAGTGGCCCCCGCAGAGACCCTCCGTTGCGTGCATCCAGACGCAGAGATCTGAGTTGCCAAGGTGGACGAACTCGTACTTCGCGTCGAACTGATTGACGCACTCACCCAAGGACTGCAGCTCCGGGTCTTCGGTCATCTGCTGCCAATCGAGGACCCCACGGTCATGGACGCACAGCGTGTCGTCCGCGGCACAGCTGCCCGCATCAATCGAGCTCAGGTCAAAGTCGCCGGTCACCTCATCCCTGCCCAATCGATCCAGTAGGCCAACGGGGTCCACCGCAGTGCCACAGATGGCCTGCAGCCCTTCGATCTCCCCCATGGCCTTTTCCTCTTGGGCTCGCCGCCGGAGGTCCAGCTCTTCTTCCCGGAGGTCCTGTTCCAAACCGGCGTGTACGTAGTCCAAGCCGAGGCGGTCGCTCTCGGCCGCCGCCTCGCGCGCCAGGTTGAGGTAGTGGCGCCACGACGATTCCACCCCGTCACCGTCTGATGCGAGCTCGTCTTCGAGAGGGATGCGCTCGTCGAATCGAGTACCGGCGCAGCTCACGCTAGAGTCCGAGCACCACTCGCGACTTGGTGCCAGAACGTCCCGTAGCCGGTCCATCGCTTCCGGAACGATAGGAATGTCGCGACATTGCACGTCAAGTACGCTGGGAGAATAATGTGTATAGTTGACCATTGCCGCAAGCGCTTCCCACTCGCCTGGATCGTAGTCCGCAATCGTCTGGGTTCCGGGCAAGGGGACACGTGGGCGAATCAAGTACCACTGCTCCTGGTGCGCCGATGCTGTCATCGGCGCGGCCTGCGCGACTGCCTTGTCGAATCCTGGATCCTTGGGCCAATCCGCTCCAGGCACGTAGTCCTCGGTCAAATGAATGACCTCGTCGATCTCACAGGGCGCTCCTTCCAACTCCCCGTGCGCTCCTTCCACGTTCCCGTGCACGGCACACTCGAGACTGTCTGTGCCTCGCACAACAAACAGATCGTCTTCAGAAGAGAACCCCTGCGCGATGATGTAGCGAGTGGTGGAGCCCCTACAGTCGGTCAGCCGTCCCGCCAACTCTCTCCCGGACACTAACTGCGCAAGGGGCGCAATCACACCGCGCTCTAGCAGCGGCTCCGTGTCGATGTCGCGCGGAAGCTGCCCATCAGGCGCATAGGATGTCTGCTTGGACAACAGAAACGAAGCCCACGCGTACGTGAAGCCAACGAGATGAGCGAGGTTGTCAACGGTTCCGGACAACGACGGGATGGGTATGCCGGGGCCCGAGTACGACTCAGGGTCTACGTCCGGCGGCGGAGGATGTGGGCGTCGCCAATCCCCGCCAATCGCCGGGTGGTCAGGGGGGTCCCCCCCACAGTAGAAGCAGTCGTACTCTGTCTGTGCCAGTGCAGCATAGTATGCGGCTGGGCGCTCCGGCGGGTTCGTGGCAGTCCCGGCGAATCGTTGGCAATCGCCGGGGCCTCCGCAGGGCGCATCCAGGGATTCCAGCGGACGGGTCGTGCGACCAAAGGCAAGGATCTCTTGCGCCAAGTACCTTCGCGCTTGGTCGAAGTCTTCTTCCCTGAGTCCGAAGTGCTCGGCCACTCCCACTGCCGGATCGATCTGAACGCCCCAACTAGCCTGCAGCCGCTGCAGGACGCTTCCCCAACTCGGGTTTCCGGGGTCCGCGTTCGTGCCGGTTGCGTCCAGCAGTTGAGCTGTCAGCACCGGCGGCAGTTGACCCGGGTCGCCTGGCACTGGAACTGCCCGGCGCTCGAAATCGGAAGTGGCGAGCACGTCCAACGGGTGGACTCCGCTTTCGCGAAGTACCGCCAGCGCAGCCTTGGCTTGCGCTGTCAATCTTGGTGCATCGCAAAGTCCCCGAGTCGTTGACCCGAAGATACCAGGCTCACCCCCGACGAGAAGGTGTGCTGCAGCCGCCCGAGAAAGCGCTACGCCCGCTCCTGACCTGGCAGCGGCAAGTTGCATCGAGGGAGTGCTAGATCGCTGCGCGTCAGCGACGGACAGCGTGTTCTCGATGACGATGTCGAAGGCTGCCTTGGCGTCGTGGTACCCGCCCACAAGCCGGCTGGCAGCCCACTCGCCAAGAGGAACGGTGACATTGACTTCGGAGTCTGGCTTGATCTCCCAATCCTTCAGATCACTCAATCGGCAATGGTACGGGGAAACAGTCTGAGGCGGCTGAGGCGGTCGAACTCCGGCCAGAATCCAGGCGGCGTACTCAATCTGGTCCACGAGGTATGGAATCGCATGCTGGGCCAACGCCGCTTTCGCTGCGGCCGACTGCGGTCCCGCCACCCACTGTCGCGTTTCAGATCCGTCAAAGTTGCCCCATGTTGCAATCCCCTCCGGGTTGTCCTGGGCCAACGCCAACAGCACCTCTGTCACGCAGGTTGTCCGTCTCAGGTTAGTCAAGACGAGTTCGCATCCGTTCCCCTGGAAGCTGGGCCCAGCGAAGCACCCGCCAGAACGGTAATTCGCTAGGTATTCGGCGTCGATGTCGACGGTGCGGCTCGGGTCTTCTGCGTCAAACAGCCGCACGAGCTGCATCTGCTGAAGGCGTCGCGATTCGGCGTCCTCGTCGACCGATTCCGGATTCGAGTCGAGCAGGTGTCCTTCCCGGTTGCCACCACATGCGCTGGCCAGCGAACAGACGCCGAGCGCAATGAAACCGCATGCTGCCGACTTTGCTTTCATTGGGTTCCTCCACAGGACGTTCCGCCTACTCGAGTGCCCGCCGCTGCACTGCGATTGGCCATACTCTGCGACGAGCACCTTCCTGTCGTGCGTACAAGCCTTCGTCTGCTGCGCGCGCGGAAACGAGCCGCCGCAGCCAAGCCAAGCAGGCATCCAAGTGCCGCCAGCCCTCCGTCAGTGCGTGAAGTCGGACGGCTCACGCTGCACTGCACTCCGCCCCCACCTGCCTCCAGTGGTGTGCATACAGCACGACCCTCGACGAGATCGCACAACCAGCCAGCGGGGCACGACGCATGTCCCTCCCCGCACCGTCTCGTGCACACGGGTTCGTCGGTGAATCCGTCGAGACACTCGTCCCCTATACATTCGTCCGATTCGGAGCAGACCGCCCCATACGGCTGCTTGTTCGACACACACGCACTCTGCCGAGCATCACACGTCTCGTCGGTGCCGCACTCGTTGGCGGTCGCACACGTGGTCGAGCAGTACCCGTCGGCAGTGCAGGCACCGCCGGCACACTCCCGGGCGCTCGAGCATGGGTCGCCATCTTCGCCCGAACCGGGTGTACAGAAACCCTCCACGCACGAGGAATCTTCGCCACAATCCACGTCGCGTGCACACGACGACGACTGCTGACATGTATCACCGTCGCATGCGTCGGTGGCGAAGACGCACACTTCGTCGACACAGCTCTCGTTCTCGGTGCAGACGCGGCCGCCGCAGAGCGGTTGGCAGCCCGACGGGGTGCAGAACAAGCCGCTCTCGCAGCCCGAGTTTCCACAGTCAGCGCCAGCGTAGAGCGAACACACGCCCGTGATGTCGTCGTCCGACAGCGAGTTCTGCGCTGGGTCGTAATACGGATACATGGTGGCGTCTGCCGGGAACTCTTCGGAGCAGTCCGGAGCGCCGTCGGTCGGGTCGATCTCGCACGGATGGGCCAACCCGAGCAGGTGGCCACCCTCATGCGCCATCACGCTGACGATGGATCTGTCCACGCCGGCTGCTGTTTCGGCCGTCGTCCAGGTGAAGTGCTCCCCGTTGATGTAGACGTCAGCCTCGACGATCCTCCAGCTGTCGCCCACCTCCTCGACTCGCAGATCCGTGACAGCCGCTGCGTTTGGGTCGAATCCATAGGTGGCCCAGCCCGCGCCTACCCACTGCACCGTGTTGCGCAGATCGCCGTATTGCGCAGGCTCACTCGTAATCCCTCGGTAGTCGAAGACTACCCCGCTGCAATCCACGAGCGACCAGACATTGAGCCCAGCCAAGATCCCATTTTCCCACTCCTCCAGCGAGGTCCCTGAAGGCGCCTCGAGGTTAACGTGGATCGGTACTCTCGCGTCCTCCCATCGGATGCCGGAAGCCGCGCCAGAAAACTCGGGGAGGTCGGAGAGCGTCCGGAAGGCTTGGGCCTCTCCCGAGGACAGAACGGCCACGATGATGCCCGCCGCGGCAAAGGTTCGGCGACAGACGCCGTGCGCGCCCGCGAAGACCCAATTCTTTCGCACGCCTGGAGTCCTCATGGGCACGTCTCCCCCTCTGCAACCTCTTCGATGCGCAGGTTCCGGGACAAGGCGCCAGGGTCATCAGTGACGGCGTACACATCCAGGCCGGCTTCGTCCATGTCGTAAACCGCGCAGTGGACCTCTTCGAAGTCAGCGCATGGACTCACTAGCTCGCCAGGGTTAGACGGATCATGTGGGCCCAGCACGATTGACCACGGCTCGCCAACCGTTACCCGCACCGGTCCAAGTCCGAGTGGCAGCACCATTCCGACGTACCTAGTGTCAGAACCGGAACACGAACAAGCAGCCGAGGCCTGCGGCGTCCTCACTACGCCACCGATATCCCAGTACCACATCGCACCATACGGCTGCGGACACGTCACAAGCGCTGACAAGCACTCGGGATCACTAATCCCTCCGCAATCCGTCGCGCAGTTAAGCCACGAGTCTTCAGTCGGACAGGGGTCCGTGGCCGCGCAGGCGCCATCGGTACAGCTTCCACCTTCGCAGGCGTCCACTAGAGTGGTTCCGATATTGTCGGCGTTGCACGCGTGGACGGCGTTGTCGACGCAGACCGGGTCACCCGGGCTGTGGTCGAGGCAATTGGGGTCCTGCTCCTGGCAACTTCCTCCCGTGACGCCCGGCCGCGTGTCGCAGATTTGGGTGCCGGGGCAGGTGGTGTTGGTTTCCCACGTGCCCGAGGCGCTGCAGACGAGGGTGAGTTTTTGGTAGTTGCCGGCGCAGGCTAGCGCTCCCGGGGGAGAGCAGGAGGCCCCAAGGGTGCCGACTTCGCCGACTGGGTCGGTGGCGCCGGAGCCTCCGGTGCCGCCGGTTGGGTCGGCGGTGCCGCCGGTACCACCGGTGGTGGGGGTGGCGTCGCCGCCGAGGCCGTTGGCGCCCGAGGCTCCGGTGGCGCCACCGGAGGTGGCGGTGTTGCCGCCAGCGTTCGCGACGGTGCCACCGTCGGTGCCGGTGGAGCCGCAAGCAATGGCGCAGGCGACTAGGGTCGTCGCCGGCAGGACGAGTCTTCTCGCGCTCAGTCGCGCAATGGAGTCTGGTGGTGATTTTTTCATACGGTTCACATTGCCCTCAATACCAGCGCAACCGAACTGTCCCGCCGGAGCCTTGGAGGTCGATGAGGACGGCGCAGGACTTGTTGATGTTGGTGAGCCACTGGGATTGCCAGTCGGCGGTGAAGGTGCCGGTACCGCTGGAGCCGGAGCACGTGTTTGACCAGCTGAACGGGACTGGGTAACTTCCGCTCCAGGTCGACCCCAGCTCAAGGTTGGGCGGGACAGGAGCCCACCAGCTGGGGAACTGGGTGACCTTCACGCAGCCGTCGTTGGGGACGGCCATTTCGATGCCCCGCTCTCCGAGATCGGTGGCCGTGGCCTCGGTGCAACCGCTGACGGCGACGCAGACGCCTGCTGTGCAGTCATCGCTGAGGCAGTCGCTGTCGACGTTGCAGGTGGAGCCGGCGGGGCAGGCACCGCAGGTCGATCCCCCGCAATCCACGTCGGTTTCGTCCTGGTTGTGAACACCGTCGGTGCACGACGGGGGCACGCAGGTCCCGCTGATGCAGTTGTTGGTCTGGCAGTCGGCATCTACGGCGCACGTGAATCCGTTCGGACACGCGTCGCAGACCGAGCCTCCGCAGTCGACGTCGGTTTCCTCACCGTCCTCTGCTCCGTTGGCGCAGGTGCTCGGGCCGCCTGGCTGGAGCAGAGCCATGGCCCAGGCGTGCACATTCACCGAGGTGAGGATCCACGTCATCTGGCAGGGTGAGGCCGAGCCGCAGTGCTTGTGGCTCGCGTACCCACCGATGTGCGAGGAAGCCGCGGTGGTGGAGAGGATCTGGCCAGCGCCAGGCGTCGCGTAGCCCTGCGCGCGGCCAATGAAGTCGTAGGCCAGGCTCCCACTGACCGGTGACGGCAGACCGCCGGTGTAGGTGCCTGAGCCTCCGGAACGGGTGGTGGTGTCCGGCACTGCTTGCCGGACGTAGCGGTACGAGGAGACATCCGCGACGCAGTCCCAGGCTTGGCTCGGAGCCACCACATTCACGGTGTACGTTCCGGGCGTGCTGGGCAGATCCGCGTCGAGCGCGTAGTACAGGAACACGCCACCTTCGCCGCCCATGCCCAGCTCGGTAGCCAGAAGGGTCATGGGGGTACCGGCGTAGGTCACCGAGATCAAACTGACGGGATCGCCGCGGAAGACGATGCCGAGCAGGACGATCCGGTCGTTGCCACTTCCCCACGCGAGTGGGTGCGCGAACGTGTTGCTGCCGGGACCGCAGCTGTTCATCGTCGCGGTACCGCCGACCTCGATATTCGGCGGCGGCGCCGCCCAGCAAACGTCGTCGACACAGTAGTTGCTGATGCAATCAGCGTCCCCGTTGCAGCTCTGTCCTTCATCGCACGTGGGGCCGCACGTGCCGCCACAGTCGACATCCGTCTCGGCGCCGTTCTGGACGCTGTCGTCGCAAGCCGGCTCCAGGCACACCTCGTTCACGCACACCAGACTGATGCAGTCGCTGTCCTGCTCGCAGCCGAGCAGATCGCCGCAGGGACTGCACGTGCCCCCTCCGCAGTCGACATCCGTCTCGGCCCCGTTCTTGGCGCTGTCGTCGCACGCCGGCTCCAGGCACACCTCGTTCACGCACACCAGACTGGTGCAGTCGCTGTCCTGCTGGCAGCCGAGCAGATCGCCGCAGGGATCGCAGGTTCCCCCGCCGCAGTCCACGTCGGTCTCGGTTCCGTTCTCGACGTTGTCGCCGCAGGTCGGCTCCTGGCACACCTCGTTGGCGCACACCAGACTGATGCAGTCGCTGTCCTGCTGGCAGCCGAGCAGATCGGCGCATGGATCGCACGTGTTCCCACCGCAGTCCACGTCGGTCTCGTCCTGGTTCTGGACGCCGTCGGTGCAGCTCGGAGGCTCGCAGGTACCGCCGGAACAGACCCCGCTGACGCATTCGGAGCCGGTGGTGCATGCGTCCCCGTTGCATCCGAGGCACTCGCCGCCGCAGTCCACCTGCGTCTCGTTCTGGTTCTGCACTCCGTCATCGCAGGTCGGAGGCTGGCAGATGCCGCCAGAGCACACCCGGCTCGTGCAGTCGGACACCACGTTGCAGGGTGAGCCATCGCCGCAGGGGCCGCACATGCCGCCGCAGTCCACATCCACCTCAGAGCCATTCTCCACGCCGTCGGTGCAGGTCGGGAGGAAGCAGACGCCGGAGATGCAGACCTGGCTCACACAGTCCGAGCCGGTGTTGCACGCATGCGCTGCTTCGCACCGGCGGTCGCAGGATCCGCCGCAGTCGACGTCACTCTCGTCGCCGTTCCGGACGCCATCATTGCAGCTGCTGGTGCTGCAGACCCCGGCGTCGCAAATACCGCTCGCGCAGTCCTCATCCAGGGTGCAGGGACCGCCGTCCGGACAGCCCGGGCAGCTGCCGCCGCAGTCGACGTCGGCCTCGTCCTGGTTCTGGATGCCGTCGTCGCAGCTTGGTGCCACGCAGGAGCCTGAGCTACAGATGCCGCTGGCGCAGTCGGCCCCGCTGGTGCAACCTTCACCGGGGCAAGCTCCGCACGTCCCTCCGCAGTCCTGGCCTGTCTCTGCGCCATTCTCGACCCCATCGTTGCAGGTTGGGGCGCGGCAGACTTCGGATTCGCAAACCTGGCTCTGGCAATCAGCCGCAGTCCCGCATGCGTCGCCGGCAGCGCACCGGTCGCAGCCTCCGGACCCGCCGCAGTCCACGTCACTTTCGTCGCCGTTCTTCACGTTGTCGAAGCAGGTCGCTGCCACACAGACGTGGTCGACGCACACGCGACTCTCGCAGTCCGATGATGCGTCGCAGGACCACTCGTCCGGGCAGGGCGAGCAACTCCCGCCGCAGTCCACGTCGGTCTCGTCCCCGTTCCTCACGTTGTCGCCGCAGGACGCGGGTTGGCAAAGCCCACCCAGGCAGAGTCCGTCGGCACAGTCTCCGTTGCTCCCGCACGCGTCGCCGAGCTCGCAACCGGGGCAGGTGGGTCCGCCGCAGTCGACGTCGGTCTCACTGCCGTTCTGGATGCCGTCGGTGCACGCGCTCGGGGCGCAGTGGGAGTCGACGCAGGACTGGCTCAAGCAGTCGGCGTCCTCGTCGCAGTCCGAGCCGCTCGGGCAGCCACCACAGGTGGGACCTCCGCAGTCCACGTCGGTCTCGTCGCCGTTGTGCACGCCGTCGGTGCAGCTCGGTTCGGCACAGATTCCGCCGGTGCACACGCCGGTGGTGCAGTCGGTACCGGTGGCGCAGCCCTCGCCTGGTAGGCAGTCCTCGCAGCTTCCGCCGCAGTCCACGTCGGTCTCGTTGCCGTTCTGTTCGCCGTCGTCGCAGGCTGCAGGGAAGTCGGGCTCCACGCCCCAGACCAGCTGCCCGTCCAGGTAGAGCGTCACCACCTCGGAATCCACCAGCGCGGTTTCCGGTCGGTACGAGTAGTCGTTGCTCTGGTCGAGAGCCGACCAGTTCGAGTTGTTCAGCCGAAGCTGGCCCTCCCCCGTGCTCTCTCCAGGATCGAGCGTGCCCGCCCCGGCTGTGAAGCTCACCTCGAAGTAGCGGTCCGCTCCCGGCACCGTCTCGGAAAGCTGCGTGGTGGAGAAAACCACGTTCTCGCTTCCCACCGACCCGAAATAGTCGCAGGCGGTCTGCATCGGATTCCAGCAGGTCCACCACCAGCCGGTGCATTCCCGGGTGTACCAGTACCGGGCTGTAACCCTGCTCAGCGCGATCGGGATCGAGCTGTTGTTGACGATCTGTAGGTAGGGCCTGAGGTACGTGACGTACGTGGCCCCGCCTTCCCCATCGCGGTGCTGGGCCTTCAGGCAGACGTCGCCGTCAGTGCAGCCGCTGCCCGGGAGGTAGCCGGCGCAGTCCAGGCGGCACTCCAGCACGATCCCCGGATCGCAAACCTCGTCGATATGGTGGTAGCCGTCACCGCAGGTGGCAGCGGTGCAACTGCCCGGGCACTCGTCCGAGTCGTCTCCGTCACCGTCGTCACACGTCTCACCCGCACTCGGGTTGATGTGCTGGTCGCCGCACTCGACTGCGGTGCAATCCGCATCGCACTCGGACGACTCGCCCAGGGTGTCGCAGTCCTCGCCGAGGTCGACGATGCCATCCCCGCAGGTGAGCGAGCCGCCGGGCTCGACGCCCCAGATGAGCTCCCCGCTGCGGTACAGGGTGATGAACGGAGCGTCTGCTCCGGCCGGGTCGGGCTGATAGGAGTGGTCGTTGGTCTCGTCCTGCGTGCTCCAGTTCTGCGTGTGGATCTGGAGTTGGATGTCGCCCGTGTCGGCGCCAGCTGACAGCTGGTTGGGAATGGCGGGATTGCTCGCCGTGTCGAACCCGAGCTCCAGGTAGTGGCTGGCACCGTTCGCGTTGATGTCGAGCTCGGTGAAGCTCCGGTCGATCCAGGGGCAGTGGTTGTTGGAGTCGCCTCCGAAAATGTGCGCCCACAAGCACGCGGACTGAAGCGCATCCTCGCCTTCACGCGTGAACCAGTACCGAATCGTCAGCTCGTCAAAGGGGACGGCCTCGTCGCTCAGATTCCTGAGCTTGACGTTGACCTTGATGTCCTGGTCGTCGACGCTCCCAGCCGGGGTCGCGATGACCTTGAGGCAGCCCGTGCTGCTCAGACACACGCTGCCGGTGTCAAAGCCCTGGCAGTTGAGCAAGCAGTTGCTGGTAACACCCGGGTCGCAGACTTCGTAGGCCAGCGGGTTGACGATCCCGTCCCCACAGAACGGGAACGTGCAGTCCGCGTCGCAGTTCTCGGTCTGGCCGCCGTCGTCACACTCCTCGCCAGCGAATTCTTGAACCACCCCGTCGCCACACAGGCACTGGCCGCAGTCCTCTCCACCGCAATCGATGCCGGTCTCGCCCTGATCCTGAACGTCATTGTTACAGTGCGGAGGAACACAGATGCCGACATCCGGCCCCCAGCCGAAGTTCGGGCCAAGGCCCTCTGCACAAACGAGCCCTTCGGCGCACTGGTCGTCAGACGAGCAATCACCCTCCCCCGCTTCGCACGGCTCGGACACGCTGCAGTCGAGGTATCCCGGCGGGAAGCCCTGCATTGGAACCGGCCGGAACTGAACGACCACGTCCGGCTGTCCCTCCTCGCTGCCGAACACGCGACCGTAGTCGTCCCAGGCGAGGGCCAGCGCACCGAAGTTCTGGTAGGGCGCGGCAGCCAGCGCAGGGAAGCGCTGGTCGCCCGGCCACTCCTCGGGCCAACGTGGGATCTCGTGCTGCTCCTCTGGAGCGAGGGTGACGGTTCCTGACCCGACATCGAACTCGATACGCGCGATCCAGATGTCTTCGCCGCGGGGGTCGTCGACCGGTGCTCCGCTCCGCCAGGACACGTACACGTACTCCCCGGCGCGGACGGCGTTCGGGTGTGACATGGCCACGGCGGGATCACTCGCGTACCCCTCCGTAATCGGTTCGAGCCAATCAGAGACGACCTCGCCCGGCGCCGCGGTGTCGAGCACGGCAAGGCGGAGCCGACCGAGGTTCGCGGGGCCCAGATTCTCGGGATCCGTGCCCTCGGTGTAGACGAGTAGCAGATGGGTCTCGTCGAGCTCGGCCACGGCAGGATGGTCTTCAGGCGCTCCGGCCAGATGCGCCGTCGTGCTCCACCGATCACCGCTAGCGGGGTGCTCCACCTCGACTGTTTCGAACACGTCGCCTTCGTCGTCCTCGTAGCTCGCTCGCCAGGCCGCGACCCAGCCGGAGCCTGACGGGGCGAGGGATACGTTGCCCTCGAAGTCCCAAGTGTCGGCGAGTGTCTGCTCTGCGCTGGTAGCGCTCAGCGTGGCCGCGTCGAACGTCCGATAGCGGAGGTCCGGGCCAGTGTGCGCGTCCGAGTCGTCCGTCCAAGCGACGACGACCTGGTCGCCGACCGTCAGGATGTCTGGGTCGTACTGAGAGAAATCCGTCTCGGAATTGGCATGCGTGACCGACCCACCGCTGGGATCGCTCGGGTCGACCCTGCGGAGCGCGATGCCGAGCTCGTCTCCGTCGCCATCGAAGTCGGTCCACGCCGCAGCGAGCGATCCGTCCGGCAGTGCGGCGACCACCGGGTTGGAGAAGAGCACCGGTATGGAGCCCCCGCTGATGGGGGTGCGCAGGCTTGGCGTGCCGTCAGCGTCGAACACGGCCAGGCCGATCTCCGCCGATTCCGCCGCGCCGCGTCCAGGCTCGACGTAGACGACCGCCATTCCATCGGGCAGCCCCGCCGCAGGATGGCGACCCTCCCCCAAGTAGCGGTCGCTGACCTCCCAGAGCTCCTCCTCCGGGGGCGACTGGTACTCAACCAACAGGTCGCTCACCTGACACGAGTCAGTGCACAGATCGAGCTCGCTTCCCGGGCCGTCGTCACACTCCTCGGTCTCGGGATCGCGAATGCCGTCCCCGCAGAACAAGGACGCCGGCCACACCACGGGGACATCGCCTGCGCCCGCAGCGCCTGCCTCGAGCCCGTAGCCAGTGCTGCCGCTACCAGCACTTCCGGAGACGCCGAGGGGCAACGCAGGAGCTGCGCCGGTGCCGTCCACCTGGTCGGCGAGAACGACGAACTCCCCCGTGTCCGAGTCCGGGACCCAATCGGACGTGCTGCCATCTGGCGCAGGGGTGGCGCAGGCAACGTCGGCTGCACACGCGAGCAGAGACGCCGCAGCGAGTCGAGTCAGTGCCCTGGCCATGCGTTCGCGCACAGCTGACGAGGCCGTTGGGGCACGGTCAGAGGCAAAACTACGATCATTTGGCGCCCGAATGAGGATCATCTCGCCGCTCGGAAGTCCATTTCCTCGGTGTTTCGTGTCCTACCTGTTCGTGTTCTCCACGCGCGACCAGTACTCGTGACGCAGAACCAGCTGAACATCGTCTACCCGGTCCCAGCTCAAGGCAGGAGTGTCCTTGATCCTGAGACGGTAGTTGCCACTCAGCGGACGACCGGAAAATTCGGTCTTGGTAACACCGTCCTGACCGAGCAGTTCCTCGTCGGCGTTGGAAAGTGGGAGCGTGATATACCGCTCAGTGGCCAACGCCTTCCCATTCCGAATCGCACCCGTACGGAAATCAAAACACCTGGCTTTCCGTGTGTAGTCGAGGATGGGCACGTTGGGCGCATCGTGCTCCAGATCGTACTCCACGTAGCCCGTTCCGTAGCACGAAGCGGTCCCGACCCTGCTGCAATCCAGTACGCCGGTGCCGACCAGGTTGATCGCCAGATTGACGTGACGGTAGTTGTAGTTACCTCCCGCAGCTCTGCCCACAAGCGGTGAGTCACCCAGGTCCAAACCCTCGGTATCGAGCCTAATCAGCTCATTCAGCTCGTAGAAGCAGCCACTGTCATCACATCGGTACGAGAATGCCTTCCGGAAATCCTCGGCGGATACGCTGGTGCAGTCCCCGCTGACGACTGCGCGAGAGCTGCCTGTGCTTTCGTATTCACTCGCCAGAGCGACCATTCCGCTGGCTTCCTCCAGCTGCACGTTGGCAATCGCGACAGTCGGCCCCGCTTGGTCGAGGTCGAGATCCACTAACGAGAACACGACGTGGTACGGGCCGTCCTCTTCCACCACAAACTCGATTTCGCGACGGGGGCTCCACGTCTCACCCGGCAGAACTCCCGGCGGGTCGGCCTCAACGGTTGCGGCGTCAAACGACTCAGCGAAGACAAGGTTCCAGTACTCGTCGTGAACGGCCATGCGGTAGCTGGCCGGAGTCCCATCCTCCGAGGCCATGGGGCCACCATCCGCGTTCCGCGCCATGTCCCACCACGACAGGATGTATCGGCGGCCCGGGGACAACCTCACGCTTTGGTAAGCCGAGCCTGGCGGTGAATGGTCCCCTTCGGGGACCTCGCGATCAAAGGTCGAACCATCAGAAAGAAGTATTGGTTCATACGGGTACGCAAACAGCCAGTTCGTTCCCCCAAGGACTCCAGGTGGCTGCAATTCGGTGAACTCCTCCGATACGGGGATTCCGCTCGCGTCGTACACGGGGTTCAGCAGCGCCGAGGAATCCCCAATACCCAGACACCCGTCAGCCTCGCAGGGATGTGTGCGCCACCCTCGAAGGGACACGAACTCGTCGCCCACCGTACCGCCCGACTGCAGTTGATCAGAGTGATAGAGGAGGTTGTGCGATTCCCGGAAGCATCGCCCGTTGGCGCCGAGCAGGTCGTCGCGAAGTGACAGCACCGTCCGGTCCGTGCCTTCCTGGAACGGATACTCGATGTTGTAGAACTCCACGAACTCGCGGAGGCGCGCGACGTAGTCGCCCACATACTGATCTGCAAACCCCTCGATGAGCGTCACTTCACCATCCGGGTCTTCATCCCCGCCGAGCGTCGCGGTCCGCAGGTCATCGTAGTTGACTCCATGCGCACTGCAGAGGTCATCCACCCACAAGCTTGGAGCCTCAAGCGGACCCACTGCCTCGTTGATCTCGTCCATTCGAACACCGAGGCGCTGCTCGATGGAGAGGCGCGCCAGATAGGCAGCGCGCTTTGCGCTCTCGAGAGCACGCTCGTACCGCAAGCGCAGCACGTCGAATTGGCGCCGGTACACTGTGTTCACGTGCAGCGGGACCGTTCTTCCGTGTGCTTCCACAAAGTCTGCGCCCGTCGCCCGCGCTACCGCCAATCGAGCACGCGCTTCGTTCTGCTCAATGTCGATACTCGACGACATGGCATCGGAAACGCCGGTTCGAATCGACTCCAAGGTATCATCCATAGTCTGGTAGATGGCGGTCATCTGTTCATCCAGACGACCAATGATCGACGCTTCCGCATTCTGTTGGAGTTCGCCAGAGTTCGCTCCTTCAGCTTCAAGCGTCTGTGACAGGTAGCTATGGTAGTTCGACTCGATGCTATGCGAATACGTTGCAGCAATCCCGTCGCCGAAATTGGAGGGGAGCGCGTAGACGTTCGGGGCGTTTCGCACAAGAGTCTGGTACTGCGCGTTCGCGTATGCGACCTTCTCAAGCGCCCAACGACGATCCAGTTCCAGTCGCTGCTTCTCGATGTTGAGAAGTTGGCCCTGTTGGGCAAGGTGGGACTGCTGTAGCTGGAGCCGCGCCGAGGTGATTGCAGATTTCATCTGCCGCAAGGCGCTGCCAAAACGTGACCACCCTGTATGAATGCGGCGAAGGCCCTCGCCCAACGCGAGCAGGTGCTGGCCGTGGCTGCCACGCCCAGCCGTCCCGGACCCAACCGTACCCTCCAGCGCGTCTTGGACAACTTGGCGTGGCACGTTCGCGACGAACAGTCGGTCCAACGCATCGTCTGCGACGGCTGCCGCGCGATCGAGCCAAATTTCGAGCTTCTGGATATCTTGAACAGTGTCAATTTGTGGCGGAAGCGCGTTGTCTGGAAGCGATACAGTCGTGTTGGCCGTGAGGCAGGCCAGGTGAATTGCGCGAAGCATGGCTTCGGCCGCGGCACAGTCATCTTCGATGTGGCGGTACACGAAGAGCTCCACCCTTTGGTCTGGTGAGCACAGGGAAGGTGCCAGGGCGTTCGCCGTGCATCTGCACTGAGCCCGCTGGGAGAGTGACGTCCTGATATCGAAGTTACCTGCGCAGTCCCTATCGGGCAGACGGTGGGGGGTTTCCTCGTCCCGGGCGCATTCTCCATTGTCGGCGTTCGCGTTGCCGTCGTGGATCTCGTCGTCGAGCGTGAGTTCTCGGCCCACAAAGGCATTGTCCACGTACCTGTCCACGAGACCTGGACACGGCGCGCGAGCGCCGGTCAACCCGCGGACCGCGTTCGTCGCGTTGCCGACAGCACAACTCGACGTTTGAAAACCACGGCCCAACGTGTCGAGCCAGTCTTGCAGATACCCACGAGTCCCCTCGGCTCCGATCTGGCCGCTCAGATGGGGAATTTCCTCTGGAAAGACCACTTCGGCGTTCGCAGCCTGACGCACGAGATAGGCATCGAAGTAGCCATTTCCATTCTCTGCATTCCAGAACTCAAAGATGTTCGCTCGCCATAAGGGGTTGAACACCGCGCTTCGGATGTCCGGAAAGAGGGAGTTCCACGGACGGTACGTTGTGCCCATCCACGCCCGGTCCGCGGCCGTCTGGTCGCTCGAGAGTCTATAGCCTGTGACAGTGCTCGGCGGTTCCAGGGTGTACGGCACTGGCGCGGTCGCGTCTTGCTCGAACTGTCCATAGCCATACAGCGAGGCGACGACACCGCCCCCCCGCGCGCCCGTTTCCCCGGAGTAGTTTGTGGCCGGAACCCACTTCCAGAGCTTTCCAGGAGGAATCGAGCCGGCCAGGGCACCCATGTGCCACAAGGCTGACTCCACTTGGGTCTGGATCTGGTAGAGGCGGATGCTGCGTTCTTCGGGAGGGCTGGAAGGATCCAGTGTGTAGAAGGCAGTAGCGATCTGAGATGCCGATGCACTGCACTCGGTGCTCGTGTCGAGGGCGCACGCAGGCCACACCGCGCTCACGTCCTCTCCGGATTCCACGTAGGTTCCAAGAATCGTCTTGTCCCACACCTTCAAGGCCCAGTGACTCGTGGGGTTCGGAAAGTGCTCTACAAAGCTCAGCATGCCGAGTGCCACGCTCATTCCCTCTTGGGTGGTCCACGGCGCTCGCGCCGCGAGCGACCAGGCGTACTGGTCGACACTGCCGCCACCAGCGTCCGGCTCTCGACGCAGCGGAAACGCGTCGAGGATTCCTGAGCAGACGTCGGGGTTCTCCAGTTCCACCGTTTGGATGGCACGCGGGAGCTCCAATGACCCCACAGCGACGGGCTCTTGAGTATCACAGAACTGCAACGACGATCCGTCTCCGCAGAACTCAAGTCGCGCCGCTGCGCTTATGGCCTCCTCAGTTCCATGTGCATTCAACTCCTCGGCTTTCCGTGCTGTCAGGAACAAGAGGTCGTAGGAGTTCTCGCTGGAGTTCAGACACGCGTTGAGGTCGGCGTCATCCGAGGTTGACAGCACTTCGCCATCCTGAACCTCGATCGCCTCGACCGCCGGGAAGGTGCCGCACATCTCGCCGATCTCCTCGACCGCGCCTTCCTGCCGCAGGTCGCGGGTGATACCGAGCTCGATCATCTGCCGCCCCAACTCGTCGGCCCGCGCAGCCGCCTCTTCCGCAACACTCAGATAGTGCTGCCATGACGCGCCGCCAGTCTGATCGGACGATGTCAGCTCGTTCGCCAAGGGGACGAACATGTCCCTGCGCATGCCGGTGATGCAGTAGTCGTTGGCACGGGAGAATCCACCAACGTTGGTACAGCTCCGGTTGTGGCCGGCAACGTGTTCCATCCGGAATGCGTTGTTCGCGAGCTCCCGCTGGTAATCACTGATGGTCGCCACCCGGATGTTTCCCTTTGATGAATCGGGCGCCGGGGGAAGCTTCAGCGTAGCAAGCACTCGACCCGAGGTACTTCCGCTGCTGGGGTCCCGTCTGGCGACCAGGGACTGCGTCCCGCTGTAGGTGCCGGCAAACTTGAGGCTGATGGTATATCCAATCCCGTCCCCCATTCCGTACTTCTCGCCCGGAACCAAGTTAGCAGACTCTGGCTCGAGTACGAGGCCCTCAAGTGACGGACATGACTCCCGGAGCCCAGCCGCGCACTCGGCAGCCCAGACAGGACCCGATACGAGTAGGAACTGGTTGAGCATCTCTGACGCAGTAGCCACTCCCAGATCCGACGGGCCCAGACCGCTGATGTAGAATCGGCGATCGGACCCAAACAGCTCGTTGTTGTACGCTCGCACAATGCCCGGTCCAGCCCACTGGCGCACCTCGGCAATTGCGCTCTCGAGGAATCGATCCAGCTCTACGAACTGTGGGAGACCTTCCCCAGGTGCAAGTGCCGCTCTGGTGTCTGCCAGCCGTTGAAGGAGCGTCGTTCCAGCCGCGAACGCGTTCGTGAAGATATCTGCCCTCTGCACCTGCTCCCGACTGAGTGGGGGGTTCTGTCCCTGAGTGTCGTCACGGTACGTTTCGCACTGCGACGCAATCTGCGCACCCCTCAAACGCGCCATCGCGTCGCCTGACAACTCCTGGCGCGGTATCCCGCCAGAGAGCACCACACCGTGGACTGGCTGGATGATCGGACTGCACTCCCCAGTTTCCAGAGGCAAGATCGCTAGTCCTGCCCCAGTTGCAAGAGCCGCGATGTCGGTACTTCCGTCCGTCACACCAACGTCCGCCAAGAGCCGGAACACATCCCAATTGCGTTCAAGCGCGAATCTGAGGTCTTCGTCGGAGAGGGAATCGACCACCGTAACTACTGCCTGGGCGGTCGCACTGCTCGTGTCCGCGAGCTGGTTCTCCGCCCCGCCCACTTCGTTCCGCACGAGTTGGTCCACTACCACATCGCGCAGAGTTGTGAACTGCGGACTCTCAAGGAAGAACGGCTTGAGCACGATACCGGCCTTGCTCACCAGATTCAGCGCGCGGCTCTGGTTCACGCTCGTCGGAGGCACATCGTTCCAACGTGCGCTGAACCCTGGCGAATCCTCGACGATTTCGTCGACCAGACTGAACGCTGACGATCCGTGACACAGCGGATCGTTCGAGAAGGGGCCGTTTGGCCCCCAGTGTGAAGGCGCCGTCAGCCCCATAGGCAACTCGAGTCTTCCAAACAACACACGCAGCGCGTGCTCCAAGTTATCGTACTGGGCCTCCGGGCGGTCGGACTGGCCCCAGGCGATCTGATTTCCCGAAACAGGGTCACCGGCTGCTGCGCGTTGGCGAGCGGCCCCGGCAATATCGTCTCTGACGGACTTTGCGATTAGGTCATTCAGCAGACGCCCAGCAGCCGCCATGATGTTCGCGTTGTACTCAAGTCTGGATCGGCCGACGTATTCCATGCCTTCTGCATCCAGCTGCGCCTGATCCAACGGAAAGTAGACGTCATAGGGGATAGCATGGCCGTACGAATCCACACTCGCGGTATCGGACAGCGTGCCCGGCCAGTTCCCCGTCGTTCCCAGTAGCGCCAAATCGGCGTATGCCTGAGTGCAAGAATCCAAGTGGAATAGGTCGCCGTCTAACTCCGGCACCTCCAGGTCCAGCAGCACCAG
>CAZSVU010000104.1:19975-23256 GCA_964610275.1 uncultured Polyangiaceae bacterium | reverse complement strand
CCACGCCGACCCGGACCCCCGTCCCGGTAGCGGTCGCGGTCGCGGGCCCGGTCACGGACCCCGGACCCGGTCACGAAACCATCCCATGTTTCGGCGCACGCTGGCGGCCGGCGAAACATGGATCAAGGATGAGGCGGTGGCAGCAGCGGTGGCCAGGCACGGGGAGTTGACTGTAGGGTGGCCTGCTGGAGCCGCGGCGGAGGGCGCAGTTGCTGCTCGGGCCGCCTCGTGGCCCGGTGGTGACAACGGCGCTAAGCTGGTGGTCGGGAAGGCCGACCGTGAACGCGGGCCAGAGAGGAGTCGTGATGCACAGCCGAGCGCGTTCGGGATGGATGGTGGCGGCGGTGGCGAGCTTCGGCGTGGCTGCGTGCTTCATCGACGCCGACGACTCTGAGGGCGCCGCGGTCGGTGTTGCCACGGATGTGGGAACGGCCGGCAGAGCGGTCGACGCCGGCGCTCGGATCTGCGCCCCGGGCGCGACGCAGCTCTGCTACGGTCCGGGTGCGTGCGACGGGGCGCAGGTCTGCGAGCTCCACGGCCTGTCCTGGGGACCGTGCGACTGCGGCGGCGGTGATGGCGGGACGGGGGGGCAACTCTCTTCGCCCTCGGGCGGCGGGGCTCCGAACGAGGGGGGCGCTGCGGGCGCACCCGCGGCCGCCGAGTGCGACGATGGGACGCTGAATGGGGACGAGTCGGACGTCGACTGTGGCGGCACGGATTGCGCATCGTGTCCGGTGGGCGCCAGCTGCGTGGTCGGTAGCGACTGTGCGACCGCGTACTGCGACGCCAGGGTGTGCGCGGCACCCTCCTGCTCCGACGCGGTCCAGAGCGGCGACGAGACCGACGTGGACTGCGGGGGCAGTACGTGTCCGGTGTGCGCCGGGGGAATGCGTTGCCGGACCGGGGCAGATTGCGCCAGCGGCAGCTGCACCAACGACGTCTGCGACGCGCCGTGAGAGCTCAGCCGCCCGAGCTCACTTGCCAGCGCCCGCGGTTGCCAGTTTGGTGACGCAGTCCGTGAGCTTCTTGTTGGCGGCAGCGATCTTCTCAGCGTCCTCTTCGCTGCCGGTGGCGGCGGCGCCATGTTCAGCGACCCATTTCTGCTGCTCGGCCTGGACCTTCTTGACGCACTCCAGGTCCTTGCAGGCACACGCGTCTTCCGCGAACTTCTCCTGGGCTTTGACGAGCTCGGCTCCTCCGCCTTTGCAGGCACTGAGGGCAAGCGCGAAGGTGGCGAAGAGGACCAAGCTGAGAGGTCGAATCATGAGGGTGCCTTCCGTGTGATCGGTTGGTCGGAGCCCCATCGAGGCGGGAGCGCTCCGAGAAAGCCCGAAGCTTACCGGCGAGTAGGCCCGGTTGTCACGCGCCACACTGTACAATTCAGTCCTCACCGGAAGGCGAGGGGCCGGGTTCCGCAGCCGAGACGGCCCGGGCGCTCTGCCGAGCCCGAGGGTTGCCAACGCCTGCGGTGGTCGAAGAGAATGCCCGCCATGACTGGGATGCGGGGCCTGATAGTTTTGTGTTCAGTAGCCGTCTTCGCGCTTTCGGGGTGCGAGGACAAGAAGGCAGAGAAACCGACCGAGGAAGCCAAGGAGCCTGAGAAGCCGAAGCTGAAAGAGGGCGACAAGTGCAAGAGCAGCGAGGACTGCGCCTTCGGATTCAGCTGCGCTCCGGACGACAAGACCTGCCAGACGCCAAAGACCATCGAGTGCCGAGGCCGAGAAGAAGCCTGTGCACGCGAAGGTCGGTGCTACGGCAAGGGCGGGCGGTGCGTCGCACAATCGGACAAGGACTGCAAGCAGTCCAAGATCTGCAAGGGCGAAGGTCGATGTAGCGCCAAGGACGACAAGTGCATCGCGGTCACGGTGGAGGACTGCAAGGAACTGTGCGCACGCATGGGCGAGTGCACACCCCAAGAGGGCAAGTGCGTTGCAGCGAGCAACGACGACTGCAAGCAGTCCAAGCGCTGTGACATGTACGATCAGTGCCGGGCCAAGAACGGTCAGTGCATCAAGTAGCGAGCTGACCCGGACTGTTTTGTTTCCCGGAGCCACCACGGTTGGAAGGTGGCAGCGAGCGTGCGAGACGGATCTGTTCGGAGGGTGCCATCCGTCCGCATGTTCAGTCTCTGCCAGCCGGGCGAGAGTTGGACGTCCGCGGTCTGAAATCACGCAACTGTCCGCCCGTCGCGTCCGAAGAGGGGGAAGAGCAAATCCTGACACCCGCTCGCCCGCGCGGTGCCCGCGCGGAGCGCGTCGACCGGCAGGCGAGCGTCCCCCACGGACCGTCTCCAATCCGGCCGCGGTGCTGCCGCGGTGAGTATTCGATCCAACCCCCGAGGGCGTTGCTGGCCCATTCCCGCCACGCTCTGCGATTCTCCTGATCCCCTCCGCGAACGCGCCTCGAGTTCATCGCTTGCGGCGGTGTAGGATGCACGCCAGCGCTTTGTGCGTAGTTGGCGGCCAGGCAAACCGTGGTCATGTTTCTGCCTGGGGACAGGGAGCAGTGCCTGACGACGATTGGCCTCAAGGCCGAAGAACGGTCGTTTGCACAATTGCGCGCAACTCCCTCTGTGCGTGTCCGATGGGACGTGCATGCAGGGCAAAGTTCGAGTGAAGAAGCTCCCTGACGGCCGCTGGCGGGTGAGTCTCATTCGGGACATCGGCAGACGCGCGGTGGCCGAGGGCGGCCGTGAGCGAATGCTCAAACTGGCGTTGCGGGCCGCCAGCCTCCTGCCGTTCTGGGACAGCATCCCGCCGGACGCGCCTGCTTGCCAGATCCTGTACGGGCAGCCGGGCCGTTATTTGGTCGTCGACCCGACGGTGCGCGGTGAGGTCCGGCTGCCGGACGGCGGTTCTGGGAAGTTGCTTTTCGCATATCAGACCCGCGAGTTGGCCACCGCGTTCGCCGTCGACCACGAAGACTGGGGCGGGAGTGTCCTGGTGATCGATTCCGTCGGTCAAGAGGTCGTCTACTCCAGCAAGTGGACGGCGCACTGGTCGGAATCTCCGCCGGCCTCCAGCGGTCCGCGACGCAGGTCCGATACCCCCAAGAAGCGCTGAGCCCGGCTACCGGCGGCTCGGGTCACCGGAGGACGCCACGTCGCGACGACCAACGACGACGACCGCGTCCAGTACGTAGGCCGCCTGGCGCGCGTCCCCCCCGGACAGGTAGGGAGCACGCGTCCACGCTTCCACGGTCAGTCCCAAGGGGCCGAGAACCCGCTCGACCAGCGCCAGGGCGCCCTGTTCAAAGTCCCGCGCCTCACAAGGGAGGGCCTC
>CAZSVU010000104.1:0-19965 GCA_964610275.1 uncultured Polyangiaceae bacterium | reverse complement strand
CGGGGTCCGCGACCAGCGGTCCCCGATACGCAAAGGGCGAGAAGGGTAGTGGCAACGACACGATGAGACGGCCGTTTGCGCGCAGTCCGGCAACGAGTTGACGCAGCAACGACACTGGTCGGTTGCAGCGATCCAGGACGTTCAGGCAGCTGATGGCGTCGTAGGGTGGATCGGGGACTCCCGCCACGGCGACATCCGTGAGTCGCCCATCGAACCCATGTCGGCGCAGCCGCCACACCATGCCGCGGGACGTATCGGTGGTGGTCACCTGATTGAACAGCGTTGCGAGCTCAGCCGTAACGTCACCCGACCCGGCTCCGACATCGAGCAGTCGCTCTCCCAGGTGCTCGCCGAGCAGGCGCCGCCACTGGGTCCTTCCCAGCAGGTGCATGGGATAGATCCCCAACAACCCGTTGGCGTCGAAATCGGACACGATCTGGCAGCACAGCCACTGGCACGCGGTGAGCGCCCATCCGGCGCGCCGCTGGGGCGCCCGCTCCAGATAGTCTCGAGTGGACTCATCGGGCTCGAGTTCGACGAATCTCTCTCGCAGGTACGCGGGAAGCTCGGCGACGTTGCAGCTGTAGCGCAACTTCAGCTGTGACGGATCTGAAGCGGTGTTTGGCACGCGAGAGCCTTGGCTACGCAACGGAGACGGCCGTGGAGGTCACGGGGCTACCCGCCTCCCGCCGCTCCCGCCACTCCCGCCGCGGCGGTCGTGCCGGCCGCGCCACTCGGGCTACCTCCCACTCCTCCAGCCGGCGTCGTGGCGGTCCCCGCGCTCCCGCCGGCTGCACTGCCTTGCCCGGCGGTGCCAGCATCAGACTCGATGGGGTATGCCGGGCCTGGGTCGTCACATGCGAGCGTGAGGCCAGCCAGCGCAAAACTCGAAATCAGGATCCGGAGTCGCATGATGTTGAAGTGTTTCACGGTCGGACAGTCAGCCTAGATCAGCGAGCGCGATTCTCGAACGGTTTTGCGAGCCCTCGGTGAGGGTAGCGCTTGCGAGACCTCCTCGGTCGGTGGGGGTTGCTCGAGGCAGATTCCCATTGCCTTTTCGGGAGCTTCCCCAGATCCACCCTCGGACTGGGGCCCCACCCCAAAGGAGTCCGCGGACGGACAAGTACTCGAAGACGGTGATCGACACCTGCACTGGGCGATTCAGCTCGGGAGCCTGCCGGTTCCCAGCAGAGTGGTCTTCTGCTCTCCAGAGCCTCGGTCACGCAACGGGGGCGGGCAGTTGACTTCGAGGTCGGAACAACCAACCGTGACCCAGGCCGCGCCGCGGCGACTCATGGACTTCCAACTTCCTCCACTCCATTTTTCCAAAGACGCGCTCGCCCCTCACATGTCGGTCGAGACGGTCGACACCCACTACGAGAAGCATCATGGGGGCTACCTCGATGCTCTTCGCCGCGAGCTCAGTGGCACCCCGCACGCCGAGCAAAGCTTGAGCGAGCTAGTGCTCGCCAGCTCCAGCCGCCGTTTCAATCTGGCCGCCCAGGTCTACAACCACCAGTTCTTCTGGGCGAGCCTGACGCCCGGAGGCGGCGGGCCGCCTCCGCGGGGACCCACTGCCGACCTCTTGGTGCGCGGTTTCGGCGGCTTCGCCGAATTCCGGCATGAATGGATCGAGGTTGGGGTGAATCGCTTCGGGTCGGGTTATGTTTGGCTTACGCTCGAGGACGGTGTCGCAGAAATCCTGCCGACACCCAATGCCGAGACTCCCTTGGCCACGGGGGCGGTTCCCCTGTTGGTCGTGGACGTATGGGAGCACGCCTACTACCTGGACTACCGTGACCAGCGGCAGCGCTACCTCGAAGTGTTCTGCGACCACTTGATCAATTGGGATTTCGTCTCCAGAAACCTGTCTCGGGCAACCGAGTAGGACGATCGCCATGCAGAAGGTGCTGACACTGTACGAGACCACGGTAGGCAAGAAGGCCGTGATGGCCGTTACCGGCATGTTGTTGATGGGCTTCGTCGTCGGCCACATGCTCGGCAACCTGCAGGTCTATTTCGGTCCAGAGCAACTCAACTCCTACGCGGAGAAGCTCAAACGACTTGGACCGTTGCTCTGGGCAGTGCGCGCCGTCCTGCTGGTCACGTTGCTGGTGCACCTGATGGCTGCGGCCCAGCTGGTGTGGGGAAGCTGGGGGGCACGGGGAGCAGGCTACCGAAAGTTCACCAACCAGGCGACCACCTACGCAGCCACGACCATGAAGTACACGGGGCCGCTGATTCTGTTGTTCGTTGCCTATCACCTGGCGCACTTCACGTATCCGGGGGTGGCCATGGACATCGGCTACGAGCACAGCCCAACGGACGTCTACGCCAACGTGGTCAATGGGTTCAGCGTTCCTCTGGTGGCGGCTCTGTACGTCGCAGCCCAGATCGCGCTCGGCCTGCACATCTACCATGGCGGTTGGAGCCTGCTGCACACACTGGGTGTGGATCATCCGCGCTACAACGACCGGTTGCGCACCTGGGCCAAGCGTCTCGCAGTGGCCGTGGTGCTGGGCAACGTCTCCATTCCGGTCGCCGTTCTGGCCGGGTTCGTGAACTGAGGAGTGGATATGAGCGAGCTCCAATCCCAAGCACCGACTGGCGCACTCGAGACAGGGTGGGAGCGCCATCGCTTCACGCTCAAGCTGGTCAATCCAGCCAACCGGCGCAAGTACGAGATCATCGTGGTCGGGACTGGTCTGGCCGGGGGAGCAGCCGCGGCCACGCTGGGTGGACTGGGCTATCGCGTCAAGGCGTTCTGCTATCAGGACAGCGCCCGACGTGCGCACAGCATCGCCGCACAGGGGGGCATCAACGCCGCCAAGAACTACCAGAACGACGGAGACAGTGTCTTTCGCTTGTTCTACGACACCATCAAGGGTGGTGACTTCCGATCGCGCGAAGCGAACGTGTACCGGCTCGCCGAGATCAGCCTCAACATCATCGATCAGTGTGTTGCCGAAGGCGTGCCGTTTGCCCGCGAATACGGCGGGCTTCTGGCCAATCGCTCGTTTGGCGGCGCCCAGGTGGCACGGACGTTCTACGCGCGCGGGCAGACCGGGCAACAGCTTCTGCTCGGTGCGTACCAGGCGCTGCAGCAGCAGGTGGACGCCGGCACCGTCGAGGTCTTCGCGCGTCACGAGATGCTCGAGTTGGTGATTGTTGACGGTGTCGCCCGGGGTATCGTCACGCGCGATCTGACGACGGGCAAGATCGTGCCTCACCTGGCCGACGCGGTCGTGCTCGCGACGGGTGGCTACGGCAACGTCTTCTTCCTGTCGACCAACGCCAAGGGATGCAACACCACCGCCGTCTGGCGCGCGCACCGCCGGGGCGCTCTGTTCGCGAATCCCTGCTTCACGCAGATCCACCCGACCTGCATTCCGGTCGGGGGAGACTACCAATCCAAGCTCACTCTGATGAGCGAATCGCTGCGCAACGATGGCCGGGTCTGGGTTCCCCGGCGCAAGGAGTCGTGTGCGACCGACCCGGAGGACATTGTCGAGGAGGAGCGGGACTACTACCTGGAGCGGCTGTACCCGAGCTTCGGCAATCTGGTGCCGCGCGACATCGCCTCGCGGCGGGCGAAGGAGATGTGTGATCAAGGCCTGGGAGTCGGGCCCGAGGTCGGCGGCGCGCGTCGTGGGGTCTACCTGGACTTCCAGGACGCCATTGACCGTTTGGGCAAGCAGGTGATCGCGGAACGGTACGGCAACCTGTTCGAGATGTACGAGCGAATCACCGGCGAGAACCCCTATCGGGTCCCGATGCGCATCTATCCCGCCTCGCACTACACCATGGGGGGGTTGTGGGTCGACTACAATCTGATGAGCACGATCCCGGGGTTGTTCGTGGCCGGTGAAGCCAACTTCTCGGACCACGGCGCCAATCGACTCGGCGCCAGCGCGTTGATGCAGGGGCTGGCCGATGGCTACTTCATCTTGCCCAATACGGTCAGCGACTACCTAGCGCGCGCGACGCCCGCACCCCTGGCAGACGGCGACGCCGCCGTTGCGACTGCCGTGGAGGGGGTGGATGCGAGGATCGAGCGCCTGCTCTCGATTGGGGGAGAGCGCACCCCGGATTCGTTCCACCGTGAGTTGGGCAATGTGATGTGGGATCTGTGTGGAATGTCCCGCAATGCCAGCAGGCTACGCCAGGCTTTGGCGAAGATCCCGGAAATTCGAGAGGAGTTCTACTCCAATCTGAAAGTCACCGGCAGCGGGCAGGAGTTGAATCAGACGCTCGAGAAGGCAGGTCGCGTAGCGGACTTTATCGAACTCGGAGAGTTGATGTGTCGCGATGCGTTGCACCGGGATGAATCGGCGGGTTGTCATTACCGGGAGGAGCACACCACCGAGGAGGGTGAGGCCGCACGAGTCGACGAGAAGTTCAGCTACGTGGCTGCGTGGGAGTTCGCCGGCGACGACCAAGAAGCACTACTCCACCGCGAACCGCTCGAGTTTGCCGCGGTGCAGCCCTCGCAGAGGAGCTACAAGTAGATGGCCAAGCCGATGAATCTCAAGCTCCGGGTCTGGCGGCAGCCCGACGCACGCAGCCCCGGCAAGTTTGTGCGCTATGACGCGCGGGGCATTTCCGAGCACATGTCGTTTCTGGAGATGCTGGACGTGGTGAACGAGGAGTTGATCGAGAAAGGAGAAGAGCCGATCGCCTTCGACCACGACTGTCGGGAAGGCATTTGTGGAACGTGCGGCATGGTCATCAACGGCGTTCCCCACGGGCAACTGAAAGCGACCACGACCTGTCAGCTGCACATGCGGCACTTCCGCGACGGAGACGAAATCACCGTTGAACCGTTTCGCGCACAGGCGTTTCCCGTCATCAAGGATCTCATCGTCGACCGGTCTGCTCTGGACCGCATCATCCAGGCGGGCGGATACATCACGACTCGAGCCGGGAGTGCGCGTGATGCCAACGAGATCATCATTCCCAAGGACCACGCGGATCGCGCCATGGACGCGGCCGCGTGCATTGGTTGCGGCGCCTGCGTTGCCGCCTGTCCCAATGCATCGAGCACGCTGTTCGTGGCCGCCAAGGTGAGTCACCTGGGGCTGCTGCCGCAAGGCCAACCCGAGCGGAGTGACCGGGTACGCAGGATGGTCCTGCAGATGGACGCAGAGGGCTTCGGACACTGCACCAACCACTTCGAATGTCAGGCCGCGTGCCCGAAACAGGTCAGCGTCGACTTCATCGCGAGGATGAACCGAGACTTCTTCTGGGCAGCACTATTTGCGCACACTCCCGTCCCGCTACCGAAGAAGCGGTGACCCAGGCGACGTCGGGGTCCGGCGCGCTACTCGGTCGAGTCGTCGCGTATGGGCAGGATGGGCGCCCACACGAGCGCATCGAGCAGGTCGTCGTCGATGCTCAAGCCCCGGTCACTGAAACGCAGGCTGTTGGTGTCATCGGCGTCGTGTCGTTCGGCAATGAACAGGATACCTTGACCTTGATCGTTGTAGCCGAGTTGCACGATGGCGTTCTTGAGCCAGCGACCTCCGGCGTCGAATTCGAGCGCGCGCGGAAGCGTGTAGAACCCCTCGGCGGGCAACTGCCGGAGGGTCTTGCCCCAACTGGGCGAGCGCAGCGGCGTGGTGGGGTCGCCCCAGAACCAGCGGTTCTTGCGATTTTGGCCGGGCCGAACGACGAACTTGGAGCCGCCGTTCTGGGGTTGGCCGAGGTATACCAGCACGCCGGCCGGAAACTGGTCTTCGTGGCCCGGCAGGGGCTGAGTGGTCCGGTACAGACCCGGATCGGGAAGGTCAATCATGGCGGTTCTCTGGTGCTCCGTGAGAGTCACCCAGCTTAATCACGGTGCGGGGAACGTCCACCGGGTTTGTGACGCGCCGTGACGCTTTGCGATCCTGTGGAGGCCGGTGGCCGCAATGTGGCATAACCGCCTCGTGCTGTGCCGCTCTTTGCATCTGGCCCAGATTCTCGCCGGCGCCCTGCTATCTGCGGCGCTGGCCGGGTGTCGGCCGGCAGCCGACCCGCTGCAGACGAGCGGTCCTGCCTCGCTGGCAGAGGCCAGGCAGTTCGTCTTGGCGCTGGTCAATCGCGACCGCGATGAGGCAGGGCTCCCACCGGTCGAGTGGGACGAGAACGCTTCTCGTGCCGCTCAGTTCCACGCCGATGACATGGCGCATAGCGGATTCACCGGCCACTGGGGCTCGGACGGCTCCGTCCCGGAGCAGCGGTACGCCCGGGCGGGGGGGGTGCACTTCTCACAAGAGAACGCCGCCTGTTTCTTTGACGCCGTGGTTCGCGATTTGGATCCCAACCCTGTCTTCGAGCGGGCCGAGCTCGAGAAGATCGAGAGCGCATTCATCAACGAGGTGCCGCCCAACGACGGGCACCGGCAGAACATTCTCACCGCACGTCACACCCATCTGGGCGTGGGGCTCTCCAAGCCGGTCGGAATCGCGCAGGCGTGTATGGCCCAGGAGTTCACGGACCAGTACGGCGACTACGCGCCACTACCCGCGACGGCCAAGGTTGGTGACAGTATTCGTGTGGAAGGCGCGGTGCACGAGCCGGTGGAGTTCGGCGGTGTGGGGTTGTCACGTATCGACCCCCAGCAGCCACTTCCGGCGGCGAGCTTGTCCGAGCGCGGGACCTATCAGGTGCCAAAGCCCTACGCTTTGTACTTCCCCAAAGGATATCAGACACCCAAGCCAGTCGAAGTCGACGGAAACCGGTTTGGCATCGATGTGGAGCTCAGCGACCGGGGGCGCCCCGGGCGGTACGGCGTCAGCATCTGGGGCAAGCACCCCGGCGACGACGCTCTGGTGATGATCAGCCTGCGCATGATCGACGTCAACTGAGCCTCAGTTGTTCGGCGTGTGACGAAGGATCAGCGTGGGCGCGTGGGCCGCGGCCGACATGTCCTTCACGGTCGGCAGCGGTGGCCAGGTCACTTTGGGCAGAGGGAAACCTGGGTGGGCAAACAAGAACCCCTGAGCGTAGGTGGCCCCGGCGTCACGAACCGCGTCGTATTCGTCTACGGTCTCGATGCCTTCGGCGACCACGTCGGCTTCCAGGTCTTCGCACATGCGCACGACGCCAGCGACCAGTTGCCGTTGGCGAGGCCGTTTGTCGATTCCCGCAATCAGTCCGCGGTCCAGCTTGACGAACCGAGGTTCCAGATCGGCGATGGTCTTCAAGTTGGAATAGCCGGCTCCCAGGTCGTCGACGACCAGGTGGATGCCGCCGCGTGCACGCAGCTCCTGGATCACCCCCAGGCAACGGTCGAAGTGGGTTAGCGGTACGGACTCGGTGATCTCCAGGAAGATGTCGTGCTCGTGCGTCAAGATGGGATCGTCTGGACGGATCAGCCAGCTTTCGTTGAGCTCTTGCGGGTGCACGTTCAGAAATAGCGGCCGCTCTGCGCACAGGGGCACGGCGATCTCTCGAATCATCCGGCCGAGCCGACCCACGCAGCCCAGGGCGAGTGCTCTTTCGAACAGGACTGGGGGTGGGGAGAACTGCGAGAGCTGACATCGAACCAGCGCTTCGTACGCAAACGTCTCTCCAGTCTCCAGCAGGACGATCGGCTGGAACACGACGCTCAGATCGTCTGGGCAGACCATCTTGCTCAGTGCGTGGAAGGAGTCGCGCAACAGCGGGCCCAGTGCTGCGTCGCGAGCCGCGCTGGGGGCTTCCGAGAGCCGGTTGGTACGTGGCGGGGGAAGGGTCGAGCGGCGGGGAGCCATGTGAACGATGCCTTGGGGGGGTTAGGTGGATCCGACTGCTGGTTACAAAAACGTCAACGTACAAGAGTAACATGACTTGGTCCCTTTCGCTCGGAACCTTCTCTTGGCGCTTGGCGGCCCGGGCTCCGGATGAGGGGTACCTTGCACACGCGCCGCGCGGGCGGCGCTGGAGGCCGTGCCTTGTGCACATCGGGCTCGGGCTGGTTGGGCTCGGGCTGAGGCGCGGTTGGAGACGGTTTCGTGCCCGGCGCTCGCCACCACCGGAAACGCTGATTGGTGAGTTGCCCGAGGCCCAGCTCGAGCCCGCGAGGCCCAGCTCGAGCCCAAGGCGAGGCCGGACCGCCATGACGGCGACGACCGTGAGACTCCCAGCGGTCGGAGCGCTCGTGCGCTTCCCGGATCGGTAGTTCTCATTTGACGAACGTGCCGCTACCTTCGGGCCCTGCCAGAACTGGTGACGAGGAGCGCGCTCCGGCCCACGGTTCGGAACGTGTTCGACGTCAAGATCACACTAAGGATGGGCTGGATTGCGATGCGGCGAAGAGCATTCGGAACCGGATTGGCGGTGTTGGGGCTGGTGGTCACGGGTGTCGTGTCGCTCGGGCTGACCGGGTGCAAGGACACCAAGCTGGTGAGCGAGCGGAATGCTCGCGAGCACGTGGAGTCCCTGATCGAAATCGTTCAGGGTGACGTGGAGGAAGTGCGCAAGGGCATGCCTGCTGCGGTGGCGCAACTGACCCCACTGTTTGCCCAGCAGGCGCCCCGGGAGGAGCTGGCGGAGCCTGCGAGAAAGGCGCTGGAACGGGCCCGCGACAAGACCCAGGACCTCCGCGTCGCCAAGAGCACGTTCTTTGGCGTCACCGGTCGAGATGGCGTGGTGATTCGAACGGATCAGGAGCAGGACCGAATGGCGGGGAAGCCGCTGTTCAAAGTCTTCCCCGAGCTGAAGCAAGCGCTGGCGGGCAAGTACGTCGAAACCCATGGCGCGATGGAGGAAGCCAGCGGCGTGAAGGGGAAGCCCGACGGGCAGTGGGTGGTCGCCCAGCCCGTCAAGGTGGCCGGCGAGACCAAGGGCCTGTACGTGAGCGGGTGGTCCTGGTCCGCGTACGCCTATCGGCTCGAGTTTCACCTGAGGAGCAAGCTGAAGTTGGCGCTGGGCGAGTATGACAAGATGCCACTGGTTTACGTGTTCGTGGTCGTAGACAAGACTGTCTACGGTGCACCAGTCACGTCTCTGGTGAGTCAGGAGGAGGTGGGCAAGCTCGACCCGCTGTCCAAGCTCGACGACAGTGGCAGGTTCGGCACCACGCTGGAAATCACCGGTCGCGGCTATGGACTGGCGGTCAAGGGAATGCCGCTGCTCGGCAAGCGCGTCGGCATCGCGGTGCTGCGCAGCGAAACCTAGTGCAGTGTCCGGTAGGAAACGACCGAGAATCGCTGGCCGCTGCGTGTCTCGTGCTGTCACGGTCGCTCTCGAGGACGCGGCACACGGCACCGAAGGTGCCCCAGAAGATTGGGTGTTCTGGCCACGGCGCAGCGACGCGCGACTTGTCGGACGGAGCACCAGAACGGGGGCGTGCCGGGATCAGCCGGTGCGGCGGCTGCGGCGGCGGCGGTGCGGCCGCGACCTGCCAGCCGGCGAGTCCGGACCGGTTCGGCCGAACCGGTGTAGCGCGGTCAGAAGTAGCAGCCACGAGCCGACCGTCAGGATTGGCCCGACTTGTGACGTGCCCGTGCTGAGCGCGATCCCCAGAACCGTGCCGGCCGTCCCGACGCCGAGCAACCGGCGAATGCTGTGTAGGCGGACGGTTTCGGTCATTTTCAGTACCAGCGCGTGCTGCCGCGCTCCGTGGGCACCCGGGTTGTTTCCGATCAGTAGCCCAATTGCACTCTGGCTCCTAGGCAACTCGCCCGGCGATTGGGGCGGTGGAACGAAGGGGCAGCCGGCCCGCCGGGGGTGGCCACGGGCTCTCAGGCCGCCAGCGCAGGAAACCAAAAACCCGCACGAAAGCAGCGTGGGTTTGCCAATCGAACCGGCATTCGGTAGCTCTCCATCCTAGATGCGCCGCGCTGTCTCTCCCTGGCTCGCGATCACCTTCCTGGCGGCCTGCTCACGGCCGGCGATACCGGATCCGCGTGCGGCCGCGACAGCCTATGCCGAGGCCGAGCAGCGAGGAGACGCGGATGCGATTTACGGCATGCTGAGTAGTGACGCTCGGCGCAACTACGGCCAGGAGGGAGTCCGCAAGCTCGTCGCCGACACTCGGGGGGAGTTGCGCCAGCACGGTAGGGCCTTGGCCTCCGGGAAAACTGCATCGCACACCGAGGCTGTGGTGCGGTATGCAGATGGCGAGCAGGCCGAGTTGGTGCTCCAAGACGGTGTGCTCAAGATCAATGCGGTCGCGGCGCTTCCCGCCGGCGCGCGGACTCCCGCAGAGGCGTTGGACGAGCTCCGGCAGGCCTTGGCGAGACGGAGCTACTCGGGACTGGTGCGGGTCCTGACCAGCGAGTCCCGCAGCGCGGTCGAGAACGACATGCGCTCCCTGGTCGAGGGGCTGGATCAGCCGGAGACGCTGGAAGTGAAGGTGAAGGGGGATACGGCGCAGGTCGAGGTCCCGGGTGGTCACTCGGTCACCTTGAAACGAGAGGCGGGCGTGTGGCGGGTCGAGGACTTCGACTGACGCGGCGCACGCTCCTGGCAGGCGCCGCGTCAACGCTGCTGGCACCTGCGGGGGCGCGTGCTTTTGGGCAGGCTGGGGCCTTTCACCCGAGAGTGCTGGGAGTGGGAGGCCGGCGACTCGACGACACGCGCGCCACGGCCCCCGGCCGCTGGGCGTGGGAGCTCATCCGTCGCACCAGTGCGCCCGGACGGCTGGTGGCGACTCGAGTAGCGGCAGACCAGCCACAGTTGTTGGCAGAGCCGTTCGCGATTTGGGCTGGCGATTCCGAACTGGCGCCGCTTTCTCGATCCGAGCTCCGCGGGCTCCAGCGCTTCCTCCGCTTGGGGGGGATGATCGTGGTGGACGACAACGATCCGGAGCGCGGTGCGTTTGGGCGCTCGGTGAGGCGCGAGCTCGCACGTGTGCTTCCCGAGTCCCCGGTGGTCAAGCTGGACACCAGCCACGTCATTCACAAGACGTTCTACCTCATCGATCGTCCGGTAGGCCGAGTCCTTGGACCACCACATCTCGAGGCCATCGTGCGCGGTGGTAATGCGCAGGTGATCTTCTCGACACACGACCTGCTGGGAGCGTTGGCTCGGACGAGAGGTGGCTCGTGGGCGCTGGAGGTATCGCCGGGCGGATTTCGGCAGCGCGAGTACGCCATCCGCCTGGCGGTCAACCTGGCGATGTACTTGCTCTGCTCCGACTACAAGGACGATCAAGTTCATGCACCCTGGCTGATGCGCAGGCGTGCCCGTCGGTTGCCATGATCGCGAGAAGCTGGGCCGTAACGGACGATCTGTCGGCTCTGGTCGTGGTGGCGGCAACAGCTGCTGCCGTGATCTCTCTGATCTGGCTCGGCTTCGAGCTGCGACGGCGCGAGCGTTTCGGTGTGCTGATCGCGCTGAGCGGCATCGCGGCGGCAGTGCTGCTGCTGGGGGCCATACTTCGGCCGGTTTGGGTGACGACGCGCGGTAGCCTGGTGGGTCCGCGTGTCGTGGTGCTCGTCGACGAGTCGCGCCGACTCGAGATTCCGGTCGACGAGACCACGCGTCGGGAGGTGGCGCTCGGGGCCGTGCGGGAGTTACGCCGCCGATTTCGGGAGTCGCGTCTGAGCGTCCTGGGCTTTGGTGAAGGAGCGCCCAGCCCGCTCGCGTCCGAAGACGCTACGGCCGAGGCGCTGCAGCGTTCGACGGTGGAGAGTGACCTGGTGGCAGCGCTGACCAGCCTGCAGCGTACGGCCGGCGAGCGGCCACAGGTCCTGGTGGTGGTGAGTGACGGCCGTTTGAGTCGTCCCAACCGAGCCGGCGATGATGCGGCACTGCGGCGGGACGTGGGTGGCTTGGGGGTGCCCGTGCACACGGTGCTCGTGGCTCCGGAGACTCCGGCTGACGCGAGCATTCGCGCCGTCCGCGCCGCCGGGGCGGCGGTCGCGCATCAGCCGCTCGCGTTGACATTGGAGATCGGGTGCGCCGGCGGATTGGACTGCTCCACCGTACCAGTAGCCGTGCGCGAGCTCCGTCACGGCGTGAAGCCAGCTCTGCTGGCGAGTGGCATCGCCAAGCTGGAGGGTGGCGTGGGGGTGATCGAGCTCCGCGTCACACTGGAACGCGCCGGCGCTCGAGTCGTACAGATCAGTATCGACAGTCCGGAGGGGGATCAGATCCCGGAGAACGACACGCGCACGCTCGCCTTCGAGGTGGCCCGTGAACGCGTGCGCCTACTCCACGTTGCCGGGCGACCGAGCTACGACGTGCGTGCGCTCAGGATGTGGCTCAAGGCGGACGAGTCCGTGGATCTGGTGGCATTCTTCATTCTGCGCAGCGAGATGGACAAGCCGTTGGCGGATGAATCCGAGTTGGCCCTCATCCCCTTTCCGGTGGACGAGTTGTTCACCCAGCACCTGCCGAGCTTCGATGCGGTGATCCTGCAAGATATCGACGCGGTCGAGTACAAGCTCAAGCAGCATCTGCCCGCGCTGGCTCGCTATGTCGAGGCTGGCGGGGGACTGATCATGGTCGGCGGCGAGTCATCTTTCATCGGCGGACGCTATGCGGATACGGCGCTGGACAGAGTGCTGCCGGTGAGATTGCCCGAGGCAGCGAAGCCGTTCGACACGGCGGAGTTCGTGCCGGCGTATACCGACGCGGGCAAAGTGGCCCCGGTGCTTCGGCGGCTCCGTGAGCTGTTCGACGATGATTTGCCGGCCTTGCCTGGAGTGAACACGTTCGGTGAGGCGCGGGAGGGCGCGATCGTGTTGTGGGAGCACCCGAAGCTGCGTGCCAAGCTGCGGCCGATGCCTGTCTTGGCGCTTGGCGAGGCCGGCGACGGGCGTAGCATCGCCCTGGGTGTCGATGGGACCCATCGGCTTGCCTTTGGGGAGTTCGCCGCCCGCGCGGCGGGGCGCGCATACGGCGCAGCTTGGGAGGGGTTGCTGGGGTGGTTGATGCGCGATCCTCGCTACGAGGGGGCGCGGGCAGAATTGGTCGGCGAGTGCATTGGGGGCAAGCCGAGCAAGCTGCGTCTGACCCCCATCCCTGGCATGAGCGGCGACATCACGCTGACTCTCGAGCGATTGGGCGTTGCCGGCCAGGCACCGACGACCCGGACTATCGAGTCACCTGAAGGCGGTCCAGCGGAGATCCCGATCGGGCGGCTGTCGCCGGGCGGCTACACGGCCCGGGTACGGGTGGGAGCGGCCCCGCCGACCCGGTACGATTTTGCCTGCGAGCGGGGAGGCGAGGCCTGGAGCGATTCGCGTCCGGATCCGGAGCTCTTGCAGAGCATTGCTGAAATCACCGGCGGTCGGTCCGTGACGGCTGACTCGGTGGGAGATCTGCCGCTGCCCGAGCCAACGCCGATTGCTGCGGAGCGCCATGTCTCGCCGGTGGTGCCACCGTGGATCTGGACGGTCGCTGCCGCCCTGGCCTTGGGCGTGCACTGGCTCGCGCGCCGTCGTGGCGGCCTGGCCTAGAGCAGCGAGCTCGAGACAGATTCCGGCTGCCCTTCTGGGATCATCGCCAGACCCCACAGGTGGGGCCCCACCGCACCCCACCCGTGTGCGGCGCAAACCCAACCGGTGAGCGACCGTCGCGGTCGCTCATTCAGTCGTAGTACTCGCTGCCCAGGTGCGTGATGAGCTCCTCTCCCACCATCCACCGGAGCGTGTTCTTGAGCTTTGCGATCTGGATGAAGAGATCGTGCTCCGGATAGAGCTCGGGTGCGGTCATGGGAGACTTGAAGTAGAAGCTGAGCCACTCCTGCACGTCGCAGAAACCGGCCCGCTTGGCCAGATCGAGGAGCAGTGCCAGATCCAACACGATCGGGGCTGCCAGGATCGAGTCGCGACACAGGAAGTCGACCTTGATTTGCATCGGGTAGCCGAGCCACCCGAAGATGTCGAGGTTGTCCCACCCCTCCTTCGAGTCTCCGCGCGGCGGATAGTAGTTGATGCGGACCTTGTGATAGAGGTCTCGGTACAGGTCGGGATAGACCTTGGGTTGGAGTATGTACTCGAGGGCACCGAGCTTGCTGACCTCCTTGGTCTTGAAGCTGCCCGGGTCGTCGAGGACCTCACCATCGCGGTTTCCCAGAATGTTGGTGCTGAACCAGCCTCGGAGGCCCAGCATTCGCGCTTTGATGCCGGGAGCGAGGATGGTCTTCATCAAGGTCTGGCCGGTCTTGAAGTCCTTGCCCGCGATGGGAGTGCCCGTCTGTTTGGCGAGCTCGTGTGCGGCTGCAAAGTCCACGCTCAGGTTCGGTGCACCGTTGGCGTACGGAATGCCTTCCTTGATGAAGGCCCACGCATAGAGCATCGAGTTGCTGATGCTCGGGTGGTTCTCCAACATGCCTTTCTCGAACGCCTCCACGGATTGATGGACCTCGCTGGGTTCGATGTAGACCTCGGTCGAGCCACACCAGACGGCCACCGCGCGCGCGCACCCACGCTGCTCGATGAACTGGCGGATATCGCTGCGCAGCGCTTCCACCATTTCCGCTTTGTTCGCCGCCTGCTTGACGTGGGTTCCGTGGAGTCGCTTGACGTACTCCGGGTAGAACACCGCTGGCATCGGTTTGATGGCACTGAGTTCCTCCCGGATTGGCTCCAAGTGGGAGGCGTCGAGCACCTGGGCATGGCTGGCGGACTGGTAGGCATCGTCGGGGAACAGGTCCCACCCTCCGAACTCGAGTTGGTCGAGATCCGCGAGGGGCACGAGATCCTTGATCATCGGCACGCGATCGTCGGTTCGCTTTCCGAGACGGATCGTCCCCATCTGCGTGAGAGAGCCAATGGGAAGACCGAGGCCTTTGCGCGCAAGCAAGCAGCCAGCGATGAACGTTGTTGCGACCGCCCCCAGACCTGGGAGCAGGACGGCGACCTTGCCGTCCTTGGCCGCGATGGACTCTGGTTGTTTCATAGGGCCGGCACGTAGCAAGGACCGTGCCGGTCAGCAATCGTCAACTGCACCGCTGCCAATGGTCCGCCAGCGAGGTGGGGATCTGCTAGCTTGGGCGCGTGCGGAACCCCTTCCTGTTGCTGAGCGTGGCGCTCCTGCTCCTGGGACAACCGGCCGGGGCCTTCATCTGGCCGAACACCGTCGAGCACATAGAGAAGCAGCTGCGTTCCTCGGATGCTCAGGTGCGGCGGGAAGCGGCGGCCCGGCTGGCGGGGCTACCGCCGTCCGTGGTCCGTCGCCTGGTCCCCAAGGCGCTCAGCGACGCGGATGTGGAAGTGCGGCTGGCGGCGGTCGAGGCGGCGCTTCGGGTCCCGATCACCGGGGCCAACGAGCTCGTGGTTCCCTGGCTGAACGCGCCCGACCGACGGCTGCGGCTGGCGGCGGCGGAGTTGCTCCGGGTGGCGCCGAGCCCCCGCGCCATTCCGGTATTGGGTCGTGTGCTGGGCGACCCGGACCCTGAGGTCCGGGTGGCGGCTGCTGCGGCGCTGGGCGCTTCGGGGCATCCCGATGCCTCCATGCCCCTGCTGGGACATCTCGATGACACCATGCCCCAGGTGCAGCGGGCCGTGATCTCCGCGTTGGCACGGCTGCGAGACCCTAGCGCTGTGGTTCCCTTGATTGGCAAGGTGCAAGACTCCCGGGCGCTGGTGCGCTTGGGGGTCGTTACTGCCCTCGGCAGGCTGGGTGATGTGCGTGCCGCCAGTGCGTTGGTGTTGGCTTTGCGTGACAGTCAGGACGACGTCAAGGTGGCGGCTCTCGAATCACTCGGTAGGCTGCAGGCCGCGGAAGCGACCCCGTCGATTCTGTCGCTGTTGGAGGAGGGCCCGAAGGAAGACGTCCGAGCGGCAGCACTTGACGCATTGGCGCGCACCGGTTCCCCCGAGGGATTGGACGCACTGGTCGATGCGCTCGCGAGCGATGATCCCACCTCCAATGAGTCCTCCGTTCGTGAGGCGCTGACACAGGTCGGCGCGGCTGCGATTCCCCGTCTGCTTCAATGCCTGGTCGGTCAGCCCGACGCAGATCTCGCCGACGGATGCGCCCTCGCGCTGGGCGAAATTGGAGCCGAGCCGGCAGGACCGGCCATTTCGGAAGCTGTTCGCCGCGGCATCGTGCGTCCGCACGCCGCGCTCCGCGCGTTGGGAGTCCTCGGAGATCCGGCCCGGCTACCGACCGTACTGGAGTACCTGTCGGATCCTGAGCCTCGGGTGCGACGGGCTTCGATTGACGCTGCGGTGGAGTTGCTGGAGCCACACCGTCCCGACGGCAGAGCGGTGGACCCGATCGCTCGCGCACTCGACGCGGCCGGAGCCGGCGAGGCCGAGCGGGTCGCGCTGGTCACGTTGCTGGGGCGAACCGCGTCCCCTCGGGCGGCCAAGGCCTTGGTGCCTTTGGCCGAGGACGCGGACAACGTGCGGCTGCGCGCAGCCGCCCTCGATGCACTGGGAATGCTCGGACCGTCGGGTCACGATCTGGTGATGCTGGAGGCGCTCGAGGCCGAGCAAGCCGGCGTGCGTCTCTCTGCAGCTGTGGCCCTGCGGCGAAGTGCATCGGGCGCCGCGGCACTTGCGCTGCTCGATCGGCTCGAGCGCGAAGCCGAGCAGGACCGCGTGGCCACGGCCATCGCCCTGGGGGGAGCCTTGTCGCGTGCGCGCGATCCGCGATTGATCGAACGTACGGTGGCACTGATGAAGCGGAGCCGCGACGCGGAGCGCGATGCTCTCATCGAAGCGATCGGGATGTCGTCGCAGCCGCTCGCGGCACGACGCCTGGTGGCCTACGCACGCGGTACCGTTGCCGTCGCCGACCGGGCCAAGGTTGCGGAAAGCTTGGCCGGGCATCCGGACGCAGCTGAGGAACTATGGCGGCTGTCCGGTGACGTGGACGGTGCGGTGCGTGCCAATGCCATTTGGTCGTTGGGAGAGGTGGCCAACAAGGCTGAGGCGGGTCGCTTGGCGGCACTGTTGGCGGATCGAGACGTCGCGGCCGCTGGCAACGCAGCAGCCGCGCTGGCGCGGTTGGCGTCCCGCACTTCGGCCAGCGTCGCGCAGCCTCTCTGCCGGACGCTGTCCGACCCGCGCAGCTACGTGCGTGCCAATGCGCTGTTCGGTCTGGCGGTGGCCGGTCTGCGCTGCCCCGAGGCTCACGCACGGACGCTCTTGGTTCGAGATCCCTCCGCCATCGTGCGCCGTGCAGCGGCACGCTTGCTGCAGACGGTTCCGTCAGGCGATCCGGAGGCTGATGCCCGTGTGCTGGGGCGGTGCGCAGAGGAGGAACCAGATGGCTCCGTCGCGCTGAGCTGTCTGAATGCACCCGAGCGGGTTGCCAAAGAGACGGAGCCAGTGCTGGTGTACGTGGTACCGATGGGGGAGCCCGCTCCGGTGCCCCGTGCCCCGTTTGCGTTTGTTCGCGCGGACGGCCTCATGCGGCTGGGCATCACGGATCGACGAGGGACCCTGTTCGAGCGCTACGCCCCACGGGGTTCCGTGTCGTTGGAGGTGCCCGCCCCACTCGCGCGCTAGCTCACCGACCGACCGTGCGTCGAATTCACAGTGGCGCAATGGAGCCACTGCCGCCAGTGTGCGCAATCACAGATCGCGATGCTGGATCAGCCGCCAGCGGCGCAGCGCATGGCGCAGCGCAGGTCGCCCGGCGAACAGCCGCACTTGCTCTTGGGCTTGGGCTTCTTCTTCGGCTTGGAGGAGGTCGTGCTCGTCGAACCGCTGCTGGTGCTGGAGCCCGATGACTTGGAGGCGGCAGCCTTGCGCCGCGCCGCACGCGCCCAAGCGGCCTTTTGCGCGGCCGTGTAGTCCTTCTTCTTTGGAGCGTCCTCATCTTCGGCCGTTCCCGTCGCCGGGGCCTTGGCCTCGTCCTCGTCCTCGTCTTCGTCCTTGTCCTTCGAGGTGGGCATCTGTTGGAGGGTCGCGATCGGGGTCGGTGCCGCCGCCGGTTGGGGAGCGGGTTCTTCCTTGCTGCCCGTGGCGATGATGGCTCCCGCAATGATGGCTGCGGCTGCGGCCATTCCGCCGAGGATGTACAGCCCATTTTTGGGCTTCGGCTGCGGGTAGTCGACGGTGGCAATGGTCGATTGAACCGTTCCGCCGAGCGGCGCGGCCATCCCGAGCGGTGCGGCCATCCCGAGCGGTGCGACGGGTGCTGCCGGCGCGGCTGCACCCTTGTCACCCGCAGCAGCGGCCGCGGTCATCGCCTTCAGATCGATCAGGCCTGAATCATCGTTGCTCGAGCTGGTGCTATCCGCGATGCCACTCATGCCACCGCCGCCGACCCGGTCATTCGAAGGCGATGAAGCAGTGAGTGCCGACAGCGAGAACAGCACAGAAGACTCGTTGCGTGCTCCGGTGGGTACCTGCTTCTGCAGCGGCTCTTCGGGTGGAGCACTCGTGGTGACGTCCTCTTCACTGCCGGCCTTCTCGATTCCGCCGAACAGGTCTGCTCCTGCAACTGCGGCTGGCGCTGCGGCTGCGGCAAACGGCGAACTGCCTGTGCCAGAGGCGCGAGGGGGTATCGACGCTGGCTTGGAATGGAGCGCCTCGACGATCTCGCTGACCTCGCCCAGCGGTTTCCAGTCGTCGAAACCGTCTGCCCAGACGAACGTCTCGGCAGTGACCTCGCCGGTGCCATAGGCAGCGGCGATTTCAGCCACCGTCATGTTTCGTTGGTCGTTGTCCGCGAAATCGACCGAGTAAGTAGCCCCGCCCCCTGCAGGGCTTTCTGCCGCTGCTCCCCCGTGGGTTTCTCCTCCACTGCCGTCCGCAGTGGTGACCGATGGCGGATTGACCTTGCCATCGATGACGATGGTTGCACCGCACTTGCGACATCGGATTTTGGCAAGGCGGTTGTTTACCTTCTCGTCGGCGATCGAGTACTTAGCGCTGCACGAGGGGCAGGAGATCTTCACGTTGCACCTTTTGAGTACCTATCCAGCGCCCGGACGGGCCCGTGAGCCCGTGGGTACACAATTTCTTCAAACATTACCAGGAGGTACGTCTAGCCTAGCGAATCGATCTCCTGGACTTGTCTGAGCGCTGAGGGTTCAGTCTGACTGTTTTACCACTAATAGCCGCGAGGACTACAGATTCCGACGCGCCAAATTTCGATCTAGGCTGATTCCAGTGCGGCTCTTGCCACCGCTCCCGGGACTTTTGGGCGTCGGGGCCGGAGACGCAAGTGCCCAGGTAGGGTTCAGGACGGCCGCGGGGCGCTCCGGCTTAAGGGCCGTCCACTCCTCAGAGCGCGGCGGTGCGGGCAGTCGGTGGGTCACATCGTGGGCAACGCAGCATGTCGCTTCTGCAGTCGCGCGATTTCGTCAGCGTCCGGCAGACCGTCGAGGCGTAGTCGGGCGGTGGTTGCGCGCTGGGTGGCGACGTCGACCGCGCCTACCGAGAGCATTCCGTCCGTGTTCAACGAGAACGTAACCTCCACCTGCACCTGTCCACGGGGCGCTGGCTGAAGGGCGTCTAGGAGTACCTCGCCGAGCAGGGTGTTCTCGGCGAACTTCGCCGAGATGCCTTGGGCCACTCGCACTCTGACTGCGGTCTGCCCATCCGTAGCGGTCACGAACACTCGGGATTGCTCGCACGGGACCGGGGCGTTGCGTTGGATGATCGCGTCGCAGAATCCTCCCACGGTTTCCACCACGAGACTGAGCGGCGTGACATCGACCAGCTTGGGTGCTGCGAGCACCGCGGGTGCTGCGGGCGGTGCGACGGCGCTCGCTGCGGTCAACACCACTGGCGCCGAGGCCGCCGCGGACAGCGCCGTTCCCGGTGCTGGTGCGGGCGCTCGCTGGAGGACCTCCGAGATCTGTGTCGAGACGACCGACGTCAACGAGGCGCTCGCGTCGGTCGCGGAGCGTGCACTGGCTCCATCTGATCCGGGTGGCGGCGCGCTGCTCGGGACCGAAGGCAGGGGAAGGCTGTCCACGTCGAGGGCGGGTGGTGGTTGGCTATGGTGGATCGGTAGCCTGTCGGCACGGCCCGCGGCTGGGTCCGCGCGACCGCTGACGCCCGCACCGACGTGGCCGTGAGCCGACGGGGGGCGGGGGCGGTCGGCGCCGGAAATCCGAGCCTCGGTGACCAACGGCGCGGT
>CAZSVU010000103.1:14663-23332 GCA_964610275.1 uncultured Polyangiaceae bacterium | reverse complement strand
AACCATCCATGTTTCGGCGGTCGCTGGCGGCCGCCGAAACATGGATCAAGGATGAGGCCCAACCCCCGGCACTTGACAGGCTGGCGACCTGGACTCTATCCCCTCATCTCCCCCGAAAAGGCATCTGGCGCGTCGTCCCCTCTGCTTCAGGAGTATCGTAAACCATGGGCCATCGTACCCGACGAGTCGCTATCGTTTCGGGGCTGCGCACCCCCTTTGCCAAGCAAGGCACAGTCTACCAGCAGCTCACTGCCCTGGATTTGGGCAAGCTCGTGGTCACAGAGCTGGTGCAGCGCTGCTCAGTGGCCCCGGAGGACATCGGACAGCTGGTGTTTGGTCAGGTCGTGCCGTCTCTCGGTTGGCACAACCTCGCCCGGGACGTCGCGCTCGCGGCCGGGCTCTCGCCCCGGACGGATGCGTACAGCGTGTCGCGGGCCTGCGCCACCAGCTATCAGTCGACGGCGAATCTGGCTGAGTCCATTGGGGCGGGCCATGTCGACTGTGGCATAGCGGGCGGCGCGGACAGCGCCAGCGACATTCCCGTCGGGGTCACGTCTCGGTTGCGGGACGCGCTCATGCGCGCGCACAAGGCCAAGTCCTTGCGGCGGCGAATGGCAGCGTTTTCGGGGATCAAGCTACGCGATTTGCGCCCGGTCCCCATGGCCATCCGGGAACGCACTACCGGGCTCACCATGGGACAGAGCGCCGAGCAGATGGCCAAGGAGAACGGGATCACCCGGCAGGCACAGGACGAGTACGCGCACCGCAGTCACACGCATGCGGCTCGTGCTTGGGAGGCGGGGCATTTCGGCGAGCAAGTGATGCAGGTGTTCGTTCCGCCGAGCTACGCCGCGGTGACCGAAGACAATCTGGTCCGCAGGGACTCCAATCTCGACTCGTACGCGAAGCTGGCGCCGGTGTTTGATCGGGAACATGGCACCATTACCGCCGGAAACAGCTCGCCCCTCACCGACGGTGCCAGCGCCCTGCTGCTGATGAGCGAGGAGAAAGCTCGCGCCGAGGGGCGGCAGCCGCTCGGCTATCTCAAGAGCTATGCGTTCGCGGCGCTGGACCCGTCTGGCCAGCTGCTGATGGGTCCAGCGTACGCCACCCCATTGGCTCTGGACCGAGCTGGGTTGAAGCTCAGCGATATGGACCTCGTCGACATGCATGAAGCATTTGCCGCCCAAGTGCTCAGTAACACCCAAGCCTTCGAGAGCGCGACCTTCGCGGCGCTCCAGCTCGGGAGGGGGGAGCGCATCGGAGTCATCGACTGGGATCGCTTCAACGTTTCCGGCGGCTCGCTTTCCATTGGGCATCCGTTTGCTGCCACCGGAGCGCGCCAGATCCTGCAGGTTCTGCACGACCTGAGGCGGCGAGGGGGGGAGTTGGCGCTGTGCACGACCTGCGCGGCGGGAGGACTTGGAGCCGCTTTCGTGCTGGAGGCGGCAGCGTGAGTGACTCCGAGTCCGCGGGCGCCCCGACCTGGTTTGGCCCTCTGCGCTTGGAGTCGCGCCCAGACGGTGTGGCTCTGGTCACCATCGATGTGCCCGGACGGCGCCTCAACGTGCTGCAGGCGAGCTTCATCGACGACTTGGATCGGTTGTTGGATCAGGTCGAGCGCGAAGACGGGTACCGTGCAGCGGTGCTGGCCTCCGGCAAGCACGACCATTTCGTTGCCGGGGCGGATCTGAGAGTGCTCGAGAGCGTGCGCTTTGCCAGTGAGGGCGCGGAGATTGCGCACTTGGGTCACGCGGTGATGGATCGCGTGGCACGCTTCTCGCGGCCGGTGGTGGCTGCCATTCACGGGCGCTGCCTCGGGGGCGGGCTGGAGCTGGCTCTTGCGTGTCATGGGCGAGTTGCGTCGAGCCATTCGCTCACCCGATTGGGACTGCCTGAGGTCAAGCTGGGGCTCCTGCCAGGGTTGGGTGGAACCCAACGGTTGCCTCGTCTCGTCGGACTGCCTGCCGCGCTAAAGATGATGCTTTCTGGTCGAGAGGTGGATGCGGCTCAGGCCAAGCGCATCGGCTTGGTGGACGAGGTCGTCGCCAAGCCGATCTTGTTGGACGTTGCTGCGGACCTGGCGCTCCGCCTGGCGCGCGGCTCCGGGCCGCGGCGCAGACGCACGCTGCATGGCGTCTTCGGGATGCGCGACGCGACCAAGCTTCGAGCTGGAGACAACCTCTTGGCGCGGACCGCCGTGCTGTCTCGCGCGCGTCGACGCGTGCAAGACCAGACCCGCGGCAACTACCCGGCACCAGAGCGTATCCTGGACGTCGTGCGCGAAGGGATGTCCCACGGCATGAAGCGTGGGCTCGAGGCGGAGGCCAAGGCCTTCGGCGAGCTGGTGACCAGCCCTCAGGCCGCGCAGCTGATTCGACTCTTCTTTCTGCAGCGCGAGCTCAAGCGGGACTCGGGCGTCACGGAGGCCGGAGTCGAGGCGCGACCGGTTTCCTCGGTCGGTGTCGTCGGGGCTGGCGTCATGGGAGCGGGCATCGCGTACGTGACCGCAGAGCGCGCTGCGCTCAGCGTCCGCATTCGGGATCAGGACGCAGCCTCCCTGGGCCGAGGCCTGCGGACGATTCGGGATCTAGCGGATCGGCGAGTGGAGCAGCTTCGCATGTCGCCGCTGGAGCGAGAAGTCATGCTGTCGAAGGTCTCTCCCACTCTCGACTATGTCGGGTTCGACCTCTGCGAGGTGGTGATCGAGGCGGTGCCGGAGGATCTCGAACTGAAACGGCAGGTCGTGCAGCAGGTCGCTGCGACTTGTTCACGCGAAACCATCATCGCCTCGAACACCTCCTCCCTTCCCATCGGTAGGATTGCCGACGCTGTCGATGCGCCGGAGCGTGTCGTCGGGCTCCACTACTTCTCTCCGGTGCACCGCACGCCGCTGCTGGAAGTGGTCGCCGCCGATCGGACCGCTCCCTGGGTGATCTCGACCTGTGTCGAATTGGGTAAGCGCCAGGGAAAGACCCCCATCGTGGTGCGGGATGGAGTGGGAATGTACACGACGCGCATTCTTGCCCCATACCTGAGCGAAGCGGCCTACCTATTCGCCGAGGGAGTCCCCATCGAGCGTATCGACGACACCCTGGTCGATTGGGGATTTCCGATGGGGCCGGTGGCGCTCCTCGACGAGATAGGCATCGACGTGTGCCAGAAGGTTACCGGCGTGCTGCGCGAGGCTCATGGCGAGAGACTAGCGCCACCTCAGTCGCTGGAGCGGATGATCCAAGACGGACGCCTGGGGCGAAAGAGTCGGCGTGGGTTCTACGTCTACGGGCGCGGTCGGCCCAAGGTCGACGCTGCGGTCTATCCATTGGTCGGGGTGCGGCCGCGCACGCAGCTCCCGGCGGGCGAGATCGTGCAGCGCTGCGCGTTGCGAATGGTGAATGAGGCGGTCATGTGCCGTGCGGAGGACGTCGTGCACTGTGCCCGAGACGCGGATCTGGGCGCCATCTTCGGTTTGGGCTTTCCACCGTTTCGTGGTGGTCCTCTGCGGTACGTCGACGAAGTGGGGGCGGAGGAGATCGTCCGCCGCCTGCGCAATCTGGAGCAGCAACTCGGCTCGCGGTTCGCGCCGGCACCGTTGCTGCTCGAACTGGCCTCCAGTGGGCGGACGTTCTATGGCGACGACGGTGCCGATGCCCAACCGGGGGGCACCCGCACGTAGCCGGACGTCGATCCGCTACCCAGCAGCGGGTTCCATGGTGCGGCGGTGGCGCGTGTGAGGGCACGAGTGGGGGTGGAGCAGCGGGGGTGGCGGAGTGGTTTGGAGAGGCGCGCGAGCGTTGCTCGCGGGCGTTTGGTGCTGCGTGTGCTTTTTTCGGCCAAGCCGCAGGCGTGCTGGTTTGTCTCAGCAGGCAGACGCGCGGCCCTGCCCCACGGTCGCCGCACGGTCAGGAGGTAGGTGCTCATGGCCGAGCTCCGAGACAGCTCCATGCTCTTTTCACTCAAGGGCCTGATGGATATCGAGCGCAGCCGTGTCGATGCCGAAGCGGCGCGCACGAGAGAGAGGGTGCGGCAGACCCAGGCCGCACGAGCCGACCAGGTCAGGGTGGAGCGAGAAGCGGAGAAGCTGCGTGCCATCGAGGCCGAGCGACGGCGCATTTGTGAGGAGGCCAGCAGGCGGGACGAGGACGCGCGCGCCGCTGCACGGGTGCAGGCTGAGGTGGAACGTGTCCGCATCGGGGCCGAGGCCAAGTCACGTCTGGCCTTGCTCGCTCGGCAGCACGAGCACGAGTGCAAGCTCGCGCAGCTCCGACAACGACGTCGAAACCGACGCGACCGTGCACTGACCATCGCCAGCGTTGCGGTCGCGCTGACCGCCATGGCGATCGCCTTCGGTATCTACTTTGGAAAGCTCCTACCCGCGCAACAGCGCGTCCAGAGTGAGTACCGCAAGCTGGTCAGCGCCGAACAACAGCGGGCGGACTACGCGGAACGTCTCGCCAGCGAAGCGAATCAGCGCGAAGAGCAGCTGGAGGGTGAGGTGCGTGAGCTCAAGCGAAGACTCAGAGCTGTCGAGTCGGATCCCAAGGCCGCTTCGACGCCGCCCGCTGGCATGCGTCCGGCCGCCGGCCACCTGCCGAGCGGGAAGCGCCCCCCCGCGGGCACGGCCCCGAAGCGCCCGTGCCGTGACGATGGGGACCCGCTGAACCCCTGCTTTGGGTGAGCGGACGGTCCAGAAACGGGACGAGTTTCCGGCATTCCCGCAGCCGGCGCGCCAGCGGTCGTCACGGAGGGGCGAGAGCCCGCTCCCGGCGCCGGTCGGCGCGGCCGATTTTGGCACTTTTTCGTCAGGATTTCCCGCGTGGCGCTGCTATGGAGTGAAGAACCCAAGTTGTCCCCGGGAGGTCCCGCAATGCAAAACCGCTTCGCCCTGGTTGCGTTCTTCGGCATCGTCGTGTTCCTGCTCGCGTGTGGCGCGGTCAAGAAGACACAGGAATGCAATGCGTTGATCGAGAAGATCAATGCGGCGCAGCAGGAGGCCGAGAAGGTGACCTCGTCGAGCGAACCGTCCGCGGCCGACATGAAGAAGTTCGCGGGCCTGTTGGATCAGCTCGCCACGGACATCAAGGGGATGGACATCAGCACCGAAGAGCTCAAGGGGTACGCGACCGAGTACGGTGAGATGGCCAGCAAGACGGGGTCGGCGGCACGCAAGGTGGCCGAGGCGCTCGAAACCAAGGATCTGGACAAGGCAAACGCCGCGCAGAAGGAGTTCCAGGGTATCTCTGGCAAGGAAGACGCGCTGGTCGACAAGATCAACACGTTCTGCGGCGCTCCCTGAGTTCGGCGCTGTCGTCCTGCGGTCAGCGGCGGAACATGCGGCCGGAGCGCGTCGCTGCGGCTACTGGTCGTCACCGAGGCGCGCGCGAGTACGCCCTAGGTCGTTCTCGATCGACGCGAGTAGAGCGTACGCGGCTCGCCAGTCCGCAGCGCGGTGGGTGATGCGTCCGCGCAGCCAACTCCGGATCGGGTCCAGCAGTGTCGGAGTCGCGCTGGGTAGGCAGCGCGACAGACTGGGCAGCACGGCGACCGTGTGCGTCTGCGGCGTCGACGCGAGCAGGGGAAGGGCTCGGTCCAGCAGGCTCGCTGTCAGCCAATCGTCGAACCGCCTGACGACCGCTTCGCTCGACCGCCGCCACAGCACCTGCCACGTTTCGGGTGGGAGCACCGTGACCTGTTGTAACGCCGCCTCGAATCGGGTTGGGGGTATTGCTTCCCAGAGCTCGGCGGAGCCTTGTGCACGAGCGTCGAGCTTCGGGATGGCGGATACCCAAGCGTCCCACTGGTCGTTGCGCCATTGCGTGCATGGAATCGGCGCGGCGTCGTCCGGAAGAACGCTGAGCGCGCTTGCGACGATGGGGGGAGGCAAGTGAGGCCAGAACCATTCTGCGAGAGCACCGGCCGTTCCCAAGAGGGGCGTCCCGCTGACGGGGCCACCGGCGACGTGCCAAGCTCGCCAGATGGCTCCTGCCACTTCCGGCCACTCGTAGCCTCTCGCACTGGCCAGACGCTTCAGCGCAGTCATTTCGATCCGCTGGTTCTCCATGCCGCCCACCGAGTCCCACTCGAGCACTCCGTGGACCAGCTCTTCCAGGACCACGCCGGGTCGTTCGAGCGGGTGAGGAGAGGTTTCCCCCACGCTCCCAATGGTCGACCGCAACCTATCCGCCAGGGCGAACGCGCCCATGGCCCAACTTGGCTCGCTGCCGGTCAGCCCCGCGTGGATTCGGTCCAGGACCTGGCGCAGGCCAGGGGGGGGGCTGGGCTCCTGCCAGGGTCGCAGGAGCCGATGCCGGGCACCGAGGCTTGCTTCGAGCTGCTCGCTGACACAGAGGGAGCCAGCGAGCCACGCAGCGTCTCGGTCCGGACGAGTGCGGTCCTCGGGATAACCGATGCGAGGCTGCGGCAGCTGGTCCGGAAGCTGGACCAGCAATCGGACTTGCTCGTCCCAGAGCGGTTCGAGCGCCTCGCTCGACAGCTCGGTCCCGTGCAGCAGGGCCTGTCCAACTCCGCGAAACGTGGCTTCCAGCGCCGCGACTTGGGCTGGGCTGTCGTCCGCGTCGAGCTCCAGCACGGCGGCCAGAGGTTCGGCGTCTCCGTCTTGCAGTCGGGCCGCCAGCGTCTGTTCCACCTCAGCGGCGGCGTGTGGGCGCAGCAGGGCTTCTCCCCACTCGAACGGCGACCCGTCCAGCAGTGAGCCGCGGGCGAGCTTGGCCATCAGCCGAGCGAACCATTGAGGGCGCAGACCGAGCGCTTCGCCGCCGTGTGGAGCGACCAGCAGACGTGCCTCGCGCAGGGCCTGGATGGCCCGGTACGCCCCGGGTGGGAGGCGTCGAGCAGCCCGATCGATGTCCGCCGGTCGGACCGGGCTGCGTCCGTCCAGGAGCGAAAGTCGGAGCCACTCCACGTCGGCGCCCTGGCGATGCTCCAGGGGCACCAGATCGAGCCATTCTTCCTGGGTTCGGGTGACGAACCACGGCTGGTCGCTGTCGGTGAGGATTCTCCGGAAGAGCGCGAGCAGCAGATCGAAGCCAGACCGCTTCACCCAGGTGACGTCGGTGCGTTCGGCGACCGCGGTGACGCGCGACTCGAAGTAGCGGCGAGCGAGGTCCTCCAGCCGTCGTCCGCGCAGCCACCGAGGTCCCAATTCGTCGATCAGACCGCAGAGACCCAACACGGACCCGAGGCGATCCACGAGCTTCGCGGTTGCCAACGGCCCGGTACGCAACCACTGCTTGGCGAACCCCGCGTCGAAGTGACCATCGCCGGGCAGGCGCGCCGCCACCCATTCCACCAGACGATCCAGGTACGCCTCGACCGGCGGTGATTCGATCAGATTCCAGGCGCGGTCTGCGCCTCGCGGAGGCGCACCGGACGAGGCCACGCACAGCGGTCGATTCTGAATGCCGGCAGGCGGCTCTCCTGGGTTCGAATGCGTCAGCTCGACAAAGACATGACCGCGAGTGGGCAGGGCGCCGCGCGCTTGGCTCCATGACGGGACCGACACGAAGGTCGCGAGCCCCCGCGTCTCCAACCATCTGCCCACCAAGCTGCGGCCCGAACCGCTCGGAGCGATCCACCACGTGGCATGCCACGCCGCCGGGTTGAGCGCCGCTGGGGGCAGCCCCGGGCAGAGCGGCTCGTCGCCGAGATCGATCGCTGTTGCGTAGCGAACGTCATCCAGACGCAGCCGACGTCGACCGACGGCAGTGGACGTTCCCGTGTCCACCGAAGCTTTGATCTCGCCGATGCCGCACGACAACAGCTCTGCAAGAACACGCTGCACGGCATCGCGATCGGCTAGCCACTCCGGATCCACTCCGCGATCGAGCTTGCTGAAGATGGAAGCAAGAGATCGTTCTTGTGTCCGTGTGTGGTCGGGCCAGGCCGGATGTGCTAGAGCTTGTCGTGCTAGAGCGCCGTAGCTTCTGTACGGCGGCTCTGCCGTGCTCATCAGGTGTCGCAGCCAACCCATTGGCGATCTCGTGAGTCTTCGTGTGCGCCGTTGGCGCGCGGTGTCGCGCCCACCGGTCGTGGGTGATTGAGAGACCGCGCCGCCGCGGGTTGGCCTCGCCGAGCGGCGAGCTCACGCTCCCCAGTGCCCTGGTGGGGCGAAGCTGGGGCGGACGGCGGCACCGGGGTGGGGGGCAGGTGCATCGGAGGTGCATCGTGCGTGCATAATGCATTGTGATGCAATGAACGGCATGGAGAGCCAATTATTTTGGCGATTTAGACCGCAGCCGGTCGCCGTCGGCCTGGCAAATTTTGCCCGGCAGCGCCGCTGAAGCGGCGCCAGCGCACCTCTGGAAGGGGCCGCTCGAGGTCAGCTGGCCCGGGCTGGCGGGCAGTCATGGCGGGTGTCAGCGGGGCCGGCTTGCGTCTAGCCTGCGGGGTGCCTGCGCGGCGGCGCGGCAGAGGCAATGGCCACCATGTCGACCGGTACGTTTTCGCACATCGCTACGCGTGCGGGAGTGATTGCCGTCTCCCTGCTCGGGGCGCTCGCATGTGGTGCAGATCAGAAGGGAGCCACCGACGGATCGATGCATGCCGTGCCGGCGACCGCCTCCTCGGCAGATTCTTCCGTCGCCCTCGTCCAGCACAGCTGGCCCCCGCCGACGCGAGTACAGAGCCCCAAGCTGCTCGACCGACGTGCG
>CAZSVU010000103.1:0-14653 GCA_964610275.1 uncultured Polyangiaceae bacterium | reverse complement strand
CCTGACACTCTCGACTCGCTGCGGTCCGTTGGACAGATCCCGCGCTCGCTGCAAAAGCTCTACCGTCAGGTCGCTCCGGCTACGGTCATCGTCAGATCCTCCGATGGCATCGGTGCTGGCGTCATCGTCGACCCCGCGGGTTGGATTCTCACCAACCACCACGTGGTGGACAGTGGCGATGCCCAAGACTTCCAGCTCAAGGTGCGCGTGGTTCTCGGTGCGCTGGACGTCAGGTCTGGCCGGATGCGCACGCAAGGCGACGGGCTGGAAGGGTACGTTCACAAGATCGACCGACTGCGCGATCTCGCGCTGGTCAAGCTCGTGGCGCCACCGCCGAACCTCAGTGCCCTTTCGCTCGCACCAGCGGATCCGATTCCCGGGCAGCAGGTCGCGACCGTCGGACACGTCGGCTCCGCCCGACTCTGGGCCATGCGTGGCGGCGAGATCTCGTCACTCGGCAAGCTCGACGAGCATCTGGGAACGCTGGCGCGTTTTGGGAGCGACCCGCAGGGACGCGAAGCCGCCGCGTGGTTGAAAGCGTACCTGGAGGAAGCAGCGACGGGAACCGTCTTGCAGTCGACGTGCGACGTGCTTCCGGGCGAGAGCGGAGGCCCGCTCGTGACGACCTCCGGTGAGCTTCTGGGACTCAATGCCTACGCCGACAGCAATCGCAAGAGTGGCAAGCGAACGAACTACCATCTCGGCCGAGGCGTCATTGCGAAGTTCCTCGAGGAGCGACCCGAAGCCCCCGCGCGGCTGATCCCTGACGCCTGGCTGCAGGGTGGGGGAGATGCGAGCTTCGAGGATGCGGACGGCAACGGACGGGTGGACGTGCTGCGCCTCAAGGGGCGGCGCCCCTGTCGCTACTGCCCGCGGCAGAGCCAGGCCCTGTTCGTGGACGTGGACGAGGACTCGTTCGGCACCGCGGCCGAAGTGCCGAGTCTACCAAAAGTCTTTGAAAATCGGGCATTTGAGGCCGAGTTGGTGTTCCTGCGGCTCGAGCGGACCGCGACGGTCTGGTACGACACCGACAACGACGGCGACTTCGACGTCCTGCTCGTCGACGACGGGAACACGGGGCGCAGCAGCGCTGCCTACCGGCTGCGCTCCGGGGGGAGGATCACTCCCTGGCCGAGTCTCGCCAACGGCCGTACCGTGCGGTTCTCCTTGCTGCAGTCGGCAGAGCTCCGCGCGCGGTTGGGACGAATTGCGGATGCAGTCTTCCCAGGCGACTTCGTGGAGGCGATCACGGCGTGGAAGGGGGACCTGCCCGATCCGGTAGCAGCCGCAGGTTACGCCGTCGTGGGGGACCTGAATTTCGACGGGACCAACGACGGCATCCAGGTGGACAGTGCCTTGGGTGAGCGCCTGCTCATCGACGCCGATCAGAACTGGGTATCCGGCTTGGCGAGCAAGGGCCGCTTCTCCGACTTGTTGCGCTCGGCATCGGCCGACGCGGAGATGTCGGTGGTCAGTCAGGGAACCAGCATCTGGGTCTGGTACGACACGGACGACAACGGAGCACTGGACCTGATTCTGCACGCTCCTCGATCCCGCGACTACGTTGCGACGTCCGTCTGGAATCTGAGCCGCGCGGGCGAGCCCACCCCTGTGGTCGAGCACGTCGGACGCAAGCTCGTCCGCCCTGAACTGTTCCAGGTGGCGCGCGTGGCTGACGCCGTGCGTACCATGGTGAAGAAGAAGAGCTTCTTGCCCATCATGTCGGCACGAGCCAGCGCGGGACTGTCGTCCTTCCCCGATCCGGTCAAGGATCACCGTGGAACCACCTTCCAGATCGTGGACCCCGCCATTGCTGGATCGCTGGTGGTCATGGTGCAGGGAAGGGGCAGTGATGGTTACCTGCTGGACCTGGACGGCAACAGCCTGAAGGGGCAACCACGCCAGAACGTGGACGCGAGGCAGTTGGTGCGCGACGGGAAGCTCGACGCCGAAGTGGCCTACTTCCATCGCAACGGTCTCACGTGGACCTATTACGACACCAACGACGACGGCACGTTCGACCTGGTTCTGTACACGGGACAAACCACGCTGGGCGTGGCCACCCGGGCCTACCGCATCGAGGCCGATCAGACGGTTCTCTTCGATCCGGACGCCGCCAAGAAGAAGCTCATCAGCCCATCGCTGCTCGGGGGACAGCGCATGCGCGCTCGCCTGGCGGAGGTGGGCCGACAGCTGTTCGCGGCCAAGCTCGTGGAGTAGTGGCCGGCGAGCGGCGCTTTTCGCCCACATGCTGCCGGCACGGGCCGGCGCGAAGGAAAGGCAGTATATTGTCCCAGATGGCGCGGCGTTGGAGGCAAGGATGATGCGTTACGACAAGCAGATGCTCTTGGCTTTGGTCTGTGCGGGCGCCTGGCTGCTGGCCGGCGCTTGCGGGGGCAGCAGCTCGTCTTCCGGGTCGGATGATGACGACGGGGCTGCCGGTAGTGAGAACGGGTCGGGCAGCGGGGGTGCGGACAGCGGGAGCAGTCTCGTGTCGGACGGAAGCGCCGGCGAGTTCTCGATCCATCTCCCGGATGACACGCCGGTGGTTGAGCTCACCGACGAGGACTACATCGTGGTGTGCGAGGCTGCGATGGACTACGTGCTGGATGCGGCGCTACCAGCGTGGTGCAACACGGCCGGCGCCATCTACGCGCTCCAGCAGGGCGCGGATGACCCTCGCGCCGATTGCATACCGATCGCCATGCTGTGCCTGTCCCAGCTTCCGACCATGGTCGATTGCGTGCCACCCGAGGAAAGCTGTCCCGCCACGGTTGGAGAGATGGAAACTTGTGTCAATGACCTGGCCGACACCGGGGAAGAGCTTGACGACACTGTGCCAGCGTGCACTGAGCTCACACCGGACTCGACTCCACCTGATGCCGCCTCCATCCTCTCACCGGAACAAGTGGGCGCGTGTGCCGCCCTGGAACAGCAGTGCCCTGGCATCATTCCCATTCCCCTCGACGCGCTCCCCATTCCAGGCGCGGGGGGAGCGGCGGGAACGCTGCCAGTGGGCTCGGGTGGAACTTCCGCGGCTTCCGCAGGCGCTGGCGGGTAGGGTAGGGGGGGCTGTGCGCGTAGCGCGCCGACCCCGCTACGGCGTGTACTCGTCGGCCCCTAGATCGGGGGCGCCGTCGTCGTGAGTCTGTCCGTCGAGGTCGACCCCGGACTCGGCCACGACCGTGCCCTGGTCGATGGCGTCGGATGCGCTCGGCGAAAGGTGAAGATCGTGGTTGGCGGCCGAGACGAAGGTGCTCAGCGGTGTCCCTTCGAGGTTCGTCGTCAGGTCGCCGGTGGCGTCGTCGCGCGCCTCACCAGTTCCGATGCTGCTGCTCCCGCCGTTCGGATCGACGCTGATTCCGGCGCTGCCACCGCTGCCAACGGTGTGGAGCGCGCCTGCCGAGATGCCGCCGCCGGATCCCTCGTTCGACGCGCCGCCCCCGCGGTCCTCCGAGTCGGACGAGCCGTTGCCGCAACCGCTGAAAATTGTCAATCCCAGCAGCTCGGTCGCGAGCAGCAATTTCATGTCTGCAATCCTACCATGCCGGCTGGCGCATCCCGTTTCGAGATGCGTCAGCTCGACGCTTCGATCCGCGATTGCCACTGGTCGTGGCTTCACCGATACTTGCGCGCATGGGCGAACCTGGTGGTGCTCGCGATGCCGCTGACGGTGGTCAGGACGACGGTGATGTGGTCGTGATGGAGATAGAGGACTCCATCGATCTACATACCTTCGCCCCGCGAGACATTCCCGACGTCGTCGACTCCTACTTGGAGGCGGCCGCCGAGGTGGGATTCGAAGAAGTGCGCGTCATCCATGGTCGCGGCACGGGGTTTCAGCGGAATCGGGTGTGGCAGGTACTCGAAGCGCACGCGCTCGTAGCGGCATTCCGCAACGCGCCGGCGACGCGTGGGGGATGGGGTGCGACCGTGGTCAACTTGAGGGTGGGGGCGGCGACGGGGAGGGGCCCCCGGCAATGAGTGGATCGCTTCGACGCCATGCAGTGGTCGCGACCATGGCGCTCCTCACCTCGGCAGTGGCCTGTGCCAGTGGTGGCGACGACTCTGCCCTGTACGGGACCTCCGGCCCGGTTACCGGGCGCTGCTCGCCAGCCTGCGCGGACCCTACGCCCGTGTGTTGCGATCGGAATGACGGGGACGGGCTCGCGTGCCACATCTCGGAGCAGTACTGCCGCTGCGAGCCCTGGCGGAACGATGGCCCCTGCGGAGGGAACTTCCCGTCGTGTTGTGACAGCGGGGATGGCCGCGGCGAGGTCTGCCGAGGCTCGATGGATTGTCTGTGAGCGGCGGCCGGCAGGGGGACTGAGCTCGAGCGTCTGACGGGGCGGAGCAACCCGCGGGGGGATCACGCTGCTCCAATGCGCGGGCGGCGGCTGATTTCTTGGCCCGCCTGAGCGCCGGGCCGTATCCCGGTACGACGGTAGCCTGGAGGCACGTATGGTCACAGCAAATCGCCAGCACGCAACCCTCGTCGCCATCGAGTTCGGCGCCGCCTGGCCGGGTTGGCTCCCTCCGGCAGAAACGGGCGCAGTGGCCGTCGTGGCGCAGCACTACGAGGGCGAGCCCATTTCCCTCGTCACCCAGGTGGCGAGCCGCCTGACGCGCCTGCACGCCAGCAGCTGGCATTTCGACAGCATGGTGCTGGTCTCCAACGGACGACTGGACGCGGAGTGGACGGCCGCGCGCGCCGTGCTGGCCCGAGGCATGCTGTCACGCTTGCAGCAAGGCGGGGGCTGTCGGCTGACGCTTTCCGTCGATCCCCGCTGCGGCAGGCGGGCGTGCCACACGCTGGATGCGCTGGCGGCCGCTCTGGACGACTCGGCGGTGGGGTCTGGTATCAGCATCAGCGTCCGCCATGGGCTGGGCGATCCGCTGTACTGGCCGTCATGTCCCGCGGCGCACGTGGCGCAGGCTGGATAGCACGGGCCGGATTGCGCACGCCCCACCCGATGCATCGACGTGTGGGCCGGTAGGCTCCGGCGTGACAACGCCGGTTCGGCGAGCTACCAGAAGGACGCTGTGCGTGAGCCCTCGAGCTGTCCCGACCTGTCCCAGTTGCAGGAGAAGACGGCGGCCGACCTGGAGTGGCCGCTGCTACTCGAGAGGATCGCGCGCCACTGCATGAGTGCCCACGCGGGGGACCGCCTTCGGCGACTCCGCCCACATTCCACCCTGGAGGCCGCTCGAGAGCGCATGCAGCTAGTGGGCGAGGCGCTGGAGCTCAGCGACCGGGGTCAGCGACTCCCGGTGCAGGCCGTGCCGGACGTCCGAGCGCTGCTCGAGAGTATTCGGCGCGGTGCCGTGGGCAGTGGCGCCGAGTTCCGTGAGATCTCGGCACTGCTTACGGTCGCGCGGGCACTCCGAGCGTACGCAATCGAGCACTGCCCGGGGGAGCTGCGATTGGCGGCGGCGCTGCAGACGGACGCGACGCTCGATGCGCTGCTGGAGCGGATCCAGGATGCCGTGGACGAGGACGGGACCATCCGCGACGACGCGTCGTCCGAGCTGCGCAAGGCCAGGCGCCGGGTGGTGGATACGCGTCGGCAATTGATGGCCGAGCTGGGTCGGGCGATGAAGCGCTATGCGTCCGTGCTGCGCGACCAGTACTTCACCGAGCACGATGGTCGCTACACTCTCCCCGTACGCGCCGATGCGCACCTGCGCGTGCCGGGTATCGTGCACGGCGCCAGCGCGTCGGGTGGAACGCTCTATGTCGAACCGCAAGAGCTGACCGGCGTTGGCAATCAAGTGCGCATGGCGCATGCCGAAGCCGAACGGGAGGAGGCGAAGGTGCTGGCCGACCTCACCGAGCTCGCGCGGTCCCGAATCGACTCGCTGGATGCTGCTCGGGAGACCTGTGTCGAAGCCGACGTCTTGCTGGCCCTGACTCGGTGGGCCGACGAGGTGGAGGCACGGCCGGTGGTGCCCGACCCTGAGCCGAGACTGAAGCTGCTTGCCATGCGGCACCCGCTGCTCATCCGACCCGAGGTGCAGGTCGTGCCCAACGACTTGGAGCTGGGGGACGCGACAGCGCTCGTCATCTCTGGCCCCAACGCGGGCGGAAAGACGGTGGCGTTGAAGTGCATGGGCCTGGCCGCATGGATGGCGAGGAGCGGAATCCCGCTGCCCGTGGCCGCGGACTCGCACGTGGGTTGGTTTGATCCGGTACTCATCGACATCGGGGACGACCAATCACTCATGCAGTCGCTTTCCACGTTCAGTGGTCACATCGCTCAGCTCAGCCAGTTTTTGGCACGCGCTCAGGACCACGCGCTCGTCTTGATCGACGAAGTCGTTGCTGGGACCGACCCGGAGGAGGGCTCGGTACTGGCGGTGGCAGTGCTGGAGGGCCTGCTCGAGCGGCGGGCCACGGTAGTGGTGACGACGCATTTCGAGCGGCTCAAGCAGCTCGCGACCGACGACGCACGATTCGTGAATGCGTCGGTAGGATTCGATTTTCAGCACATGGCCCCCACCTTTCGGCTGCATTTGGGGGTACCCGGCGCCTCGAGCGCGTTGGCGGTGGCGGCACGGTTCGGAATGCCCGCAGACGTCGTTGCGAGAGCGCAGGAGCTGATACCCGAAGAGGCGACGAGGCTGTGTGACTTGCTCGAATCGGTACAAGCCGAGCGGTCTCGTCTGCAGGCGGCACGGGATGATGCCGAACGCGACGCGCGTCGTCATGCGCAGCTACGGGATGAGATCGAGTCCGAGCGTCGCCACGCCCGCCAGCGCGAGGAGCAGAGGCTCGTCCGAGAGGCACGGGATCTCGACCTGGCCATCCGGCAGGCCCGCGGCAACCTGGTCGAGGTCAAGCGGCGGCTGGCGCGGCCTGAGCTCACGAGTCGGGACGTGCGCCGGGCGGAGCGCATGGTGGACGAGGCGGCACATCCGGTCGCCGTTGGTGGTCGGCTCGCTCAGCTCGGGATGCCGTCGCCTCACGATACCGACCTGCGTCCGGCCCAGGCGGACCAGCTACCGCCGGGGACGCGGGTCTACCTGCCCAAGCTGGGCTCGTACGGTGAGACGCTCGAAGCCCCCACTCGCGGCCAGGTCCGAGTTCTGGCCGGGGCGCTGAAGCTGGTCGTCGCCGTCGGAGACGTGGAGCACCCATCCGCTGGGCCCAGCCGGCGGTCACGGCAGCGGCAGGGGCGCGCTCCGTCCCCCCGTGCCCAGCCGGGCGCCTCTCGCATGGTGAGCGACTTCGCGCCGGTTCGGACCGGGGACAACACTCTGGACCTCCGCGGTGAGCGGGTCGACGACGGGCTGGCTCGAGTGGACGCCTTCCTCGACCGCATGTTGGCTCAGGGGGAGCCGACCGGCTTCATTCTCCACGGTCACGGCACCGGAAAGCTCAAGGCTGCCGTGCGGGCTCACCTGCGGAGCTCGGTCTACGTGGACCGGTCGGAGCCGGCTGGACCGGAGGATGGGGGGGACGCGTTCACCCTCTTCTGGGTCAAGACCTGAGCGTGGGCTACGTGGCGGTTTCGCAATGCTCTCCCCCTTCCTTTGTCGTTCCCGCACTTGACGCGCGCGCGGGGATTCTGAATAGCTCGCCCATGGCAACCACCGCTGGAGGCAGGCAGACGTGGGCACGGTTCTGATTGTTGGTCTGGGTGGTGTCGGCAACGTCGTGGCGCACAAGTGCCGGCAGGTTCCGGACGTCTTCACCAAGATCGTCCTGGCCAGCCGCACGGTGTCCCGGTGCGAGGCGACGCGAGACCGTATCGGCGACGAAAACATCGTCGTGGAGTCGGTCGACGCTGACGACGTTCCCCAGGTGGTGGCGCTCATCGAGAAGCATCGACCGGACATCCTGGTCAATACCGCGCTCCCCTACCAGGATCTCAACCTGATGGAGGCTTGCCTGCAGACCGGTGTGCACTACCTGGACACGGCCAACTACGAAGATCCCGCGATCCAGAGCTTCAGCTACGGCGCCCAGTGGGCGCTGCACGACCGCTTCGTCCAACGAGGCATCCTGGGACTGCTGGGTAGTGGATTCGACCCCGGAGCCTCCAATACGTTCATCGCGTACATCAAGAAGCACTACCTCGACGAGATGCACCACGTCGACATCGTGGACTGCAACGCCGGCGATCATGGTCATCCCTTCGCGACCAACTTCAACACCGAGATCAACGTCCGAGAGGTGACTCAAGACGGCAAGTACTGGGAAGACGGTGCCTGGAAGACGACTCCGGCGCTGTCAGTGAGCCAGGATTTCGACTTCCCTGGCGTCGGGGTGCGAAAGGCCTACCTGATCTTTCACGAGGAGATGGAGTCGCTCGTCAAGCACTTCCCGGAGGTGCAGCGCTGCCGGTTCTGGATGACGTTCTCCGACCGGTATTTGACCCACCTCAGAGTGTTGCAGAACGTCGGGATGACCTCGATTGAGCCGGTCGAGTATCAGGGAACGAAGATTGTTCCTCTGCAATTCCTGGATCACATTCTGCCCAAGCCTGGCACCCTGGGGCCCCGGACCAAGGGCAAGACCTGCATCGGTTGCATCGTCGAGGGGATCAAGGACGGCAAGCCTCGCAAGGTCTTCATCTACAACGTCTGCGATCACGAAGAGGCGTATCGCGAGGTCGGTTCGCAGGCGATCTCCTATACCACCGGGGTCCCGGCGATGATCGGAGCGAAGCTCGTCATCGAAGGCAAGTGGAGCGGCGAGGGAGTCTTCTGTCTGGAGCAGTTGGATCCGGACCCCTTCATGGAGGCGCTCGGGAAGCACGGGCTGCCGTGGCATGTGAAGGTATCCCCGGCCAGCTGAGCTGGCCGGGCTAGGTAACAACACCCAGTAGAAAAACCCTCGAGCGTAGCTCGAGGGTTCCCCTGATCGATCCGTCCCCGCGCCGTATTCACCCCGAGAAGCGTCCAGGGAGTCTCAGTGAGCGACACGTACTGAACCGCACTTCGGCTCCCCACACGTGTCCCTCGCGGAAGCGCACAGTTGCGCGTCTCGGGGTGGGGACGGCGCGGGAACGGCGTGGGGGAAGGAAGCCCCCGAGCTGGCGCTCGGGGGCTGGTGGTTGATACGCGGCCGCCGAGCTCCGCTCGGCGGCGGATCAATGCGGTTCGACCGTGCAGTTGTCAGTGCAGCCGTCGCCGCCCACGGCGACGCAGGCGCCGCCCGGGCACTCGGTGTGCATGGTGCACAGGGCACCGTCATTCGAGCCGCCAATGCACATGCCGCCGTCGTCGCACTGCTCGCCAGGATCGAGCTGTCCGTCACCGCACCAGCTCTCCTCGCGACAGGTGACGCCGCAACCATCGCCGGCCACCATGCTGCCCGGTAGCTGACAGCTTCCGCCCGGGCAGTCGGCGTTGGTGCTGCAGGCGAGGGTGCTGTTCTCGCCGCCGGCACAGGTGCGGCCGTCGTCGCACTGCTCGTTGCCTGCGATGACGCCATCGCCGCAGACGGCTTCCACCGTACAGGTGGAGCTGCAACCGTCACCGGAGAGGTTGTTGCCGTCGTCGCAAGCCTCGTCCGGATCCAGCGTGCCATCACCGCACCACTGCTCGTCCTGGCAGGTCGCCGAGCAGCCGTCGCCACTGATGGTGTTGCCGTCGTCACAGGCCTCGTTGCGCGGCGGGCCGGACTGCACGACGTTGTCACCGCAGGATTCCAGCACGCAGAACTCACTGCAGCCGTCACCGTTGGTCTGGTTGCCATCGTCGCATTGCTCGGCACCCTCCAGCGAGCCGTTCCCGCAGATGGTCTCCAGCAGGCAGGTGGAGCTGCAGCCGTCGCCCGAGGTGGTGTTGCCGTCGTCACACTGCTCGCCGCGCGAGGTCTGCGTCACCCCGTCGCCGCACTCCTCGACTCGGCACGTCGAGCTGCAGCCGTCGCCCGAGGCGTTGTTGCCGTCATCGCATTCCTCCGGAGCTGTCGTCACTCCGTCGCCGCACACCGTCTCCAGTCGGCAGGTGGCGCTGCAGCCGTCGCCACTGATGGTGTTGCCGTCGTCACACGCCTCGGTACCGCCGTTGTTCGGGATTCCGTCGCCGCAATACTCGAGCTCGCAAAGGTTGTTGCAGCCGTCACCGCTCGCGGTGTTGCCGTCGTCGCATTCCTCGGTGCCCTCGATGACGTGGTTCCCGCAGCCGGTCTCGTGCTGGCAGGTGGCGCTGCAGCCGTCGCCCGAGGTGGTGTTGCCGTCGTCACACTGCTCGCCCAGCGAGGTCTGCGTCACCCCGTCGCCGCACTCCTCGATTCGGCAAGTGGAGCTGCAACCGTCGCCGGAGTTGTTGTTGCCGTCGTCGCACTGCTCGCCGGTTTCCACCGTGCCATTGCCGCAGGCTTCGAGCTGACACGTCGGCGAGCAGCCGTCGGCCGGCAGGGTGTTGCCGTCGTCGCAAGCTTCGCCCGCCTCGCGAATGCCATTGCCACACACCGTCTCCAGCGTGCACGTGGCCGAGCAGCCGTCGCCCCCCTGGGTGTTGCCGTCGTCGCACTGCTCGGCGCCCTCCAGGACATTGTTGCCACACACGGCCTCCAGCCGGCAGCTGGCGTCGCAGCCGTTGCCCGGGTTGGGTGGATCGCACTCCTCGTTCCCCTCGACCACGCCGTCGCCGCAGAAGACCTCACGCTGGCAGGTCGAGCTGCAGCCGTCGCCGGAGACGTTGTTGCCGTCGTCGCACTCCTCACCTGGATTGAGCACGTCGTTCCCGCACAGTCCCTCGACCTGACAGGTCGCCGTGCAGCCGTCGCCGGAGATGTTGTTGCCGTCGTCACACTCCTCGCCCAGCCCCGGCTGCTGCACGCCGTCACCGCAGTACTCCACCGCGCAAGTCGCCGAGCACCCGTCGCCGGCCTGGGTGTTGCCGTCGTCGCACTCTTCGTCGCCCTGAGCCAGACCGTCGCCGCAGTACTCCGTGATGCAGCTCGCCGAGCAGCCGTCGCCGGAGACGCGGTTGCCGTCGTCGCACTCTTCCGGAGGATTCAGCGCGCCGTTGCCGCATAGCCCTTCGAGCAGGCAGGTCGAGGAGCAGCCGTCCCCCGAGGTGTTGTTGCCGTCGTCGCATTCCTCGCTCCCTTCGAGCGTGCCGTTGCCGCACTGGGTCTCCGCCGCGCAAGTGTTGGAGCAACCGTCGCCACTGAGGGTGTTGCCGTCATCGCACGCCTCACTGAGCGGAGGCTGAGCCTGCAAGACTCCGTCGCCGCAGTATTCGAGCTCGCAGAGACTGCTGCAGCCGTCCTCGCTGGTGTTGTTGCCGTCGTCGCACTCCTCCAGACCCTCGATGGTGCCGTTGCCGCAGACCGCCGGCTCCAGCTGGCAACTCGGGTCGCAGCCGTCGCCCGCTTCGTTGGCCCCGTCGTCGCACTGCTCGTTGCGCGGCGGCCCGGACTGGACGATGCCGTCGCCGCAGAACTCCAGCTGGCAGGTGGCCGAGCAGCCGTCGCCGCTGACGTTGTCGCCTTCGCAACTGCCGCCACCTGCGGTGCAGGCCGTCGCTCCGGACACGTCACACACGGCGCCTTCTGCGGATCCGCCCACACACAAGCCGTCGCACTGCTCGCCGGTCTCGAGCACGCCGTTGCCGCAGCCCACTTCGACCAGACAGTTGTTGGAGCAGCCGTCGCCGCTCACGGTGTTGTGGTCGTCGCACTCTTCGCCCAGACCCGACTGGATCACGCCGTCGCCGCAGTACTGCGCTATGCATCCATTACTGCAGGCGTCGTCGTCGACCGCATTGCCATCGTCGCACTGTTCCGTTCCTTCGATCACACCATTGCCGCAGGCCGTTTCCAGTCTGCACGTGGCCGAGCAGCCGTCGCCGGAGTCGTTGTTGCCGTCGTCGCACTCCTCGTTGCGAGGCGGTCCGGATTGCACCACTCCATCGCCGCAGACCTCGAGCCTGCACGTCGCCGAGCACCCGTCGCCGCTGACGTTGTCGCCCACGCAATTGCCGCCGCCGGAAGCGCAGGCTGCCGCACCTGCTGCGTCACACACGACGCCCTCGGCAGAGCCGCCCACACACAGGCCGTCACACTGCTCGGTCCCTTCCAGATTGCCGTTCCCACACTGGTTCTCGATCTGGCAGATGTTCGAGCAGCCGTCGCCGGAGACGTTGTTGCCGTCGTCACAGGTCTCGCCCAGACCCGCCTGGGTGATGGTGTCGCCGCAGTACTCTCTGATGCAGAGCGCCGAGCAGCCATCCTCGCTCTGAGTCTGGCAGACCCCGCCGCCGGCAGTGCAAGTGCCCGTGGCGGAAGTGCAGTCGGTCCCGTCGGCCGTGCCGCCCACGCAACTCTTGCCGTCGTCACACTGCTCCCCAGCTTCGATGATGCCGTTGCCGCAGGCCGTTTCCAGGGTGCAGGTGGCCGAACAGCCGTCGCCGGAATCGTTGTTGCCGTCGTCGCACTGCTCACTGAGGGGCGGTGCGGACTGGGTCAGGCCATCGCCGCAGTATTCGAGAACACAGGTGGAGGAGCAGCCGTCCCCGCTGATGTTGTCGCCCACGCAACTGCCGCCGCCTGCGGTGCACGTCGCTGCGCCGGCAGCGTCGCAAACGATACCATCGGCCGACCCGCCCGAGCATTCGCCATCACACTCCTCGGCCGCCTCGAGTACCCCGTTGCCGCACTGGGTCTCGGTGACGCAAGCCTTGGAGCACCCGTCGCCGCTCAGGGTGTTGCCGTCGTCGCACTCCTCGCTCAGCGGCGGTTGGTCCTGCAGGACGCCGTCGCCGCAGCGCTCGATGACGCAGCTGGCGGAACAGCCATCGCTAGACGTGTTGTTGCCGTCGTCGCACTGCTCGCCGGTCTCGAGTACCCCGTTGCCACACGCGGTCTCGATCTGACAGGTGGCGGAGCACCCGTCACCCGAGTCATTGTCGCCGTCGTCGCACTCCTCGGTGCCGCCGTTGTTGACCGTGCCGTCGCCGCAGAACTCGAGGACGCAGATGGCGGAGCACCCGTCACCGCTGACGTTGTCGCCCACGCAGGTGCCGCCGCCGGCAGTGCAGGCGGCAGCGCCTACCGCGTCGCATACCGTGCCGTCAGCGCTGCCCCCCGCGCACATGCCGTCGCACTGCTCGCCGGTGTCCAGTACGCCATTGCCGCAGCCGGCCTCGAGGTGGCAGGTGTTGGAGCAACCGTCGCCACTGAGGGTATTGCCGTCGTCGCACTCCTCGCTCAGCGGAGGCTGATCCTGCAGGAGCGAGTCTCCGCAGAACTCGAGGACGCAGAGTGCTGAGCAGCCGTCGCTATCGGCGCTGTTGCCGTCGTCGCATTGCTCCCCGGCCTCGAGGATGCCATTGCCGCATCCGGCCTCGACCTGGCAGCTGGCGTCGCAGCCGTCGCCGGGGTCGGTATCGCCGTCATCGCAAGTTTCGCCGAGCCCTGACTGCACGACACCGTCGCCGCAGAACTCGATGACGCACGTGGCGGAGCACCCGTCACCGGAGACGCTGTTGCCCACGCAGGTCCCACCGCCGCTGGAGCAGGCGGTCTGTCCGGCTGCGTCGCAAACGACGCCGTCGGCCGTGCCGCCGGAGCAGACGCCGTCGCACTGCTCTGTGCCTTCGAGAATGCCGTTGCCGCATCGGATTTCGATGGTGCACACGTTGGAGCAGCCGTCACCGGATGACTTGTTCCCGTCATCGCACTGTTCGTTCAGCGGGGCCTGATCCTGGAGGATGTTGTCCCCGCAGAATTCGATGACGCAGCTGGCGGAGCAGCCATCGCTGTCGGTGCTGTTGCCATCATCACACTGCTCGCCGGTCTCCAGGATGCCGTTGCCGCAGATGGTATTCAGCGTGCAACTGTTGCTGCAGCCGTCGGTGTCGTTGGTGTTGCCGTCGTCACACTGCTCACCGAGCCCGGGCTGCACTCGGCCGTCGCCGCAGATCTCGAGCACGCAGATCGCCGAGCAACCGTCGCCGGACACGTTGTCCTCCGAGCAGGCGCCGCCGCCCGTCGCACAGGTGGTCGCGCCCGCGGGGGTGCAGACGATCCCGTCGGCGCTCCCGCCGACGCAGATCCCGTCGCACTGCTCGGCTCCGGCGACGACGCCGTCGCCACAGATGGTCTCGCTCTGGCAGGTGTTGCTGCACCCGTCGCCACTGAGCGTGTTGCCGTCGTCGCATTGTTCACTCAGCGGGGGCGCGGATTGCACGATGCCATCGCCGCAACGCTCGATGAGACACGCGTTGCTGCAGCCGTCGTCGTTGTCGGTATTACCATCGTCGCACTGCTCCCCCGGCTCGATGAAGCCGTTGCCACAGATGCTCTCGAACACGCAGGCGTTCGAGCAGCCGTCGCCGCTCAGGGCGTTGCCGTCGTCGCACTGCTCGTTGCGCGGGGGGCCCGACTGCACGACGCCATCGCCGCAGAATTCGAGCACACACGTGGCCGAACACCCGTCACCGGACACGTTGTTGCCATCGTCGCACCCCTCGGTGCCCTCTTGCGTGCCGTTGCCGCAGATGGCTTCGACCTGGCAGGTATTGCTGCAGCCGTCGCCGCTCACCGTGTCGCCGACGCAGATGCCGCCACCGGCAATACACGCCGTGGCGCCAGCTGCCGTGCACACGATCCCAGCGGCGGTGCCTCCACTACAGATGCCGTCACACTGCTCGTTGCGCGGCGGAACGGGTTGCAGAATGCCATCCCCGCAAC
>CAZSVU010000102.1:0-23337 GCA_964610275.1 uncultured Polyangiaceae bacterium | reverse complement strand
GCCGCTGCAGGCGCAGTGCCAGCTCTGCTGGCGCGCGCCTGCTTCACGCCGTCGCTGACCCGGCCTGCCGCCACCACCCCGGTCACGGCCACCGACTCGGTCGCGGCCACCTGATCCCGCCCCGGTCCCGGTCCCCGTCCCGGACGCCCAGTGCGAATTTGTGCGCATCCCCGCCGCACCATCTCCGCGCCACCTAACTCACCGACGTTGCTCCATCATCTTCACGCCGCCCGGCCCAACCTCCGAGCGAGGGTGCCCAGTGCGGCCCAGCGGGAGACCTGGCGGGTCCGCCAGGATCGACCGCAACGAGCAGCCCGATTTTGGCCTCGGACTGCGCCACAGACCGGCGGTAGGATGACGGCGGGTCATGGATGCAGGCGGCACCGTGAGAGTCGACCGTTGGCTGAGCGCCGCCCGAATCTACAAGTCCCGCACGCTTGCGCGGGAAGCGTGTGTCGCGGGGCACGTGCGCGTGAACGGAGCAGCGGTGAAGCCGAGCGCGCCGGTGCGGGTGGGCGACGAGATCAGATCTCACCCTCCGCGCGGGCCCGTGGTGCTGATTGTGCTGGGCTTGGAGGAGAAGCGGCAGGCATCCGTGCGCGCGCGCGAACTGTACGAAGATCGCTCGCCGCCCGCGCCACCCCCCGAGGACCGCTTGCTCCAGCCGCGACGCAAGGGACGCCCCACCAAGGCAGAGCGACGTGCCGTTGACCGGTTGCGCCACCGGGATCGTTAGCCACCGGACACGGTCCCGTCGTCGGTGGGCGGCGTGTCGTCATTCAGGTTGTCGAGGAAGCCGTCGGGGAGGCTGACTTTTTGCCTCCCCGAGCCCTTGCCACGTGGCACTCGCATCGCAAGAGGTGGAAAGCGGAGTGTCGCATCGGCTGCGGCGAGCACGACGGTCATTTCGTCAAGCGTGTTCAGTCGCATGAGTCGATCGCGTAGGCGGGCGCTATCGCGAAATCCTTTGGTGTACCAGGTTGCCTGGCGGCGAAACGCGCGCATGGCAGGGCCTTCCCCCAGCCATTCGACCAGCAAGCGTGCGTGCTCCAGCATGATTTCCGCCACTTCACCCAAGCGTGGGGGAGTTTGCGGCTGTCGACCGTTGAAGACGTCGGCCAGATCCCGGAAGAGCCAGGGTCGTCCCAAGCAGCCCCTGCCCACCACCACGGCATCGCACCCGGTTTGACGCATCATCCGTAGGGCATCTCCTGCCTCCCAAACGTCGCCGTTTCCCCACACTGGAATGGAGACCGACTCCTTCAATTCTCGGATGGCGTCCCAGTCGGCGTTTCCGTCGTAGAGCTGTGCGGCGGTTCGCGCGTGCAGCGTGATGGCCGCGCAGCCGAGATCCTCGGCGACCCGTCCAGCCGTGATGAACGTGAGCAAGCGCTCGTGAATCCCCAGGCGTACCTTGACGGTGACGGGTACGTGCTCCGCATTCTTGACCGCGGCGCCGACGATGCTGGCGAGAAGCCGGGGTTTGACCGGAATGGCGGCTCCTCCACCCTTTCGGGTCACCTTCCGCACCGGGCAGCCGAAGTTGAAGTCGATGTGGTCGACACGACCTTCGCTGACCAGACGTTTGACCGCCTCGCCAACGTAGTGCGGATCCACCCCGTAGAGCTGGAGGCTGCGCGGTGTTTCCGTTGGTCCGAACTGGGCGAGGCGCAACGACTTCTTGCGCCCTTCGGCCAAAGGACGTGCGGTAACCATTTCGGAGACGTAGAGGCCAGCCCCGAAGCGTCGACAGAGCTCGCGAAACGGGTAGTTGGTTACCCCAGCCATGGGCGCAAGCACGACGGGTGGCCAAACCTGCCAGTCCCCGAGCCGGAGAGGCGCGAACTCTTCAGGTCGCGCCAACGGAACGTCGCGATTGGCCGGGCTCACGTAGACGGGGTCCATGCGGGCGTGCTCAGTAGAAGGCGATGCGTCGCCTGCGCCATACGGTGAGCTCAATTACTGCCGAGTCCAGACGTCGGCAGCACAAAACTGGCCGCCCCCGCCTGCCGACGAGGCGGGTTGTCCGCTGAACGCGTGTCCGGCACCCTGGTCCATCACCCGTCCAGTGGCCCAGCCTCCGGCTGCTGGGGCTACCTGTGGACTCCGGGCGTTGGTTTTGCCAACCTTTGGGACCGAGATGGTGACGCTGGGGCGGTTTCTGGTGGTGGAGGACGATCCACAGACGGCGCAGAGCATTGCGCGGGTGTTGGAGCGCTGTCGTCCCGTCGTGATGGCGTTCACGCTGGAGCGAGCGTTGAGCTTGCTGGCTCAACCGCGGGAGTGGACCGGGGCAGTGATCGACTTGGGACTCCCTGATGGCTCCGGCATGACAGCGGTGGAGTTCGTGCGCGACCGCTCCCCGCTGTTGCCGGTCCTGGTCCTGACTGGGCGCAACGATCGGATCAGCATCAATCAGGCACACTCGCTTCGGGCGGAGTTCGTGTGCAAGCCCGCGACCGAATTGGATCTCGACCGGTTTGCGCGACGAGCCGTGACCTTCGAACGAGTTCCCGATCAGCGGCTCGCGGAGCTGGTGGACGGACTCTGCCAACGCAAGTCGTTGACACCGCGGGAGTCGGAGATCGTTGCTGCCGCGATGGCGGATGTGTCGAGAGCAGCGCTGCTCGAACAGCTCGGGATTTCCGAGAACACTCTCAAGAGTCAGGTGCGGCGGCTGTTGAGGAAGACCGGACACGAATCACTGCAAACGCTCTCTGCCGCCCTGCTGCGTCACGCGCTTCACGGCAGCGGCGGAGAATGACGCGGCGTCACTCCTTCTTCCCCAATCGGTGCTGGATGAGGGCCCGGACGGCGTGTTTGGCCAGCACCGGCGCGGAGAACATCGACTTGGCCAAGGAGGCCGCCAGGGCCATGGGAGTGCTCCCGCGCGCCTCGATGGCGACGCGCTCGCCACTCGTCGCGTCCTCCAGCGCACCGCGCGCGACCGTGCGAGCGCCATCGGAACGGATTTCCACTACCATGCGCGCCACGACCGGGGGTTCTTCTGGCTCCGGTGCCAGCGCAGCTCGCTTTCCGGCACGGACGGCGTCCAACGAATCTGAGCGCGGCTTTTCGGACTTCAATGCTCTGCTCGCGAGGGTGAGAGTGGCTCCGCACCGGCTATCGCTTGTGCCGCCAGTGCTTGCGTCGGGAGGGATCGGAGCTGGCCAGAGCGGCGGCGAGCGGAGATTGTGGCTCCGCACGGCCTGCGGAGGATGCGCCATCGGGGTTCCGGTCGGGCTCGGCCTGGGACTGGCCCTGCGAGCTGGGTCCCGGCGGGCGTTTGGCCCGGGCGGCTCTCGCACCGTGCTGGGCCGACGAGCTAGCGTCGACCGATCGCGGCGGCCGGGTCTGCTTGCGACTCTCCTGGGTCAGGCGCGTGACCGTCTGCTGCGCTTCGTCCCGCTGCTGTTGCAGGCGGCGCAGTACCTCCCGAGATCGTTCACGCTCGGCCTCCAGACGGGACACCTTGCGCTGCGTTTCCTCCAACATCTGGCGAAGCTGGTTCAGTTCATCGGTGTCGCCGTTTCTGCGGGCTGAGGCCGCTGTCACCTGCTCCGCCGTAGGGCCGCTCTCGACTGTCGGCTCCCGTTCTTCCAGCAAGGCGGCCAGAAATTCATCCTGCCGCTCGAAGATCTGTTCCCGTTCGTTGGCAGCTCGTTCGCGCTCGAGGAGCGCGGCTTGCCGGCTCTCGTTGAGAGCTCGCCTGAGCGCAGCGATTTCCTGCTCCGCGTCGGTGCTCGGGGTCGCGCGCCCGTCGAGCTGTCTCCGCGGCGCCACGACTTCGGCATCGAGGCCGCGATTGGCCGCGCGCACCGTCTCCAGGCAGGAAGCTACCCTCTCCACAGCGCGACGCAGCTCCGCGATCGCCTGCTCAGCGCGTGCAGTCGCCGCTCGGTCAGCGGGGGACGGACCGGGTGTCTCCAGCGCGGAGGGCTCGAGGTGGGGCTGCTCCGCGCCCGGCTGCACAGCTTCCGATGGCCGATCGGTCGGCTTGCTGAGTCCCATTCCTGGATGAGTCGGCTTGTACACGATGGTCTCGAAGTGCGACGGACAAACCCTGAGATTGTGGCAGTCCCGCCACGGGCAGGGCCCTTCAGCAGGGTGGCCACGCCAAGCATAGCAGGCCCCGAGGGCAACAGGGAATCACGCCTCGCCGCCCTGCCGCTGCACCGCGGGACGGGGTTTGGGCATGGACCATCGCTGTCCAGTCCCAGCCACATTCCGCGGGATCTGGGCCGCTTCATCCGACCGACGCCCTGCCAGTGCATTCTCCCGGGTACGGCCGCAATCCTGGTAGGCACCTGGCGCCGAGAGCACTAGGATACGAATGTCATGCCCCGCGTCCTGGTCGTGGAGGATTCGGTCAGCATGCGTGCCTTCGTCCGTGGCGCGCTGGAGGGCGATGATCCCGCGTTGGGGGAGATCGACGTCGTGGAGGCGAGCAGCGGATTCGATGCTCTCAGGCTACTGCCGCGAGGGCCCTACGACCTCGTCATCACCGACATCAATATGCCGGACATCAACGGCTTGGAACTCGTGCAGTTCATTCGTCAGAGCGAGCGTCATCGAACCATCCCGATTGTGTTGATATCCACCCGATCGTCGGAACGTGACCGAGATCGAGGCTTGACTCTGGGCGCCAACGCCTATCTCGCCAAGCCCTTCACACCCGAGATGCTTCGCAAGGAGGCAGCGCGGCAGCTCGCGGCAGGACCACAGCGAACCGAGCCGCATGACTGACATCAGCGACAAGGCACGCGAGGAGTTCTTCTCCGAGGCTCAGGACATCGTGGAGAGCCTTTCGAGAAATCTTCTGGCACTCGACGCGGCGGAGCAATCGGGAACGAGCGATCCGTCGCTCATCAACGAAGCGTTTCGCGCGGTTCACACCCTGAAGGGGCTGGCAGGACTGTTCGGTGCTACCAAGGTTGGCGCGCTGTCTCACCGGCTCGAGGACGTGTTGGACGACGTGCGTCTGGGGCGGCAGCAGCTCACCGCCGAGGTGCTGGACGTGCTCTTTGCGAGTGTGGACGTGTATGGGAAAATTTTGGCCTCGGAAAGAGAGGGTACTGACGACCCCATTCCCGCGGTCGGCGACCTGATGGGTCGACTCGAGCAGTTTGGTGTTCCGGCGGGGCCGGCCTCGAGCCCCGCGGACGAGTACGATTTGGACCCCGGAATGCTCGCGGTGCTCACCGAATACGAGGAGCATCGATTGCGCACGAACATCGAGCAGGGCCTGCGCCTGTACCGGCTGCGCGTTCAGTTCGACCTGGCCACGATCGACAAGGCTCTGGAGGAAATCAAGGACCGGGCGAAGCGTCACGGGGAAATCATCACCTACCTGCCGACGGGCGAGACCACGAGTGTCGACACCATCGAGCTCGACCTGTTGATGGCGTCGAATGACGACCTGGCTACCCTGATCGGTGCGCTGGGAGGGGACAATCTGGTCATCGAAGAGATCCCGCGGCGGCGGCGCGCCTCGTTGGGGCCCGCGACCGCTCCACCTGCTGCGGCGCGCGGCACGGAATTCCCGCAGTCTGCCTCCCCCAGTGCGCTGTCGGTGGCCGTTCCGCCGGCGGCACCCAGTGAGCAACCGGACGTCTCGCTGAAGTCGGTGACGCAAACCGTGCGTGTGGACATCCGTCGTCTTGATCACTTGATGAACATCGTCGGTGAGTTGGCCATCATCCGGAATGCATTGGCGCGTCTCAGCGAACGCCTGCGAGGCGAGGGTCAGCGGCAGCTGAGCTCGGAGATGCACAGGCTCCACCGCAGCTTCGATCGACGTTTGACCGACATGCAGAACGGGATCCTGGAAGTGCGGATGGTGCCCCTGGGGCAAGTATTCGATCGGCTTGCCCGCGTCGTCCGGCAGATCAGCCGTGACGCCGAGAAGAACATACGCCTGGTGATCACCGGCGCCGAGACCGAGATCGACAAGCTGATCGTGGAGGAACTGAGCGACCCGCTGATGCACATGATCCGGAATGCCATCGACCACGGCATCGAGCCCGCTGAACAGCGCGAAGAGGTGGGCAAGCCGGCGGCGGGCACCATCGCACTGAACGCCTTTCAGAAGGGCAACCACGTGATGGTGGAGATCGAGGATGATGGGCGCGGGATCGACGAAGAGAGGTTGGTCGAGCGTGCCCAGATGGCCGGAGTGCTCAGTGCCGAGGAGGCCAAGGAACTCAGTCGCGGCGAGCGGATCGGGCTCATCTTCTTGCCCGGAATGACGACCAAGAGTGAAGCCAGCGACCTCAGTGGTCGCGGCGTGGGCATGGATGTCGTCAGGACGAACATCAGCAAGCTGGGAGGCGTGATAGACGTTCACAGCGAAATCGGCATCGGCACCAAGATGGCCATCACTCTGCCCATCACTTTGGCCATCGTCAGTTCGTTGTTGGTGCGCGTGGGCAAGCACAGCTTCGCAATACCGGTGAGCAGCGTGTCGGAGGCGATCGCCTTTGATGGGTCGGGAGTGCGTTTGGTGGACGGTCGAGAGGTCATGACGCTGCGTGGAGCTTCCCTGCCGCTGTGTCGGCTGGATCGACTGCTACAGATCGATGTCGAGTCCACTTCGCGGAGGCAGTTCGTGGTCGTTGCGGCCCTGGGTTCTCGCCGGCTCGGGATAGTCGTCGATCATCTCTACGGACAGCAGGACATCATCATCAAGCCGCTCGGCAAGTCGTTGGAGAACGTGCGTGGATTCGCCGGCGCCACCGAACTCGGAGACCAGCGAGTGGGACTCGTTCTGGATGCGGGTGCGCTGATCGACGAGGTGTTGGCGGCGACGACCCCCGGAACCGATGCCAGCAGGGAGGCGGCATGGCTGACCTAGTCCGCACGGGAGAAGAGCGGATTTCTCGGATTCGAACGGAGGAGCAGGCTCCGCGAGAGTTTCTGGCGTTTTCTCTCTCCGGTGAGCTGTACGGCATAGAGTTGACTCGCATCCTCGAGATCTTGAGCCCTCCCCCGCTCACTCCGGTGCCGCGCGCCCGGCAGGATGTGCTCGGGGTGTGCAGTGTACGTGGACTGCTGGTGACGGTGATTGACCTTCGGCGCCGGCTCAGCCTGGACCCACCGACGGCGACTCGACGTGCGCGAATCCTTCTGACTCGGACGGACGGGGGCGAAGTTCTGGGGTTGTTCGTCGACGAAGTCCACCAGGTCGTGCGTTTCCCCCATTCCGAGATTGAGGTTGCTGCCAACGTGCTTGGCGGCGACGTTTCCGAGCACGTGCTGGGCATCGCGCGCCCGGGCAACGCTCTCATCATCCTGCTCGACCTAGCCAGCATCGTGGGAGAGTAGAAGAGGACATGGCCACGACCAAGCAGCATACCGAAGCGGAACGACTCGTGGGGTTCAAGATCGGTACCGTCGCCTACGCCGTGAGGATCGGCGCCGTGAAGGAGATCATCAATCCGATCCCGTTGACCGAGTTGCCGCACGCCCCTGCTTCGGTGGCAGGTGTGGCCGACCACCGGGGGGCCGTCGTGCCGGTCATCGCGCTGCGTGCTCGATTCGGGCTGCCTGCGTCGCAGAACCCGGAGCGCAGCAAGTGGATTCTCGTCGCCATCGAGCAGCGGACCGTGGGGTTGATGGTGGACCAGGTGACCGAAGTGTTCTCTCCGATCGAGGAAGAGTTGCGGCCTGCTCCCGACTTGGGCGGTGGTGAGGACGAGCGGGGCATCGAAGGCGTGACGACCCACGAAGGCGAGATGGTTTTTGTGCTCGACGTCTCTCGGTTTCGCGATCTGGCTTTGACCCTGGGGCAGCCCGGGGCGGGAGCCCGGGAGCTAGAGTGACTCTCGACGACGTTGCGGCGGGGCTGGTCTCTCCCGACCCCGAGACCCGCCGGCGTGCTGCCGGACGTCTCGTTGGTGAGTCCGGCGAGCGCGCGGCGGCGCTACTGATACGGGCACTGGGGGACCAGGACTGGCGCGTCCGAAAAGAGGCCACGTCGGTTGCCGTCGCGCTGGCACCGTCGCCGGAAATCCTACGCGCCCTGGTCGAGACGTTCGCGCCGACGGAAGAGAACGTCGGGCTTCGCAACGCGGCGGTTGAAGCGCTGGGAGGATATGGCGCTGCCGCGGTCGACGCACTGGGAGTACTGGTTCACGAGCTGGACCCTGACGGGCGCAAGCTGTCGGCAGAGGCACTCGGCAAGACCGGCGAGGCAGGCGCTCTGCTGCTGCTCAGGACTCTAATGGAGGACCGCGACCCGAACGTCTGTGCCGCCGCCGTGGAGGCAGTGGCCGCAATCGGTGCCACTCGCATTGACGAAGTCGCGCCTCTGCTGCTCAACTACCTGCGGTTGCCGGACGCGATTCTCCGACTGGCTGCACTCAACGGTTTGAACCAACTCGGAGTGGTCATCCGGTGGGAGGACGTGCAGGAGCTTCTGGGTGATCCGATTCTCGAGGCGGCCGCCTTGGCGGCGGCTGGGCGAGGCGCGGATCCACTGGCGGCGGAGTCCTTGGTTGGTGCACTGGCCAAGACGCGCCACTCGGTCCGCGGGGCTGCACTCCGATCCCTGGTGGACTTCGTGCGAGGTGGCGCGTCCGCGTTCGAAGCTGCTCGGGCAGCGCTGCAGCGCCTACCAGGGTCGGAACGCGAGCGCCTGATCACACTTGCGGACATGTCGACCAGTGCGTTGGACGAGCGACGTGCTGCGCTGGTGGTCCTGGGAGCTCAGGGAACGGCGGAAGCCGCCCGCGTCGCCGTCCGAGCGTTGGCTGACGAACAGGTGAACGCAGAAGCGGAAGAAGCGGTCCTGGCACTCGGCCCGCTCGCCCTGCCGGCGCTGCTCGACCAGATTCGCGGTGCCCAGGGTAGGCATTGTGCTGCGGCCATCAACCTGGCGGCTCAACTCACGGATCAGGAAACCTATCGGGAGGTAACCCAAACCGTGCTTCCCGCCCTGAGTGGGGGTTCCGACGAGGACGTGGAGGCAGCGTTGGTCGCTTTGGCCAGGGTGGGCGACCGCAGCGCCCTGCAGCCCATCGCCAGGTTGCTGGACGTGAAGAGTGTCCGCGTTCGCCGAGCCGCTGCGGAAGCTCTGGCGGATATCTCTCGCCGCTACCCAGACGCAGCGCGCGAGCTGGCTCGTTCAGCCGGAGCGGAGGCGACCAGCGCCTTGGCGGCGGCAGTGATCCATAGCGCCTTGACGGCACCCGTACGTGGCACCGTGGAGGAAGATCTCGCGTTTCTCTCCGCTGCGGTTTCCGCCGATGACATGCTGCTGCGGCGCGCTGCACTGGACGCCTTGGCGGGGTTGCATAGTCCGCAGGCAGTGGAAGTCGTCGCGTTTGCGCTGACCGACGAGGAGCTCGAAGTACGGCGAGCGGCGGTTCGGTCCTTGGGAGCCATGCGAACGCAGGACGGCTCGCCGGCAGGGCTGGAGCCGCTCTTCGAACTGATTCGTCGACGGCCAGAGACCGAGCTTCTGGTGGAGGCCATCACTGCCCTCGGCCAAGCGGGTGATCCTCGCGCACTGGAAGTGCTACGCCCGCTTCTCTACTCTTCGGATGCGTTCGTTGCGGTCCAGGCGGTGGAGTCGGTGGGACGCCTCCACGATCCCGCGCGGGCAGAGATCTTGAGCGAGGGGCTAGAACACCCAGACGCAGAGGTGGTCAAGTCGGCCCTGCAGACTCTGGCTGACGGGGTGGACCCGAGCGCGCAGCGCCACCTGGCCAGATGCCTTGCGCACGAAGCGTGGGATGTCCGCCGCCTGGCCGCCGACCTGTTGGGTCGGATCGGCGGACAAGCCGCGCTCGGGCCGCTACGGATGCGCTTGACCCAGGAACGGGATCCTCTGGTTCGCGAGACCCTTCAGCACGCTTTGGCGGAGTTGGAGAGCGCGGACACAACCGTGCGGCGGACCACGCCGCCGCCCTCGCGGGAGAGGTAGCGGGCTGATGAGTCCCCTGCGGCCCGTCGAGCCTCGGCTTCCGCTCAATCCGCGGGACTTTCGCCTGCTGCGAGATTTCATCAACGAGCATGCGGGTCTGCACTTCGACGACGACGACATCAACATCTTCGACCGACGTCTCGCTCCTCGGGTCCTGGCACTCGAGTTGGGGGGCTTTCATGAGTACTACAAGTACCTGCGCTTCAACCTTCGCGGGACCAGCGAGTTGGACGAAGCCATCGACCTGCTGACCACCAATGAGACGTACTTCTTCCGCCAGGAGTACCAACTGCGAGCGTTCCGCGACGAGATCTTGCCGCGCTTGGCTGATCAAAACCTGCGAAAGAAGCGGCTCAGCGTATGGAGCGCCGGCTGCTCCACCGGCGAGGAAGCGTACACGATCGCCATGCTGGTGCAGGAATCAGGGCTGTTTGCGGGATGGGACGTTCGCATCATCGGCAGCGACATTTCACGTCGAAGTGTGGCTTCTGCGCGGCGGGGAGTCTATCAGCGGCCCTCGTTTCGAACCACTTCAGAAGTGAGGCAGCGCAACTTCTTTCACGTGGCAGAGGACGGTGTGCACGTCGTGGACCAGATGAAGAAGCTGTGTCACTTTGGTCGACTGAACCTACTGGATGGCGGGAATGCCGCCATCGTCGGTGTCATGGATGTCGTCTTCTGTCGCAACGTCCTCATCTACTTCGACGCCCGGTCCCGGAGACGCGTGATTGACAACCTCTACGACCGCCTGGTGCCGGGTGGCTACCTGCTGCTGGGTCACTCCGAGTCCCTGTTGAACGTGTCTACGGCATTCGAGTTGGTCCACCTCAAGGAAGATCTGGTCTACCGGAGGCCGATGGCAACCGGTTCCTGGAGCGACGAGTGAGAGTGATGGAACCCATCCGATCATCCCACGCACCGTTGCGCGTCCTCGTAGTCGATGATTCGGCGTACAACCGAAAGAGCATTGGCGAGATCCTGACCTCCAGCCCCGAGGTTTCGGTCGTCGGCAAGGCCGCCGATGGGGATGAGGCTTTGCGCTTGGTGGGAATGCTGGATCCCGACGTGATCACCTTGGATTTGGAGATGCCGCGCATGAACGGTTTCACGTTCCTGCGTATCCTGATGGGCAAGATGCCGAAGCCGGTGATCGTGGTATCGAGCTACAGCCACAAGGAGAACGTGTTCAAGGCGTTGGAATTGGGGGCGATCGATTTCGTCGCCAAGCCCGACCGCTATGCGGACGCGGAGTTGGAGCAGATCAAGCAAGACTTACTGTCCAAGGTGCTGCTGATTCGCGGACTTCGACCCACCGCCGTGATGCAACGCAGCCCAACGGAAGAGCGGCCGCTGCCGCCGGAGGCTGCCGCCTCGACACTTCCGCCGCGGCATGTCGTAGCCATAGCGTGCTCGACTGGCGGCCCAACTGCACTGCTAGAGATCCTGTCCAAGCTGCCGCAGCGCACGAGCAACACCATCCTGGTGGCGCAGCATATGCCAGCGAAGTTCACCAAGACGTTTGCAGATAGGCTGAATCGCCGCAGCCAACTCAGCGTGAGTGAGGCACGAGACAACGACGCGGTGATCGAGGAGGCGGTGCTCATTTGTCCGGGCAGTAGGTGCATGGAGTTGGTACCCGGCCCGACGCGCGGCACGCTGGCTCTGAATATCGTGTCACCGGCCGCTACCGATCGCTACGTGCCCAGCGCGGATCGCCTGTTCACCAGCGTGGCTCGTGTCGCTGGATTCCGCGCGGTGGGGGTGGTGCTAACCGGAATGGGCGACGATGGAGTCCAGGGGGCCAAGGCGATCACCGACGCGGGGGGCGTCGTCGTCGTCGAGAGTGAGAAGACCGCAGTCGTGCATGGAATGCCAGGAGCCGTGTTGAGAGCCGGCATTCCCCAGCGGACCCTGACGCTGGACGAGATCGCGGAGTTCTTGATTGCGCTCGGGAGTTGATCCGCTCGTGGCGGACCCAGTGGATGCTTCGCCCGCTACGGCCGGGGCTGCGCTGGCGGTGCCGCCGGCGCGGCCGGCGCGGCCGGCGCTTTGCGGTGAGCCGGTGCCTTACCTGCCGCTTCCAGTTTCGCAGCCGACGGCTGCGGAGTGGGTGGGGGTTCGTACTTCGGCAGCTTGCTCTTGACCTTCGCGTACCAGGCCTTGGCGGCAGCGGCTGCGGCCTTGAGAGCCTTCTCCGGGTCCTTGCCGTCGGAGGCTGGGGGCTGGAATTTCGCGTCAGTCGCACTGCTCAAGCGTACCAGCGCAGCGATGGCGCGATCGTGTACCGTTCTGCGTTTCGAACCCGCCACCACCGTGGCTCGCCGGCCTGTCAGGCTCTTGTACGAGATCCGATGCAGCTCGACCGTGGCATCGCCCACCAATGGGACGATGACGTGAATGGCGCGGGGATCGCCCAAGTCCGCGAGTGCGAGCGCCGCACCCGCGCGAGCGAATGGTAGCTTCGAGCTCAGCAGTGGAACGATTCGGTCGAGCAGCGCCGGGTCTTGACCCAATCGAGCTGCCAGCATGGCGGCACGAACCCGCACGACTTCGGCCCGATTCGCCAGCAACCGGTTGGCTCTGGCCTTGAAGTCATTCTTCCGCTGCAGCCCCTTGGCCGCGTGGCGGGTGGCCATCTGCAGCGCGTAGGCGAGGAGGGCGGGCGAGTCCTGGTCCAGCGCGCGCAGCATCGCACCCAGGATCGCGTCGTTCTTCTGGTAGCCTTGGACCTTCTCCAAAGCCTTGAGGGCGGTGATGCGTGCGCCCGGCTGCGGGTGAGATTCGACGATGGAAACCAGAGCATCGACGGCGGGCCGGTACGGCTTCCGGCGCGCCAGGAGCGGGTACGAGGCGACGATCGCCGTGCCCTGAATCTTCGCGTTCTCAGAGTCCAAGTAGGTGGTGGCGACCAGCGCGTAGTCCTCACCCACCCGCGGTGGCTTGCGCCGGGACTTTGACTTGCGGTGCGATTCACGCATCGCGCGAAGCGATGCGAGGACGACCTGCTGGTCGGTTTCTGTCGCGGCCAGGTAGATGAAGAGCTTGGCGTTGCCACGCTGCATGACCAACTTCTTGGGGAAGTTGCCTCGCTTGACGCGCTTGGCGAGCGCCGCGGCGTTCTTCTTCTCCGCCGCCGTCAGTTTCAGCGATATCGGGATCCTCGCGGGCTTCTCCGCGGACGCAACGGCGCGGGCCTTGGCATTGGCCTTCTCCTTGCTTTTGCATGCGGGCAGCGACAGGACCAGCGCTGCGCAGCTCGCGATCAACCAAAGCCTGGCCCAGAGGCTGCGACCGGTTCTGAGCATTCGTCGACTCCTTCCAATCTGCCAACGACCCCGTGGGTGGGGTCTCCTGCATCCGCGCGGCACCCTCGCCGCTGGGTGCTGACTAACCTCGATCATCTGGCGGAAAGCAAGGGGGCATGCGTGAAATCTGGGCACGTGCGCTACCGGAGACACTGCATCTGCGCTGCGCGCTGGACGGTGTCCTCGCAGCCGCCAGGACCGGGCGGCGCCAGATTCCCGGGGATTTCATCCGGCCGTTGCCGCTCCCGTACCTCGCCCGTCGGCCGTCTGGTTCCCGGAGGTCAATCTCTTTGAATTCGTGTGGCTTTTTTGGGTTCGGCCGCGAGGCAGAGGTGCGGTGAACTCGAGTTCCGTCCAGTCCGAGGAATGCCACGGACCGCACATTTGTTCTTCCGGCAGTCTAGTTCGCCAGTCTATTCACCGCCGAGGTCGCCTCGCGGGGACCACTGCCTCACGGACTTCTCCATGCCCCGAACGCAAGTTGTCTCAACCTGGCCGCGAGTGGCACTACTACTCGCTGCTGCTCTGCCAGTGGCGTGCGGAGCGGGATCACTATCCCCAGCCAAGCCCACATCCGAACCGGCGCCGACTGGGCCGAGTGCCCAGCCAACGGCGTCTTCGCTGCCAGCGCTCCCACATCCGCAGCTCACGCGAGTCAAAAATGGGGAGTCGTCCATCGCGGACATTGCCGAGCGCGTGACTCCATCGGTGGTCTCGATTTCTTCCACCAAAGTCTCGAGTCAAATGAGGCGCCCCCAAGTGCCGTTGTGGCCCTTCTTCGGCCCCGGTGCACCTCCCCCGCAGCATCGCGAACAGGGATTGGGATCCGGTGTTGTGATTCAGCCCGGCATCGTCGTTACCAACAACCACGTCGTCGAAGACGCGGATGAGATTCAGGTCACGGCTCAAGACGGACGAGAATTCAGTGCCAAGGTCGTGGGGACGGATCCGAAGAGCGATCTCGCCGTGGTGCGCTTGCAGGGCGACTCGGGCGGGTTGGTCCCCATCGAAATGGGGGACTCATCCCGCCTGCGCCTGGGTGACGTGGTACTCGCGATCGGAAACCCGTTTGGAGTCGGCCAGACCGTAACCATGGGGATCGTATCCGCCCAGGGCCGCGCGGACGTGGGCATCATCGACTACGAGGACTTCATTCAGACCGATGCGGCCATCAACCCCGGCAACTCGGGCGGCGCGCTGGTCGACATGGAAGGGCGTCTGGTCGGGATCAACACTGCCATCCTCTCTCGGAGCGGTGGCTATCAGGGTATTGGCTTCGCCATACCGAGCAACATGGCGCGCCCCATCGTCGAAAGCCTGCTCGAGCATGGCAAGGTGGTGCGCGGCTGGCTGGGCGTCTCCATCCAGGATATCGACCAGGATTTGGCCAAGGCCATGGGGCTGGAGAGCACCAGCGGGGTGCTCATCTCGGATGTGGGCGCCGATTCCCCGGCGGCGGCGGCAGGCCTGAAACGGGGTGACGTCGTGCTCAAGGTGAATGACCAGACGGCCGATTCCACCGGTCGACTGAGGAACCTGATCGCTAGCTCCGGCGCTGCAGCGCACGTGAAGCTCCTGGTTCGCCGTGGCGGCAAGGAGCGCGTGATCACAGTGGAGCTCGGCAAGATGCCGGGCGGCGAGTCGGCAGGCGGCAAGTCACGCCCGGCTGGGCCCGGACGTGGCCCGAGCAGCTTGGACGGAATCACCCTGGAGGAGCTGACGGCGGCTGCGCGTGATCGCTACCAGCTGCCGGCTCAGGTTCGCCAGGGAGTGCTGATCACTGGTGTCCAGCGGGGCAGTAGCGCCGCGCGTGCCGGTTTGCGACCGGGCGACGTCCTGCTCGAGGTGGACCGCAGGAAAGTCACCAGCATCGCGAGCTTCGAGCGCCTGTGGAAGCGCGCCAAGGGAAAGACGCTGCTGTTGGTGTTCCGCCGAGGGAGGACGTTCTTCGTGGTGGTAGGCAAGTAGCCCGGAAGCGAAGCTTCCGGGCTTCCGTGAACCAATAGCCCTCGAGCGAAGCTCGAGGGCCTCCAAAATCACTGACGTCCCTACGCCGTCTCCACCCCAGGAAGCGCAACAGCAGGATTCAGGGGGGGGACGCGTGAAGAAGCGTCGCCACGTGTAGCCCCGTGAATCCCTCTGTGGCGCTTCTGGTTGGGAAGCAGAAGGAGTGGACGGAAGTTATTGAGGGAGCCCGCGAGCTTCGCTCGCGGGCGGTTGGTTGCTGGCCAAGGCAGAAATGATTGCGAGCTCCGCTCGCAATCATTTTGCCTTGGGACCGATCATCTCCTCCGGCTTCACCCAGCGGTCGAAGTCCTCGCTGGAGAGGAGTTCCAGCGCGAGCGCAGCCTCCCGCAGCGTCGTGCCTTCCGCATGTGCCTTCTTGGCGATCTTCGCCGCGTTGTCGTAGCCGATGTGCGGGTTCAGTGCAGTCACCAGCATGAGTGAGTTCTCCAGGTGCAGCTTGATGCGTTCCTGGTTGGGCTCGATACCCGCAGCGCAGTTCTTCCGGAAGCTTTCGCACCCGTCGGCGAGGAGCCGACAACTGTGCAGGAAATTGTGGCAGAGCAGGGGCTTGAAGACATTGAGCTCGAAGTTGCCGCTCGCGCCACCGATGTTGACGGCCACGTCGTTGCCCATGACCTGAGCACATAGCATGGTGAGCGCCTCGCTCTGTGTCGGGTTGACCTTCCCGGGCATGATGGAGCTTCCCGGTTCGTTGGCAGGAATGACGATCTCACCGATTCCCGCCCGTGGCCCGGAAGCGAGCCAACGCACGTCGTTGGCGATCTTGAGCAGTGAGGCCGCCAGCGTCTTGAGTGCCCCGTGAGCACAGACGATCGCATCGTGCGCGGCGAGCGCTTCGAACTTGTTGGGAGCAGTCGTGATCGGATGGGAGGTCAGCTTGGCCACCATTTGTGCCACACGCTCGGCGAATTGCGGGTGTGCGTTCAGCCCCGTGCCGACGGCTGTGCCCCCCAACGCGAGCTCGCACAGATGTGGCAGCGAATCATTGAGGTGTGCAATGCCGTGATCGAGCTGCGACACCCACCCGCTGATGGCCTGCCCCAGGGTGAGCGGGACGGCATCCATGAGGTGCGTCCGCCCGATCTTCACCACCGCGTTGAACTTCTTGGCCTTCTCGTCCAGCGTGTCGCGCAACGCGCCGACTCTGGGGAGGACGCGGGTCCGGACCGAGTCCACGCAGGCGACGTTCATGGCCGAAGGGAACACGTCGTTCGAGGACTGTCCTCGGTTTACGTGGTCGTTCGGATGCACCAGGCGCTCCTTGCCGCGTGCGCCGCCGAGGATCTCGCTGGCGCGGTTCGCCAGGACCTCGTTCATGTTCATGTTCGTCTGGGTGCCGCTGCCAGTTTGCCAGATGACGAGCGGGAACTCCTCGCGGTGCTGTCCGACAATCACTTCGTCGGCAGCCTGGATGATCGCCTGGCCGACTTCCGCGTCGACCGCGCCGAGTTCCAGATTGACCAGCGCAGCTGCCTTCTTCACGGTAGCCAGCGCCCACACCAGTCGCGGTGGCATGAGCTCGCGAGAGATCGTGAAGTTCTGGAGGCTGCGTTGGGTCTGGGCGCCCCAGAGGCGTTGGGTGGGTACCTCGATGGGGCCGATGGTGTCTTGTTCCGTGCGCGTCTTCGTGTCGGTCATGGGATGGGGGTGCACGGATCGGCTCGGCGGATCAAGATCGTTGGCGAAATGGCGCCAGATTTGACCCCATCGAGTCTCCCAGGTACGACTCGCACATGTTGCGGGCCCAATCCGTCCGGCGCGGGTTCACCCTGGTAGCGGCCTCGGCCCTTCTGTTTGCGTGGTCCAACGCCCTGCTCGCCGCGCCCGCCGCGGGGGAGCCGGCGGTCGGACCGAGGTCCGGCGCCGGTCAGCGGCACGTGTCGGCCGCGACCGAGGGTTCCCCAACCGCACCTCCCCGCACGCCGGCGCCGAAGGCGACCGAAGCCGAGCCAGCCCCCGAGCCGCATCCCTCGGAGCCGGCTGAGCCAGCGGCGCAGCCCGAGCCGGAGAGGAAGCCGAGCGCCACCAGCCACCGGAAAGGACGTCCACCGAAAACCCCTCGGCCCACGCTGCCGGATGGGGTGGCTGCACCCGAGCCGAGCGATGGGGTGCGGCGCCAGGTCGCGGGTGGCCCCACGGCGGACGATCTGCGCGCTGGCAAGGACGACCCACAGCTCGCCGCGTTGCATGAGGCGGAGCTCGTGCTCTTTCCCCGTCCTCTGGATGGCGCCACGCCAGGTTGGTCCTGGGACATACCCGCGCCGGTTGGCTCGGGACAGGTCCAGGCGGAGACCTCCGGTGTTCCCCCGGCAGCGTATCTTCCGGGCCCGCCGGGCAGCATGGACGCTGCGGTGGCGCAGGCAGAGTGGCTGCGTAGCCTCACCATGCCGAACCTTCCGGTGCGGCTTGACCCCCGTGTGGTCAAGTATCTGGAGTTCTACCGTGACAGCAGCCAGGGCCAGGGCATCGTCAAGGCGTGGGCCAAGAAGGCGGGCCGATTCACGGCCGCGCTGCAGGCCCAGCTGGCCAGGGCGGGTCTCCCCACCGATCTGGTCTGGCTCTCGCTCATCGAGAGCGGCCACAACCCCGCTATCCACTCGCCGGCCGGTGCCGCCGGCCTCTGGCAGTTCATTCCGTCGACGGCACGAGCATACGGTCTCGTCGTCGATCGCTGGGTGGACGAGCGGCTGGACCCCCGACGCTCGACCGAGGCCGCGGTTCGCCTGCTGAGCGATCTCTACCAGCGTTTCGGCAGCTGGGAGCTGGCCATGGCGGCGTACAACATGGGTCAGGGAGGTCTCGACCGAGCCATCCGGAAGTTCAACACCAACGACTTCTGGGTCCTGTCCCGCCATGAGGCTGGAATCCCCTGGGAGACCACGCTGTACGTCCCGAAGATCCAGGCCATGGCCATCGTGATGACGAACAAGCGGGCGTTCGGCATCGATCGGATCACGCCGGATCCGAGCGAGAGCTTCGACACGGTCCGCGTGGCCTCGGGCGTGCTGCTTTCTCGAGTTGCGGCTGCCGCCGAGGTGAGTGCCTCCGAGATCGAGAATCTCAACCCGCAGTATCTCGTCGGGAGGAGTCCCCCCACCGCCGGGAAGGACAGCGACTTGACCTGGCCCGTGGCCGTCCCTCACGGAAAGGGCGTGGTGGCCAGCCAGCGTCTGCGCGGCGAGTCAGGGCTCGGCTCGAAGCTTCAGCCGTACGTGGTTCGATTCGGCGACAGCGCCGCCACCATCGCCGCCAGCCATGGGACCAGCACCAAGCGCATCGAGTCACTCAACGGGCTCAGTTCCTCCGAGGCGCTACGCCAGGGAACGGTACTCCTCGTCCCGCGCCGAGCCGGCGGTGAGAAGCCCTCGAGCACCACGGGCGAGGAGGTGGTCGTCGTTCCGGAGCGGAAGTTCCAGTATGCCGATCGCGAACGGGTCTTCTTCCGGGTGCGCCGCGAAGACACCATTGCGGACATCACCCGCGCATTCGGCGTCACGAAGACCGAGCTCTTGGCCTGGAATGCGTTGGACGAGAACGCCCGCCTTCAGTCCGGCATGATGCTCCAAGTGTACGTAGCCGAGAAGAAACGGCTGGACCGGATTCGACACACCAAGGCGCGTGAGACCCGCGTGCTGGTAGCGGGCAGCACCGAGTTCTTCGACTACTTCGAAGGGCAGAAGGGCAAGAAGCGCCTGCTGGTCACGGTGAAGCGGGGGGAGTCTCTGAGCTCCATCGGCAGGCGCTACGGCATGAGCGTGGGCTGGATGGAGCGAGTCAACCGACGCTCCCGCCGAGACGAGCTCCTGCCCGGCGAGACCGTCGTGGTCTATGCGCCTCGCAGCTGGGCCGACACCAGCAGCTCGCGTCCCGGAGGACCGGCGATCGCCCCCCTACCTCCCATCGAGCCACCGCAGCCGGACGCGCTACCCGCGCTCTCCGGCGCACCGGCAGCGTCGGACAGCGGCTGAGCCGGAAGGCAGCGACGGCAGCGATCGCTGACCTAGATCCGCTCCAGGGCGAGCTTCATCACGAGTGTCAGCACTGCGCCGGGCTGCAGCACCTGGACGCCCACGTTCTTCACGCCGCGTTGGCTCAGGTTGAAGGCGTTGTTCGCGTTGGTCACTGGCTCCACGCAGACGAACTGCTGGCCCGCTGGGGCGTAGATGACGACGTGTTCGGCGGGGCCTTCGGCGGTCAGGCGAATGCGAAGCCCACGCGATGGCCAGGTGATCGTGGCGGACTTGTCCCAGCCATCGAAGCAGTTGTCGAGCTGCACGTCACCCAAGGGCTTCCCTCCGGCGAAGCTCCACCGTTCGGGAACGTCGATGCGGGCGGCCGGGTCGCCATTGTCGAGGTTGAGCCAGACCGTCTTGGTGGTCGTTTCGAGCACGGTGTCGTCCGGCTTGGGGAAGAAGGGGTGCAGCCCGAGGCCGCACGGCATCGCCTCTTTTCCGGTGTTGCGGAGCTCGAAGGTGATGGTGAGCCCGCTCTCCGACAGCTTGAACTTTTGTACGGCCTCGTAGGACGAGGGGTAGTCGTCCTCGTCGTGCGAGAAGGCGAGCGTGGCCGTGGTCGCACTCTTGTTCCGCACCTCCCACCGTGCGGTCCAGCCGTGGCCGTGCAGCGGATGGGGGTACGGGGGCATGTTCGGCTCCAGCCGATACTCGCGACCGCCGAACTCGAAGCGGCCCCCCATGACCCGGTTGGAGAAGGGCACCAGGGGATAGCAGGCCGTGTCCAGGGCGTTTCGATCGGCGATCGTTTGGGCTGAGGCGGGCCGCAGCAGATCGATGGGCCCGCTTCCACCGAGCAGACGCAATGCGGTCACCGCCCCTCCGCAGTCCGCTCTGAGATCCAGCTCCAGGTCACCGTGCTTCAGTGTGATCGCGTCGTCGCTCATGGTTCTCCTCTGCGCTCTTCCCGGGCGCGCCGTCCGAGATTCGGCGGGCCCGGAGCCTAGCTTTCTGGCGCCCGAGCCGGGGGGAGTTTTTCGTGACGCGGAGCGTCACGATGGTCGTCACGGTGGCCGTCGAGCTGCGGAGATGCTCATAGTGCGGCTCATGTCGAAGCTGACGGCCGTCGTGCTGGCTGCAGGTCAGGGAACGCGAATGAAGAGCACGGTGCCCAAGGTGCTCCACCCAATCGCAGGTCGTCCGCTGCTGTACTACTCGGTGGCGGCAGCCCTGCAGGTGGGGGCTGAGCATGCCGTGGTCGTGGTTAGCCCTGCGAATCGGGAGGCCGTGGCCGGCGGTCTGGGGCACGCATTCGGCGCCGAGCGCATCTCGCTGGTCGTTCAGGATCCGCCACGTGGCACGGGTGACGCCGCGCGAGTCGGACTGGAGGCGATCGACTCGGGCGCGGTCCTGGTGCTGTACGGCGACACGCCGCTGCTGGCAACCGGGGATCTCACTTCGCTCATCGACGCCTTCTGCAGTCAGACGCCGGACGTCGCGCTGCTTGGCTGTAGCTTGGACAATCCTTCCGGCTACGGGCGTATTCTGCGCGGACCGCGAGGTGAGGTGCTCGAAGTCCGTGAGGACCGCGACCTCGAAAGCGATGAACAGCGCGCCGTGCGCGAGGTGAATGCTGGGGTCTACGTGGCGGAGTCGGACACCTTGAGGCATGCCCTGCAAGAGCTCACCCCCGCCAACGCGCAGGGGGAATACTACCTCACGGACGTGGTCGGCATGGGCGCTCGTCGGGGCGGTGCCGTTGCCGTCAGTGGGGGCGCGGAGAATCTGGTGGGGGTCAATGACCGGGCACAGCTCGGTGCGGCCGAGGAGGCGATGTATCGGCGCATTGCGGTCCGGCACGCGCGGGCGGGCGTCACCGTTCGGGGCGATGCCCGCATCGACGACACCGTGACTCTGCACGCGGACGTGACGATATCGGCGGGGGCATTTCTGCGCGGTGACACCACGGTGCAGCAGGGTGCGAGCATTGACGTCGGATGCGTGGTCGCCGACTCCGTCATCGGGGAAGGTGCCGTGCTCGGCGCCTACGCCGTGGTCGACCGCGTCGCGGTCCCAGCCGGCACCCGCGTGGACGCGCTGACCCGATTGACCTCGAATTGGACCCCGAGCTCGTAGCGCTCAGGCGTCTGCGGTGCGTGTCGTCGGCACGTCGTCGTTCGGATCGGGGATCTGGTGGCGCATCAGCCGGCGTTTTGCCTCGAGGTATCGCGCCGAGTGCTCGTTGGCGGCCACCAGCACCGGGATCCGACCTTCGACCCGGATCCCCAGCTGCTGCAGCGATTCGATCTTGTGGGGATTGTTCGTCATCAGCTGAATGGACGCGACTCCCAAGCGCGTCAGCATGGCAGCAGCCACGTCGTACTGTCGGGCATCGATCGGTAGGTGCAGGAGCTCGTTGGCCTCCACCGTGTCGGCCCCCTGGGCCTGCAGCGCGTAGGCACGGACCTTATTGGCCAAGCCGATTCCGCGCCCTTCCTGGCGCAGATAGAGGATGACTCCCCTCCCACGCTTGGCAATCTCCGCTTGAGCCCGATGCAGCTGCTCACGGCAATCGCACTTCAGGGACCCGAAGACCTCACTGGTGAGACACTCGGAGTGGACTCGGACCGGCACTGACGTCTGGCCACGCACTTCACCCATCACCAGCGCGATGTGCTCGTTGCTCAGCCCGGGATGAGCGAGCTCGTCTTCCCATCGAAAGACGTGGACGTTGAACTCGCCGTAGCGCGTGGGTAGAGGCGCGAGCGCGAGCTCCTCCAGTTTGGTGGGCCTACCCTTAAGGGACCTGAGCTGTTCCATGTCCGCGACTCGTCGATTTCTGCCAGACGCACCGGCCAGTGTGCTCACTCGGCCCCCGCCTCGCTCACGTCGAGCTCTGGCTCGCGGCGCGCGAGTAAGATGGTGCCTACCCTTGTCTAGGTCAAGCCTTGGCCGGTTCTGTGGCAGTGCGGCCGTGTCACCCCGCCCGGCAGGAGCTGATGATGGCGTGCTCCAGTACGCTCTTCGGGGGCCGTCGCGAGCCGCCCTTCAGGGCCAGATCGACGTCCGACAGGGTCTCGAGCCACTGCTCCAGGGCCTTCGGTGTCGTGCGTTGCACCTGTTGCGCCAGCTCTCGGGCCACGAACGGGGGGGCTCCCGCCTGGTCGGCCGCTCTCTCGGCTGACAGCCCAGTCCGGAGCGCCGCTTCGAAGCGGATGAGTCTGCGGGCGGCCCAGGCGAGCACACCGACCAAGCGCAGTCCTCGGTCTTGGTTGTCGTAGACCCGATCCAGAGTGGCCAACGCCGCTCCGAGGTCTCGCCGCCCCACTGCGTTACCCAAGTCCCACACTTCCGTTGGGCGCAGACGAACCACGCATTCTCCGACGTCCGCTTCGGTGATTTCGCGTTGCCCCGCGTACAGGCTCACTCGCTCGACGGCGTGCGCCACGTCCGACAGATCCGGCCCGGCGAGCTCCCCGATGAGCTCGGCCACGGATCGGGAAATTCGACTGCCCTGGCTCTTGGCCAACCCGATGATCCAAGCGGGCAGCTCTCGGCGGGACAGCGGATCACACGCCACGAGCCATCCGGCCTTTCTCGCAGTCGCGTACAGTTTGCGCCGACGGTCGAGCTTGGCGGCCAGTAGCACCAGCACGGTCGAGGGCACTGGATCGGCAGCGTACTGTGCAATCCGCGCCAGCGGGTCGGCGGCTCGCTTGCCGGCGCCTTCCTTTTTGCTCTCCCACCGCTCCACCGAACGCACGAGCACCCAGCGGCGTTGGGCCATCATGGGTAGCGTGCGCGCAGCGCTCAGCACGGAGTCCACCGTGACCTCCCCGGCCATGAGTTGGTCTTCGTTCAGACCATGGGTGCCACCGGCGAGCGTGGCCTCCCTCAGAGCTTTCACCACGGCGCTCTGCAGGTAGAGTTCCTCCCCGGCCACCAAGTAAACTGGGCGCAGTGCTCCCTCCTGCGCTTCCCGAATGGCCTGCTCTGGTGTCATGGAGGACGACGGTGGACCTGCCCGGAGGCCAGCCGTCTGAGACCCTTATCGCTGCGTGGCCGGGGTAGCAAGCAAGTGGGCCGCGTTGGCCATCCTTGATCCATGTTTCGCCGGCCGCCAGCG
>CAZSVU010000101.1:0-23499 GCA_964610275.1 uncultured Polyangiaceae bacterium | reverse complement strand
CATCCCATGTTTCGGCGGTCGCTGGCGGCCGCCGAAACATGGATCAAGGCTGCGAGACCCGGCCCGGTGCGGGCGCAGGCCGTGTCAGTGTGGTATTCCTCAAAGTCCGGACTGAGAGGTGGCAATGGCTCGGCTTGGCTTGGTGCGTGCGGTGGTCGTGGTCGGCTCCCTGGGAGCGCTGGCAAGTTGCGGGAGTGACTTCACTAGCAGCTCTGGGGGTTCGGGTGGCGTTGCCGGGGAATTGAGCAGTGGCGGATCGGCCACCGACGAGACCGGAGGTGCCGATTCTGCCGGCGCGAGCAGCAGCAGCGGTGGCAGCCAGATCGTCGGCACCGGAGGAGATGGCGGCGATGGCACTGGCGGGGAGCCTGCAAGTGGCGGCAGCGGCACCGGCGGGGAGCCTGCCAGCGGTGGTCGCGGCCTTGGCGGCGAAGTCGGAAGCGGGGGCTCTGGCGTCGGCGGGCAACCGGGCAGCGGCGGCAGCGGTGTCGGCGGTCATGCCGACAGTGGCGGCAGCGGCGGGGAGCCTGCCACGGGCGGCAGCGGCACTGGCGGAGAACCAGCGAGTGGCGGCACCGGTACCGGTGGTGAGCCGGCTAGTGGTGGCACGGGCACCGGCGGTGACGTCGGCAGTGGTGGCACGGGCAGCGGCGGTGAACCGGGCAGCGGTGGCATGGGTACAGGCGGCGTGACCGGCGACTGGGGGCGCTGTGAGGTCACCTCGGACTGCGTCATTCGCCCCGCATCCTGCTGTGGCGAGTGTGGAGCCGCGACGCGCGATGACATCATTGCGCTGAATCAGGAGGAGCTCAGCCAGTATCAGGCCGTGGTGTGCGAGAACGGCATGGCCTGCGATCCCTGCGTCCAGCCTACCGATCCGTTCCTGGTGGCAACGTGTGGGGGCAGCCACTGCCAGGTGGTTGATCTACTCGACTCCGAAATCACCGAATGCCGGGAACCGTCCGACTGCAAGGTGCGAGTACGCGACTGCTGCGAGTGCAATTCGGACATGGCGAGTGAGAATCTGATCTCCATCAGCCGGGACCGCGAGGCGGAGTACTCCGAGCTGGTCTGTGACCCCGATACGACCTGCCCGGAATGCGCGCCGGTGTATCCGCCCGAGGCGATGCCGAGTTGCGTCACTGACTCCAGCAACCGGTCGCATTGCGGCGTGATCTGGTCGACGGTCAGCGGGAACTGAGCGGTTCGGCTTCCCGTCGGCGGTGCTGCGCCCCCAGGCGAAAGCTGCGGCACTCCCGGGAACGCCACTCGAGTATACTCCGCCAATGGAATGCTGGTATGGGCGGAACGCCGCTGCCTTGGGCTGCCTGCTGGCTGGCCTGGCTTCGTGCCAGGCTGCCACGCATTCCTTCAGTACTACGTGACGGGCATGGCGACCTCCACCCGTGGCGAGGTGAGCTCGGCTGCGCTGTCGAACAATCCCTGGACCTCGACCGAGCCAACCAGGTCGACCCGCGAAGATGACGTTTGGGCGGCTGGGGTGCAAGCCACAGAAGTGAGTGGACGGCGCCGCTCGAAGGCAACCGGTTGGCCCCGGGGCGGCCAGCTGCGGGTCACAGGCCAGCTGTCATGCGGCCAGCGACACCCGCTCAGCGAAGCCAGCCGCGATGCCGGAAGAAGAGCAGCAGGCCGATGGCGGTGGCCGCCATCAGGCCGAGAGCAAACGGGTAGCCGAAGTACCAGTCGAGCTCGGGCATGTTCAGCGGCGAGCGCGCCCGGTCGAAGTTCATCCCGTAGATGCCGGCGATGAACGTCAGTGGGATGAACAGGGTGGCGATGACGGTGAGCACCTTCATCACTTCGTTCATCCGGTGGTTGGCTGCCGAGTGGTGGATCTCGAGCAGGCTGCCTGCAATCTCGCGATAGGCCTCGGCGACTTCCATGATCTGAATCGCATGGTCGTGGCAATCCCGCAAGTAGACGCGCGTCTCCTCGCTGACAAATGGGCTCTCGTCACGATACAAGCTCGCGATGGCGTCCCTGAGCGGAGTGACAGATCGCCGCACCGTGAGCAAGTCATGCCGGGCCGCATGGATCCGGGCTGGCGCAGCTTGGTCCAGCGAGCTCACGACTTCCCCTTCGAGTTGCTCGAGTCGGTCGCCGAACGCCTCGACCACCGGAAAGTAGTGATCGATCACCGCATCGATCAGCGCGTAGGCCAGGTAGTCCGGGCCCAACGAGCGGATGCGGCCCCGGCTTCCTCGGATGCGATCTCGAACCGGACCGAGACTGTCGCCGGGATGCTCGCCCTGCAGCGTGAGCACGAATCCCGTACCCACGAACAGGCTGAGCTGCTCGGCTTGGATGCGCTCCGCCAGGGACAGCATGCGCAGCACGATGAACTCGTGCTCGGCGTAGTGCTCGACCTTGGGCCGCTGGTAGCTGGTGACCGCGTCCTCCATGGCGAGCGCATGTAGGCCAGCGGTTTGCGCGAGCGCAGCCAGCTTGTCGCCGTCACCGAAGCCGTCCACGTCGATCCAGGTCACGGGCCATTGGTCCAGGATCTCTCGGAGCTCTTCCGGTTTCTCCAACTCCCGCTCCAAGATCCGGTCGGGACCGTACGCCAGCACGCGGATGGTGGTGGTGTGAGCGCTCGCGTCCACCGCGAGCGTACCAGGAGGCGTCCCTGGCGCCGACAGACGCCGCATGAGCGCCGTGAGGCTGGACAGGCTGCTGGGGAGGTGCATCATCTTGCCAATCCTTCCGACCGATTCATTTGGCCGCTCGGCGCGGACAGCGTTGCCAGCACGTCTTCGACGAGGCGTGCGCTCGCGGACTCTTCCTCGCACACGACATGATCGGCACCCAGCTCGCGAAGTCGCTTGGCGTCGGTGGCTCTGCGCGCGCGTATGAATATGGGCAGGCGATCCCCGTCACCGCGAATGGCCGAAACAGCCCGCGCCGCCGCCTCGTTGTCGCTTATCTGAAGGACGACTGCTGCAGCTCGGGCCAAACCCGCATGCCGCCTGGCCTCGCGGCTGGTGACGTCACCGTAGTAGATGGGCGCACCGGCGGCCCTTTCGGTTCGCACGGTCTGCGCATTGAGCTCGAGGACGAGATGCGGGATCGACCGCTCGCGCAGACGCTTGGACAGCACGCGGCCCCCCGGGCCGAAGCCGACGATGACGACATGGTCCTGGAGGTGACGGTCCTTCGGCGCGGCCTCGTCGATGCCCTGAACGCGCAGCAGCCGCTCGAGTGGTCGAAGGAGCGCCTCGCCAGCCGCGAATCGCGGCGCAACGGAAATGACGATGCGCGTGATGAACATGCTCAGCAAGCCCGCGGCGAAAATGGGTTCCAGCTCAGCGCGCGAGATCAACCCAGCACGCTCGCCCTCCGTGGCCAGCACGAAACCGAATTCGCCGAACTGCGCCAGCGCAGCGCCGGCGAGCCAGGCCACCCGAGCCGGGAAGCGCATCACCATGGCGGCCAGCGCTGCGATGAGCCCTTTGCCCACGATGAAGCCCAGGAGCAAGACGAGGACCTCCACCGGCTTCTCGACGACCGCGCCCACGTTGAACAGCATGCCCATCGAAATGAAGAACAGGCTGGTCAGCACGTCTCGCGCAGGCGTGACATCCTCCAGCGCGCGGTGAGCGTATTGCGAGTCTGCGATCAGTACCCCGGCCAGGAAGGCACCGAGCGCCAGAGACAGACCGAGGGAAGCGGTCAGCCAGGCAGTGCCGAGGCACACCGTGAGCAACGCGAGCCCGAACACCTCTCGGCTGCGGGTCGACTCGACCCAGCCGAGCGCCCGCGGCAGGAGGTAGCGCGCGACCACCAGCGCGGCGACCACGACCAGAGCGGCCTTTCCCAGGGCTACGCCGATTTCGAGACCAATGCGCCCACCGCCGCCGCCGGCGAGCGCCGGAACGACCAGGAGCATCACCACGACGATGAGGTCCTGGAAGATGAGCACGCCGACGATGAAGTTCCCATGCGGCGCGTTGGTCTCTTGGCGCTCGTCCAGCGCGCGCAGCACGATGGCGGTGCTCGACAGCGCGAATACGAATCCGATCAGCACCGAGCGCGCTGCGGGCGCGCCGGTCAGCAGCATCGCACCGGCCGCAGCGGTGGCCGTGAGCGTCACCTGCAGCGTGCCGCCGAGCACCACCAGCTTGGCGATCGCCTTCAGGCGTGAGATCGAAAACTCGAGTCCGATGGTGAACAACAGCAGGACGACGCCCACTTCGGCGAGCAACTCGATGTGACCGCGATTGCCAACCAGTCCGAATCCGTGGGGCCCTGCGAGCACTCCTACCGCGAGCAACCCGGCGACCGGTGGTAGCCTGATTCGACGGAGGACGACCGACACGATCACGCCCAACAGAGCGAGCAGCGCCAACTCCCCGAAGATGGTGGTGATCTCGTGCACGAAACTCGCCCCTACCGCGTCCAAGCCCGGCCGTCATTCGTGGTCGTCACCGAAGTCGGGATTCCCGCATCGAAGCCTCGACGAGCCGGCCCGACTCCCGCGTCAGCGCAGAATCTGTCGCGTGCGACGCCCGGCCGGCGCGTCGCACGCACCCTCGCCTCGCCGGCTTGCGCCAGAGGCTGCCATTAGCATTGCGCCCAGAATGCGGAATGGAAGTGGCTGACCGAAGAAACCCCAGAAACCGTGCAGCTGGACTTGCCGCATCGATCCCCGCGCGTACACTCGGGTTCGACAACTTGGTCCAGGCCGGTGTGCAACCTTCTGCCGGGCCGCCACAGGGGAAAAGCGATGCCGGAAGCAGACTTGGCTGACGACCCCGTCTGGTACAAGGACGCGATCATATACGAGCTGCATGTGCGCTCGTTCGCCGATTCGAATGCCGACGGCGTGGGTGACTTCAAGGGGCTCACTGACAAGCTGGATTACCTGCAGGACCTCGGAGTCACTGCCCTCTGGCTGCTTCCCTTCTATCCGTCGCCGCTTCGCGACGACGGCTACGACATCGCCGACTACACGAACGTGAATCCCGCGTACGGCACGCTCCGCGACTTCAAGCGCTTTCTCAAGGAGGCGCACCGTCGCGGGCTCCGGGTCATCACGGAGTTGGTCATCAATCACACTTCTACGGAGCACCCGTGGTTCCAGCGGTCGCGAGCCGCTCGTCCTGGGACCAAGTGGCGGGACTTCTACGTCTGGAGCGAGTCGGCTCGGAAGTACGAAGACGCGCGGATCATCTTCCGGGATTTCGAGACCTCCAACTGGACCTGGGATCCGGTTGCCCAGGCCTACTACTGGCACCGGTTCTACTCCCACCAGCCCGATCTAAACTTCGATAGCCCGGCGGTGCGCCAGGCGCTGCTGAAGGTACTCGAATTCTGGATGGATCTGGGCGTGGACGGCATGCGGCTCGACGCCGTGCCGTACCTCTTCGAGCGCGAGGGCACGAACTGCGAGAACCTTCCGGAGACGCACGCCTTCTTGCGCGATCTGCGAGCACACATCGATTCGAAGTACGCCAACCGCATGCTCCTGGCCGAGGCCAACCAGTGGCCCGAGGACGCGGCTGCCTACTTCGGCAGCGGCGACGAGTGCCACATGAACTTCCACTTCCCGCTGATGCCGCGGCTGTTCATGGCGCTGCGCCTGGAGGACGGTTTCCCCGTCATCGATGTCCTGGAGAACACCCCGGCGATCCCCGACAATTGCCAGTGGGCGACCTTCCTGCGCAACCACGACGAGCTGACGCTCGAAATGGTAACCGACGAGGATCGCGACTACATGTATCGGGTCTACGCCGCCGACGCGCGGGCGCGCATCAATCTCGGGATTCGGCGTCGGCTCGCCCCCCTGCTCGGGCTCCGGCGCAAGGTCGAGCTCATGAACGGGCTCCTGCTATCCCTGCCGGGCACACCGGTGCTGTACTACGGGGATGAGATCGGGATGGGGGACAACATCTACCTCGGCGACCGGGACGGCGTGCGCACGCCGATGCAGTGGAGCGGAGACCGCAACGCCGGTTTTTCTCGCGCCAATCCGCAGCGACTGTTCCTGCCCCCGATCCTGGATCCGGAGTACCACTACGACGCTATCAACGTGGAAGCTCAGCAAGGCAATCCGTCCAGCCTGCTCTGGTGGATGAAGCGCGTGCTGTCCATGCGCAAGCAGCATCCCGCCTTCGGGCGAGGCAGCATCAGCTTCTTGCGACCGGAGAATTCGAAGATTCTGGCCTTCATTCGGCAGCACGGCGACGAACGGATCCTGGTGGTCGCGAACCTGTCCCGCTTCATGCAGTACGCAGAGCTGGACCTCCGAGACTACGACGGAGCCACCCTGGTGGAGATGTTCGGACGCACGCACTTCCCGGCAGTCAGCGAGCGCCCCTACGGGCTGTCTCTCGGGCCGCACGGGTTCGCGTGGTTCTTGCTGGAGACGCCGCGTCAAACCAGCGGCGCCACTGCCTCGCCCGCGGCCCTCGAGGTCCGTGGCAGCTGGGACCAAGTGTTGGCCCAGACCCCTGGTCGCCAACGGCTCGCCCGACTGCTGCCCGAATACATCGCCGCGAGGCGCTGGTATCGCAGCAAGACACGCCAAATTAGGGGCTGCACCGTGGTTGACGCCATACCGATGCCGGGTCGCCCCACCGAGTTCTATCTCACCCTGGTGCAGATCGATTACGTGGAAGGGGAGCTGGAAACCTACGTGCTGCCGCTGGCCTTCGGCACGGGTGGCGAACAGCAGGCCGTTCAAGAGAAGCACCCGAGCGCCGTGGTCGCCGCTCTGCGTGTGGTCGACTCGGACGCAGGCGAGCCCGACCAGCCCGGGATCCTCTACGACGCGGTCGTCAATCCAGCATTCGGCGAGGCGCTGCTGGCGTCGTTCCAGCGGCGCGTCCCCGTGCCCGGCGAGCATGGCGAGGTCCGCGCTCAGGCCTTCAAGGCGCTGCGCGGGCTGCAGGGCTCGGATGGCGCCACGCTGACTGCATCAGTGGGAAGCGCAGAGCAGTCCAACACCAGCATCATCTTCGGTGATCGGCTGATTCTCAAGCTCTTCCGCAAGATCGAGGCGGGGCCCAATCCCGACCTCGAGGTGGGCAGGTTTCTGGGCGAGAGCTCGGGGTTCGCGCACGTCTGCCCGCTGGCAGGTCATATCGAGTACCAGCCGTCACACGGACGCGCCTCGACCCTGGCAATGCTCCAGGGGTTCGTGCCCAACCAGGGCGATGGCTGGGCGCTCACACTCCACGCGTTGGACCGGTACTTCGAACGCGCCCTTGCGTCAGGGGAGCCCCCGGCGATCGCGGCCACGTCCGAACCGCTGCTAGACCGCGCCAGCCAAGACACACCGTCGGAAGTGGCCGGGGCGATCGGGGCCTTTCTCCCGCTGGTCGAACTGATGGGGAGGCGCACCGCGGAGCTGCACCTGGCGTTGGCCGCGGACCCGGGCGACCCGGAGTTTGCGCCGGAGCCGTTCTCCCTAATGCACCAGCGCTCGCTGTACCAGGCTGCGCGCACACGCCTCATCCAGACGCGCACGCTGGTGCGCAAGCGCCTTCAGTCCCTGCCCCCGGAGGCAGCGGTGATCGTCGACCGCGAGTCCGACCTGGACGCCATCCTGGCTCGACTTCTCACCCGCAAGCTCGCTGCCACTCGCATCCGTTGCCACGGTGACTACCACCTCGGTCAGATCCTCCATACGGGTCGAGACTTCGTGATCATCGACTTCGAAGGTGAGCCCGGGCGTTCGTTGGGCGAGCGTCGCTTCAAGCGTTCCGCCCTGCTCGACGTCGCGGGGATGCTTCGTTCGTTTCACTACGCCATGGTGGCGGGCCTGCGGCGCGACCGAATTCGTCCGACGGATCGAGCGCAGCTTCGGCCCTGGGGCGAGCTCTGGCACGCGTGGGTGGCGGCGGCCTTCCTGCGGTCGTACCTGGGCGCAGCCGGGCAGGCGTCGTTCCTACCCCGCGACCCCGAGCAACTGCGCACGCTCATCGACTTCCACCTCGTGGACAAGTGCCTGTACGAGCTCGGGTACGAGCTAAACAACCGCCCGGACTGGGTTCGGATCCCAGTGGAAGGCATCCGCGCGCTGCTTCAGACCTGAAGGCTGCACCGCGCAATACTTCATGAGAGACAGACTGACCCATGACTGCTGTCCAGCATACGCGACTCTCCGATCTCGACCTTCACCTGTTCAACGAGGGCAGCCACTGCCAGCTCCACGAGAAGCTGGGGTCATTTCCTTGCGTGGTCGACGGCACCCAAGGGACCCACTTCGCCGTGTGGGCGCCGAACGCTGCCAAGGTGGCCGTGTCCGGCCCCTTCAACGACTGGTCCAACGACGCCCACCCCCTCCAGGTCCGTGGCAGCTCGGGCATCTGGGAGGGGTTCGTGCCCGGGGTGGGGCAGGGTGACCTCTACAAGTACCACATCCGCTCTCGCGAGCGCGGCTATGCCGTCGACAAGGCGGATCCCTTTGCCCGGCGTCAGGAACGGCCCCCGGGGACCGCGTCGGTCGTCTGGAGTGCCGAGCACACCTGGCAGGACTCAGACTGGATGCGAGCACGCAAGTCGAGCAACGCCCTGGAGGCGCCCATTTCGATCTACGAAGTGCATCTCGGTTCGTGGATGCACGACCCGGATGACGGCGGGCGCCGGCTGACCTACCGCGAAGTGGCTCCCAAGCTGGCCGACCACGTGTCGCGTCTGGGGTTCACGCACGTGGAGTTCCTGCCTCTGACCGAGCACCCGTTCTACGGATCCTGGGGATACCTGGTGACGGGCTACTTCGCGCCGACGAGTCGGTTCGGCGCGCCCGAGGATCTGATGTTTCTGGTCGACACCCTGCACCAGCGCGGGATTGGCGTCATCTTCGACTGGGTCCCGGCGCACTTCCCGAGTGACGAGCACGGGCTGGGCTACTTCGACGGGACGCACCTCTACGAGCATGCCGATCCGCGTCAGGGACGGCACCGTGACTGGGGCAGTCTCATTTTCAACTACGGTCGCAAAGAGGTCCAGAGCTTCCTGACGTCCAGCGCGCTATTCTGGTTGCAGCAGTTTCACGCCGACGGCCTGCGAGTCGACGGAGTCGCTTCGATGTTGTACTTGGACTACTCGCGACCCGCAGGCGAGTGGATCCCCAACGAGCACGGCGGCAACGAGAATCTCGAAGCCATCGCTCTCTTGCGCCACATCAACCAAGCGGTGTACCGGGACTACCCCGACGTCCAGACCATCGCCGAGGAGTCCACGTCCTGGCCCATGGTGTCGCGTCCGGTCTACCTGGGGGGACTGGGGTTTGGTTTCAAGTGGGACATGGGCTGGATGCACGACACCCTGCACTATCTTCAACGCGACCCGGTGTTTCGGAGGTACCACCAGCGGGAGCTCACCTTCCGACAGGTGTATGCGTTTCAGGAGAACTACGTCTTGGCGCTCGCGCACGACGAAGTGGTGCACGGCAAGGGATCGCTGCTCGGCAAGATGCCAGGAGACGAATGGCGGCGATTCGCGAACCTACGTTTGCTCTTGGCCTACATGTACGCACAGCCGGGGAAAAAACTACTGTTCATGGGGGGAGAGTTCGGGGCCCCACGAGAGTGGAACCACCAGGAAGGACTCGACTGGCAGCTGGCCGAGCTTCCGGGGCACCGCGGCGTGCAGGAGCTGGTGCAACGGTTGAACTCCGTCTACCGAGCCGAGCCTGCGCTGCACACTCAGGACACGGATGCTCGCGGCTTCGAATGGATCGACGCCAGCGACACCGAGCACAGCACCCTGAGCTTCCTCCGCCACGCACGGGACGGAAAGGAGAGCATTGCCGTCGTGCTCAACTGTACGCCGCTGCCCCGACACGATTATCGGATCGGGGTTGACGTGGCCGGCACCTGGCAAGAGCTGGTCAACACCGACGCCGTCGAGTACGGCGGCTCCGGGCAGGGCAACTTCGGGCAGGTTGAAGCAGCACCTGTGCCCTGGCACGGGCGCACCCTGTCGCTCAACCTCACCCTGCCCCCGCTCGCCGCGGTGTTCTTCAAGGCGCCGCCAGGTGGCGAACCGCCCGGCTGACGTGCGTTTCGATCCTTGCAGCGGTGGCTGTGATCGAGCCCGAGAATCCGTTCGAGACTGCCCGGCCCGCCCTGGCTGGGCAGGGAGTCAGTTGGGCGTCAGCGTGCCCGGATGCAAGAGTGGCGAGATAGTGCGCACCAGCCGCCAGAACAACTCAGGGACAATCGGTACTACGCAGGCTCCAACCGATCACGACTCCTCCGACGCAGGCAAGTGAACCGTGACTCGCGTCCCGTGCCCCACCTCGCTCTCGACGTGAACCTCGCCTCCATGGCGCTCGGCGATCTGCTTGACGATCGCCAGGCCAAGACCGGTGCCGACCTTCTTGAGAGCGCGTACGTTCGAGGCGCGGAAGAACTCGGTGAACAGCTTGGGCTGCTCGTCTGCGGGGATGCCGATGCCGGTATCCACCACCGCGATCTCGAGGTCTCCATCGTTTGCGGGACCAACGGAGACCGTTACCGTGCCACCCTCGGGGGTGTACTTGAGGCCGTTGGAGACCAGATTCTCGAGTAACTGCCGCAAGAGCTCCGTGCTCCCCGAGAGGCTGGGAAGCTCTTCCGGGACCTTCAGCACGAGCTGTATCCCCTTTTCGTTCGCTGTGGCGCGAAAGACCTCCGCCACCTCCCGCGCGAGGCCAGCCAGATCCACCGGCGCACGGGACGTGGTCGGGTCCACGCTTCGGGCGTAGGCCAGGGTGAGTAGCTCACCAATGGTCTGTTGCATCGACTTGAGGCGACGTCCCATGCGCTCCACGTACTCGGCCTGCTTGGCGTTGATGGGGCCCAGGTACTCCGCTCCCAGGGTGTCCAGCATGGTGCCGGTAGCCGACAGCGGCGCTCGCAGGTTGTGCGCGACCTGCAACATGAGGCGGGTTCGCTCCTCCATGAGCTTTTCGATGGCCTCGGCCTGGCGAGCATCGTCGATGGCGATGGCCACCAACTCGGCCGCCAGTCGGAAGAAGCTCAAGTCCTCGTCGCTGAACTGGTCGGCCTTTTGGCGGTAGGCGCCCAATACGCCGATCACCCGATCCTGCACGGTCAGGGGAGCCAACATCACCGACTCGATTCCCGCCGCCAGCAGCTCCTCGCGAAGCTGGAAGGACCGATGCTCGCGGATCTGACCCAGAATCACCGTCTCGCCCCCGATGACCCGGCGATTGAACGGGCTGCGGTCGAGCTCGATGACACGCCCCCGTCCGAACTCGTGGGGCAGGCCGTTCACCGCCGCATAGCTGAGGGACTTGCCGTCGTCGCTGAGCAGCTTCACGGTGATGCCTGCCACCTCGGTTACCTTCGTGAGCTCTCGTACGACCGTGGTGAGAACGCGGCCCAACACCTTCTCGACGCCAATCGCCTCGACCATCACGTAGAGGCTGCTCAGCTTGTCGTTCAGGGACGCGGCCCGCTCGGTGGTCTCGGCCAGGGCCAGCACGCGTTCGCGCAGACGGCTCAGGATCATGTTGGAAACGCCCGCCGTGATGAACATGGCCGCGCTGAAGAACAGTAGCGTGACCAGGGCGTGGCCCGGACGATCCACCAGCGTGAACGTCCTGCCCTCGTAGGATATCGCGTGAACGGCAACCACACCGGAGACCTCGAGGACACCCAGGGCAGCCGTGGCCAGCGAGGCACCGGCCGCAAACAGGTACGCCACGGACGGGCGAAACAGAATCGCGGCGAAGATGACGTGGAAGACCAGGAAGAAAAGCAGTGGGCTGGCAAGCCCGCCGGTGAAGTGGAGCAAAGCCAACAGCGCAGTGTAGTCGAGCGACACCTGCACCGTGGCCACCAGCACATCCACCGTTTCACGACGATCGCGTGCGGGGCGCACGGTGGCGAATACCAACGCCAGGATTGCATTGTAGACCAGAATCACTCCGGCCACGATCACCAGCGGAAGCCAGTTGAAAGCGTACCCGAGTGCGTGTCCGACCCAGAGGCAGAGCAGGATTGCCGGCGGTACGGCCCAACGAACCCGAACCTGCCAGATGCTCCTGCGCCGCCAGAGCTGCCCGAGACTCCGCCCCCGCGACTGGAAATCGTGCGCCAGTCGCTTGAATCCCTGCATGGGGGAAATGAGCGCCATGACCGAACGTTGACTCTCCCAGCCGCCAGTATGGGCGGGGGCTGACAGAAATGAAACGGTGTTGCGGTTATCGGGTGTTCCGCGCTAGGCGAGGCGGTCCTCGAGCAACGCCAGCAGCGCGTCTGGCGCGATCGGCTTCTGGAGCACTCCAGAGAGCCCCAGTTCGGCGTAGTCGGTCATCTGGCTGAGTGAGTCGCCCACCGAGCTAAGCATGAAGATGGGCACCTCGGAGCCAAGCAGCTTGAGCTCCTTGACGAAATTCGTCCCCGCGTCGACCTCCTCCATCATCAAGTCGACGATGACCAGATCCGGCTGACGTTCCCGGAACACCCGTAGCCCTTCCTCTGCCGTCGCGGCACCGTGGTGGACGTAGCCATTCGCTTCGAGGACTACTTGCAGCGAGTCGCGGATGTCCTCGTCATCGTCGATGCACAGGATTACGTGCTTGCCGTTTTGCATGACTCAGTCTCGATCTGCCTGGTGTGGAAGGCTTCGGGCTCGGGAATCGAGCTCCGCGAGGTTTCCGGTGGAGAGGACGCGCTCGAGGAAATCGACCGCCGCTTGAAGGTTGAGCTGGGCGAGAGGTGAGATTCGCTCCCCGAAATCATCGAACTCGTAGCCCCGAATCGCCAGCACGAATCCACGTGTCTGCGCTTGGAAAAGGTGCCGGGAGAGGCCGAGAACTTGCGCCGGCGTCAGGCTGTGACTGGAGAAACTCGTGCGGTCGCTCGGCCGTACCTCCGCCACGCCAAAGGGCTCGGGACCGGATACCGCAGCATCCACGAAGACCACCAGGTCATGCAGGCGAAGAGTCTCGGCTACTTCCACCTGCAGCTGGTAGTCCGAGTCGAGGTTGACACCCGGCAGAGCGAGCGCTTCGAGGCGGCCCACCAGCGCAGGACCGAGACCGTCGTCCAGGCGGCCCGGGTTTCCATAACCGATGACCAGTACGCCCTGCATGACCTAGGTCCGGTCTCCCTGGTAGCGACGACTGAGCTCGGCGCCCAGGTGATCGTGAAGGGTCACCTCCAGCGGCATCTTGCCCAGCGCATGGGTGGCGCAGCTGAGGCAGGGGTCATAGGCTCGAATCGCGACCTCGACGTGGTTGAGCAGCGCGTCGGTAATCTGCCGCTGGCCCGCCAGGTGCTGTTCGGCGACTCGGGTCACCGCCCGGTTCATCGGTTCGTTGTTGCTGGTGGTGGACACGATGAGGTTGGCCATCTCGACCTGATCGCGGTCGTTGACCCGGTAGTGATGGAAGAGGGTTCCCCGGGGGGCCTCCAGAATGGCCACCCCCTCGTTCCGCCGCTCGCCGCGACCTAGGAGGTCCGTGCCCTGCAGATCCGGATCATCGAGGAGCTCCTGGATCTTCTCCATGCTGTGCAAGACTTCGATCATCCGCGCCCAGTGGTAGGCCATGGTCATGTGGTTGGGGCGCCCGTCGGTGACCGCCAGAAACGCCTGCCGCGCCTGCTCGGCCTCGGGGGTGTCCAGCCGATCACAGACGTTCAGGCGCGCCAGCGGACCCACCCGGTACCATCCCGTCTCCGGCCCGAGCTTTCGGATGAAGGGGAATTTCATGTACGACCAGGGTTTGACCTCCTCGGCGAGCACGTCCACGTACTCGCGCGGAAGCATCCCGTCGAAGATGATCTCGCCCTTGGCGTCGATGCCACGCAGCACACCATCGTACAGGTCCAGCGTGCCGTCTTTCCGGACCAGGCCGACATGGTTGGACTCGAATGAGCCGAAGTCCCTGATCTGTTCGAGATGCTCCGTGGTGTAATCTTGCGCCAGCCTCACCGCACTTCGGGCCCAGGCCAGGTTTTGGTCGACGTCCTTCAGGAGTGCGTCGCGCTCTGCCAGGGACAGGTTGCGGTTGACCCCACCGGGAACGGCTCCAGTGCCATGCACCTTCTTGCCTGCGGTGGCACGAATGATTTCCTGCCCGAACTTGCGCATCATCACGCCCTGCACGGCTAGCTCGGGGTATGTTGCCGCCACGGCCACGACATGGCGCTGGTTCACGTCGGCGCCAAACCCAAACAAGAGGTCCGGCGACGCCAGATAGAAGAAGTGTAGGGCGTGCGACTGGTAGATTTGCCCGTAGTGCATCAGCCGCCGCAGCTTCTCTGCAGTGGGAGGCAGCACGTCGACCCCGACGACCTGATCCATCGCCTTGGCCGCACACAGATGGTGACTGACGGGGCAAATGCCGCACAGCCGCTGCACCAGCACCGGGACCTCCCAGAAGGGCCGTCCCTGCACGAAGCGCTCGAAACCGCGGAATTCGACGATGTGCATCCGCGCTCGCTCGACCTGACCGTGCTCGTCCAAGTGAATGGTGACTTTGCCGTGGCCTTCCACGCGGGTCACGGGCTCGATGACGATCTTTCTGGACACGGGCGGACTCCTCAATCGTACTTGAGCAGCTCGTAGGGGAGCTGCAGGGGCTGGTCCGAAAGCAGCGCTTGCAGCGCCGCCCAGATCGTTTCGGCAGGGGGAGGACAGCCGGCCAGGTGGTAGTCGATCTTGACCACCTCGTGACAGGGGTACACCTGGTCGAGGAGCAGCGGGATGTCCGGGTCGTTTGGAATAACGTGGCCGGGGTTGTACACGGTGGGACCGTGCAGATACGCTTCGGTCAGGCATTCCTGCAGCGCGATCGGATTGCGCAGGGCAGGAATGCCCCCCGTTCTTGCGCATTCGCCGACTGACACCAGAATGTCGCAGTTCTCTCGGAACGTGCGGAGTACGTGGAAGTTTTCGTCGTTGGAGCAGCCCCCCTCGACCAACCCCACGGCGCAACGTTCGGCGAACACCTTGATGTCGTTGAGGGGTGACTTGTGGAGCTCGACGAGATCCGCGAGTTCGAGAATCCGTTCGTCGATGTCGAGGAGGGACATGTGGCAGCCGAAGCAGCCGCACATGCTGGTCGTGGCGATCTTCGGTTTGCTCATGGCTGCTTCGCTTCCACGTCCGAGCCGATGGGGTCTCGGTCGTAGCGCCGCTGACCGATCGGAGTCGCGAACCCGACCCGCTTCTTCATCAGGCATCCGACCGGACAGACGTCGATCGCCCTGTCGCTGGCGGTCACCTGGGTGCTGCCGAGCTCCTGGTCGGCATCCACGCCGATGTGCTTGTGCAGGCTCCGGCCGAGGAATCCGAACGCGTGCTTGTCATCGATGTCCTGGGACGCGCGCACACAGCGCGCGCACTGGATGCACCGATTGCGCTCGATCATGATGTCCGGATGGGACATGTCGATGTCGCGCCGGGGGAACCTGTAGGGATAGCGCGGTGCGGAGATGCCGTGGCGATAGGCGATGGCCTGCAGCTCGCAATTGCCGCTCTTCTCGCAGGCCGGGCAGAAGTGGTTCCCCTCCACGAACAGCATTTGGATGAGCGCGCGCCGGACCTCGACCAGCTGCGGCGTGTCGTTTTGAACCAGCGCGCCTTCAGACACTGGCTGGGTGCAGGCTGCCAGCGCCCGACCGTTCACGATCACCGTACAGATCCGACAGCTGCCCCAGGGGCGCAGCTCAGGATGGGCGCAGAGGCTGGGGACGTAGATGCCGTTCTTGCGCGCAGCCTCCAGGATGGTGTCGCCGGGTTGGGCGGTGACCGGCTGACCGTCTATCTTGAACCGAATGACAGCACTCATGACCTAGCCTCTCTACTCCGCAGTCTCGACCACGGTGGACTTCCGGCCAGCGATGGCCTCGGCCGAGGCCAGGGCAGCGTGCACGTCGAATCGCCTCTGTTCGCCCCAGCGGGGCGACTGGAGGCGGCGCTCGTACGCGGAGCGGAAGTTCTTCAGGGTCGACAGGATGGGATTGGGGGAAGACTGTCCCAGGCCGCACCGACTGGTGAGCTTCACCACATTGGAGAGCTCTTCGAGGTAGGCCAGATCGCCCGGCTCCCCCTGGCCGTTGACGATGTGCTGCAGCCGGTCCCGGAGCAGCGGGTTGCCGACTCGGCAGGGCGTGCAGTAGCCGCAGCTTTCCTCGCAGAAGAACTCCATGAAGTGCAGCGCCACCTCGAGCACGTCCCGGTCCGCGTTGAACACCGTGATCGCGCCACCGGTGCCCAGGTCGTCGTAGCAGATGGTTCGATCGAACTCCTTCGGTCCCACCAGGTTGCCACTGGGGCCGCCGACCTGCACCGCTGCCGCGTCCTCGGCTCCCACCACCGTCAGCAGAGACCTGAGTGGCATGCCGAACTCGACCTCGTACACACCGGGTCGGAGACAATCCCCGGCCACGCTCAAGAGCTTGGTCCCAGGAGTGCCCTTGGAGCCAAACTGGGCATACCACCCCGCGCCTCGTTCGAGCACCCGGGCCACACAGCAGAGGGTCTCGACGTTGTTGACGACCGTGGGGCGCCCCAAGTATCCCTTCTGAGCCGGGAATGGTGGCCGGTTCCTGGGATCGCCGCGGGTTCCTTCGCAGGAGCTGATCAGCGCGGTCTCCTCGCCGCAAACGTAGGCGCCAGCGCCCAACTGGACGCGGATGTCGAAGCAGAAGCCGTCCTTTCCAGCGACTTTTACCCCTAGCAGTCCGGCATCGCGGCGCTGCTGCAGGACGTGCTGGAGGAGGGCTTCGAGGTATGCGTACTCGCCTCGCAGATAGACGATGCCCTTGGCGGCACCGACGGCATAGCCGGCGATGGCCATCCCTTCGAACAGGAGGTCCGCCCGCTCGGTCAGGATCACCCGGTCCTTGAAGGTGCCGGGCTCGCCTTCGTCGGCATTGCAGATCACGACCTTCGCGTCGCCGGAGGCAAGGCGGGCGAACTCCCACTTCAGGCCGGTGGGGAATCCGGCGCCGCCGCGCCCCCGAATCCGCGCTGCCTTGATCTCGCGGATGACCTCTTGGGGAGTCATGGCCAGCGCCTTCTTCAAGGCGGCTCCTGCTTCGAACGGTGCCAGGACGACTGGACCCGCTTGACAGATGTTGTTGCGAACCATCGATTGCACCAGCTCGTGCGCGTTGTTGCCATCGCCCAGCTTGGCCACCAGCCGCTGGGGATCGCGTCGCGCCCTGAGCTCGCGCGCGATGCGGCGCGCCTTTCCGGCGGTGAGCTCGGTCAGGACGACGTGGTTCACGAGCGCCGCAGGCGCCTGATCGCACATGCCGATGCAGGGCGTTTCCGTGAGCGTGATTCTTCCGTCGGGGGTCGTCTCCCCGGGCCGGATGGCCAGCGCCTCGGCAAATGCCTCCAGGACCTCCTCGGAGCCCTGGAGCCGATCGACGACGTCGTTGCAGACGCGGATCACGACCGCGCCCTGGGGACGATCGGAGAGGAATGCGTAGAACGAGACCACTCCCTGGACCTGTATCCGGTGGCACTCGAGTTGCTCGGCGATGACCGAGACGGATTCGGCGGATACGTGCCCCAGCTCAGCCTGTACGCGTGTGGCGACGTCCAGGAGCCGAGTGCGGTCGCCCTGGACCGAACGGCAGATCGCGATGATTCGTTTCGTCAGTGCGTCGTCCATGGGCACCTCAGCGGGATCAGACTGACCAGCACGTGGGTACTCGCGTACTTGCGCCGCGTGTAGGCAAATCGGATCGGAGTGCCTTCAGCAGGGATTCGGAAACCTCTAGCGTGAGCGGGACTCACTCGGGATTCGACGGGGTGGACGGATCGCACGTGGTTGCGGGCCGGCGTGACCGGGTGGTTTGGGCGAGGTTTGGGCAAATATGCAGCTCCCACACCGCGAAGGCGACGCTGGCGTTTCAATCTTGCCTTCGCTATCGCACCGCTCGGGTTGACCGGCCCGCCCAGAAGCGCTCTGCGCCACCGCGAGCTGACCCATTCGCCCCGGTCACGGACCCTCGACCCGGTCACGAAACCCATCCCGCGTTTCGGCGGCCGCTGGCGGCCGACGGAACATGGATCAAGGATGACGCGGTCCCGCCGCCGCTGGACTTTCGACTGCAACCCTGTCAACTGAAGTGCTGACGTGTCAGAGCAGAGCGAGAACCTGGCGAACCTGAGGATGGCCCTCCACGCGTTTCGCGGCGGTCGCCTCGCGATCCCGCTCAGCGGCTATCCTGACCCCGATGCCATGGCCTCGGCCTGGGCGCTCTCGGAAATCGTGGCCCGCGAGGGAGTAGATCCGCACATCCTGCACTGCTACCCGGTGAGCCATCCGGAGAACCAGCGCATGGTGCGCACGCTCGGCCTCCCGCTGGAGCTGGTCGACGACCTGGGGCCGGCTCCGGGCTACTCGTGCTACGCGCTCGTCGACGCTTCCTCGTTGGATTGGCGCTTCGAGCCCTTGCGCTCCTGCCCCTGCGTATCGGTCTGGGATCACCACGGCGGCGAGCTGGGCGTCGAGCCCCAGGTAGCCGACATTCGCGGCACGGTCGGATCCACGTCCACCATCGCCACCGAGTATCTGGATGCCGGCGGCATGCTCGACCCGGAAGGGCCCGAGTTCCGCTGCCCGGGCACTGCCTCAGCGAAGGCCGGCACGCCGCTGTCGCGGCTGGCCACGGCCCTGCTGCTAGGTATCGCCACGGACACCCAGGACTACCTGCTGGCGCACGCCCCTGACTTCGCCGCTGCCGCGCGACTCGCTGGTATCGCCAACCGCGACACCCTACAGCGCATCCACCACCGGACCCACTCGGTCGCCGCCATGGATGGATTGCGACGAGCGCTCGAGAGCGTCGAACGGTGTCGTCGGGGCGGCGTCGCGTGGATCGGCGGGCTGCATCCGTCACGACGCGATGTGATTCCCCAGGCCGCGGACCTGCTCCTGGCGCGGGAGGATCTGGATACGGTGGTCGTGTACGCCCAGGTCGGCAGTACCATCGACGGTTCGGTTCGGACGTCGCGCGCCCGGCTGGACGTCCCCGTGCTGATCGCCGGTGTGCTGGGGGTCGACGGCTTCAGCGGTGGACGTGAGGGCATGGGCGGTTTCCGCTTGCCGCTGAAGAACGCGTCGCCCGAGGCGGTGGACCGTCTGCGCGCCCGTATTGCGCAGAGCTTCCTGGACGAGTTCTCGAAACCGAGACAACCTCGCACAAGCTAACTCCGAAAGCTCGGTTCGCAAGCCGATCGTAGTTGCGCGGCGCCGGTGCGGAGTTACGTTGAGAGCATGACGTTTCCCGAGCGCTTCACTGATGCGTGGGGCCGGATGGCTCGCCCGGCCGCGCGCCCCGGTCATCCGTCGGTCACGATTCCGGTGCGTGACGGGCGGCATCCCCGATGGGCCGAGCCGTTCGGCCGGTCCGAATCTGACTCGCAATCCGAGGAGAGGCGACCCGAGGCGGAACCGGAACCAGCGGCAGCGGTGCCCTCGGCACCGGAGGTACCGAGCGCACCGCAGGCACCGAGCGACGCTTCCGCCGACGAGGAGCGCCTTCGCGAGGCGCTTCGCGAGTTAGAAGCGTCCAGGCGGCGGGTCGAGCGCGACGCGCAACAGGCGAATGATGAAGCCCGTGCTGGACTGATCCAGCAACTGTTCCCCGTGCTCGACGGCCTCGATCGAGCCGTGGGCGTCGGCTCCGGGGAGACCGCACTGGCCCGTGGAGTCAAGCTGGTGCGCAGCCAGTTCGAGCAAGTCCTGGTGGACTACGGCCTCGAGCGCATCGCGAGCGTGGGCCGACGCTTCGACCCGGCGCAGCACGAGGCGGTTGGCGTCGTTCGAGTCGACACGGACGCCGAACACGGGATGGTGTTGGAGGAGTGGGAGGCTGGGTATCGATTCGCCGGACGGGTGCTGCGCGCCGCCAAGGTCGCGGTGGGCAAGCGCTACTGACGCACCGGCGTCGGGCCCCTCGCGGGGCCCGGCTACCGCCTGACCAGATCGAGCACGTGGGCGCCCTCGCGCGCCCTGGTCGGGCGACGTTGCTCCGTCATCTTCACGCCGCTCGGGCCAACCTCCGAGCGAGGGTGTGCAGAAGGGAGCGCAACCACAGTTTGCGCCCATCGGGGGCGCGCTGTATGTCGCGCTCATGCGCGGAGCGTATTCGTGGGTCCTGGCGTGGGCCACGGCGGTGGCGTGTTGCCCGTCCAGCGCCCCTCCGGTGCCCGCAATGCCGGCCCCGTCGGACGCGCCAGAACCGCCGGGCCCTCCGGCTCTGCGGGCCGCGCCGAAGCCACTGCGTCCCGTGCCGCTGTTCGAGGACGAAGCGGGTGTCGTCGGTGCGCCGCGCGACGACACCGCATTCGAGTTCGAGGCCGAGGTCAGCGCGGACGAGGACGTCGACCCTGTCCTGGACGGCGTGCCCGCACCAGCTACCGCTGTGCTCAGATCGTTGCCCCCGTATCTGGAGGCACGGCGAGCCCGCTTGGCCGGCATGTCGCCGGATGGACGGGAAATGCTCGTGCTGACTCGCCTGAGTGATACCACCCACGTTCACCTCGTTCGGTCGCCGCTCGGTGTTCGGCAGCAGGTCACGTTTGGCCGTGAACCCGTCAACCAGGCCGCCTTCATCCCTGGAGACGCGGGCGGGCTCGTCTACCGCAGCGACGTTGGCGGCAATGAGGACTACCAACTCTTTCAACTGGGGTTGCAGAGCCGCGCACTGGGGCTACTGACGGACGGATCCAGTCGCCACGGGCCCTTCCGCTGGGCGCCTCGCGGGCGGCATCTCGGCTACACCAGTAACGCGCGCAACGGCGTGGACATGGACCTCTACGTCCGCGACTTCGACACGGGCTCCACGCGCCGAGTCGCCCAGGCCGAGGGACAATGGGTGATTCAGAGTTGGTCCAAGGATGCATCGCAGTTGCTCGCTCAGGAGTTTCGTTCGGTGTCGCATTCGACCATTCATCTGGTTGACGTGGCCACTGGGGCCACGCGCGCCGTCACGCCGCAGCAGCCCGGCGTGAGCTGCACGTCGGCCGTCTTTCATCCCTCTGCAGAGCGCTTCTACGTGAGCTGCGATCGGGACGACGATTTCCTGCAGCTGTTCGAGGTCAGTCTACCGGAAGGCCAGTGGCGCCGGCTCACCCCGAACCTGCGGTGGGACGTCGAGCGGATGGCCCTTTCCGGTGACGGTCGGCTGCTCGCGTTCAGCGCGAACGAGGACGGAGTCTCCGTTCTGCGTGTGCTCGACACCCAGACCCGTCGCGTGCGTGTGCTGAAGGGCATCCCTGCAGGGGAGATCGACGCCCTCAAGTTCGTTGGGAAAAGCCACACGTTGGCGTTTGCGCTGGCGACGGCTACTCGGCCGGCCGATGCGTACACGTACGACCCCGAGCAGAAGCGCCTGGTGCGCTGGACCGCGAGCGAGGTGGGGGGTGTGGCGCCGGCGAAGTTCGTGTCCCCCAAGCTCGTTCGCTATCCGAGCTTCGACCAACTGAAGATACCGGCGTACTACTTTCGACCGGATGGACGGGGTCCGTTCCCGGTCTTGATCTGGGTGCACGGTGGCCCGGAGGGCCAGTCCCGGCCAACGTTCGATCCCATCATCCAATACTTCGTGGCGGAGCTGGGCGTGGCCGTGGTGGTCCCCAACGTGCGGGGCTCAGACGGATACGGGAAACGCTTTCGTGACCTCGACAACGGCGGGTTGCGGCTCGACTCGGTGCGGGACATCGGCGCACTGCTCGAGTGGGTAGCCGCGCGACCTGAGCTGGACGCTGCCCGAGTCGGGATCCACGGTGCTTCCTACGGGGGCTACATGGTGCTCGCCGCCCTGGTCGAGTACGGCGACCGCATCGTGGCCGGGTGCGACGTTGTGGGGATCTCCAACTTCGTGACATTCCTGGAAGCAACACGGGAGTATCGGCGCGATCTGCGCCGTCCAGAGTACGGTGATGAGCGGAATGCCGAGATGCGAGAGTACCTGCAGAAGATCTCGCCCGCGAACCACGCCGACCGGATTCGTTCTGCGTTGCTGGTGACGCACGGGGCCAACGACCCCCGCGTCCCAGTGGAGGAGGCGCGCCAGGTCGTCGAGGCAGTCCGCGGCTCCGGCGGAGAGGCGTGGTTCTTCCTCGCCCCCAACGAGGGGCACGGCTTCAGAAAGCGCCGCAACCGCGACCGGTTCTACCAGACCATGGCCACATTCTTCGAGCGGCATCTGCTGCGTGCCAAGTTGCCGGAAGTGAGCGCGGCCGTTGACGACGCTGAGCCACCAGCGACCGAAGTCGAGGCGTCGCCCGACGACGGCCGTCCGCCAAGTGGCGACGCAGGCGAGTGAGGACGCGGCACTCCCGACTTCACTCCACCCAACGGCTGCCGTGAGGCCCGCGCTTCACCGGCTGGGCACGCGGCGAATCGTGACCATGACCCACCCCGGCAGCGCCCCCGGCTCCGCCGCCGGTGTCGTGACGCGTGCTGCAGGCATGCCCGCTCTAGAGAGTTCGTTCGCCACGATCGTGACTTTCGCGGACTGGGTCGCCATCGGCTCTCCCGTGGGCGCTGCCGTGACCTCCACCGTGCGCGAGGGGAGGGGAACCACGAGCAGAGCGACTTGCTGCACAACTCGGGTCGCGTCAGGCGTGAGCTGGTCGCCGCTCGTGAAGCAACCCTCGACGGATAGGTGAACCACGGGCGCCCCCCGCTCCAGTGTCAACGTCACCGCCGGGCCGGCCACGTCGTCACGCAGAGCGATGCCGAGGTCGCGGAGTAGCTGTGCGCGTTCGTCGGCTTCCGCTTCCACTTCCGCGAGTCGCGCTGCCCGGCGCTCCAGGTCGGCCACCAGGGTCGCCAGCGCCCGGTTCTGTTCTCCGAAGCCGCGCAGGTCGCGTGCGATCCGGTCGAGCTCGCCTCGCAGCTGCTCCACGATCTGCTGGGCGTCGTCCCGTTCCCGGTTGGCCACGGCGAGCGTGTACTCGGCCTGGCTGCGGGCCTGTTCCGCCGCTTCGAGGCGCCGCTCGAGCTCGGAGAGGCGCTGCTTGGTGTCCGCCAACGCGCGCTCTGCTTCGTCGCGTCCGGCACGCTCCTGCGCCGTCTGCGCAACTGCCTGGTCGTACTGCACGGCGGGGATGCCACAGCCCCACACGAGCGCAGTCAGCGCCCCCGCCTGAAGTGCGCGCGTCCATGCCACCGACGCTGCATGCCCGCTGGCGGGTTGTGTGTGTGGAAGGTCTGTCATCGTCTGCGATCCTTGCCCGAACGCGCTCGGGGATGAACTCGGCGCCGGGCGACGTCAAGCGCGGCGCGCAACTCCGACGTTCGCGCGGGGCGGGGCCGCTCGGCTATCCCATTCTGCCCCAGGGGGTCCCAGTCTGACCCAACCCGGGCTTCGACGGGTGCTTCTAGATCAGCGAGCGCGATCCTGATCACGGTCTTGCGAGCCCCCAGCAGGGTGAGGGCTCGAAAAACCTCAGAGGGCCGCGATTGTGCTCGAAGCAGATTCGATTTGCTTTTTCGGGGTCTTCGCCAGACCCCGCCCCGCGAGCGGGGCCCCACCCCAAACG
>CAZSVU010000100.1:17387-23538 GCA_964610275.1 uncultured Polyangiaceae bacterium | reverse complement strand
CCACCGCTGTTGCGTTTGCGACGGGATGAGTGCTGAATGTCCTTGGACGCAGCTGAGCTGCGAGCGGGAGCAGTGGAGCCGCCGGATCCGGAGGGAGCGGCGATGACCCGTGGCTCACCTCGATCTGCGGTCCTGCGTAACAATATTCTCCCGCTTCCGACAATCCTCCAAGCGGGATTCTGAGCAGTCCGACTGCCGGTATCCAGACCGGTGACGCCCATATGGGAGCTGACCATTCCCGCAGCGAGATTCCGACCAGAACGCAACGAGACTGTCCAGCTCCTCGGCCCCGCGCATGGCGGCCGGTCGGGTAGGTCCTTCAATCAAGGTGGGAACAATGGCCACGCGACCCAAATCACTTGCCAGCCTCGTACTTGCGGTCATCCTCGTGGCCTGCGGCTCGGAGAGCAGCTCGGGGACTGAGAACGGAAGCGCTGGCTACGTTGGCGAATCGGGCGGCTCGGGTGGCGGCGCGACCGGCGGCTCTGGCTATGGTGTGGGTGGCTGGTCGAGCCCCGCTTCGGGTGGAATGCCGGGCGGCGTGACGGGTGGCGGGGGCGCAACGGGGATCGGCGGCTACACCGGATCGGGCGGTCAGACTGGCGGCGGCGGCGTGACGGGTTCGGGAGGAGCATCCACGTCAGGGGGCGCAACTGCCTCGGGCGGCTTGCCTGGCTCGGGCGGCGTGGCCGGTACAGGCGGCGCGACCAGCACGGGTGGCGCAACTGGCTCGGGCGGCGTGGCCGGTACAGGCGGCGCAACCAGTGCGGGTGGTTCGAGCGGCTCGGCCGGCATGACGGGCACCGGCGGGACGAGCACCGGCGGGACGAGCAGCGGAGGAGCGACTTCAGGTGGGAGCGCGGGCTCAGGCGCCGAAGGCGGTGTCGGAGTCGCCGGGGCAGCGGGGAGTGGAGGGACCCCGCTCGATCTCGGCCCCGCCCTCACACCCGACACGGCGGTCGGTGTGGATCCCAACGCGACCTACCAGACGACCCAGGGTTGGGGAACCTCCCTCTGCTGGTTCGGGAACGTCATCGGGGGCTGGTCGGACGGGAACGAGCAGGCCGTCGCCGATCTCCTGTTCGACCCAGAGCAGGGCCTCGGTTTGAACATCATCCGCTACAACATCGGCGGTGGAGACGCCCCTGATCACAATCATATGGGGTACGGCAAAGAAATGGAGGGCTTCAAACCCAGCGAATCCGGCCCCTACGACTGGACGGCAGACGCGAACCAACGCTCCGTGCTCGACGCCGCCATCGCCCGAATTGCAGCAGAGGAACTGGTGCTCGAGGCCTTCTCGAACTCCCCACCGTACTGGATGACCGTGAGCGGCTGTGCCTCCGGCAATGGCGGCACCGACAATCTCAAGTCCGACTACTACGATGACTTCGCCGACTACCTCGCCGAGGTGGTGCTGCACTTCCGGGACGAATGGGGCATCTCCTTCCGGAGTCTGGAACCCATGAACGAGCCCGGTATTTCATGGAACGCCAACGGCGGCCAGGAAGGTTGCCACTTCGACCGACCACGACAAGCGGAACTGCTGCGCCAGCTGCGCAGCACGCTCGATGCAAAGGGTCTGGGTGAGGTGCTCATTGCCGCGCCCGACGAGCCCGGTATCGACGACACGCTCGGCTCCTACGAGTCGTATGACGCGGCCACGAAAGCCGTCGTGGATCAGATCAACACCCACATATACTGGGGGTCGGCTCGGTCCCAGCTGTGGGCAGTCGCCCAGCGGGACGGCAAGTTTCTCTGGTCGTCGGAGGTCGACGGCAGCGGCGCCCCTGCCCCCTTCGACGTGTTCGCCCACGACCACGAGGATATAGTCCCCGGGCTCGATATCGCCGACCGCATCACGCGCGATCTCAGGGACATGCACGTGGACGGCTGGGTCTTTTGGCAGGCCGTCGAGAGCGAGCAAGCCCAGACCAGCCTGAACAAGAACTGGGGCATGCTACACGCGGACTTCGAGAACGGTACGGAACAGTGGTGGCTCACCAAGAAGTACCACGTAATGAAGCAGTACACGCGAGCCATCCGCCCTGGCTACACGATGATCGACGTCGACCACCCGGACGCGGTCGCCTTCGTCGGCACTGAGGACCACAAGCTGGTCATCGTGCAACGCAACGCAACGACGACTGACTCTGTCTACGGCTACGATCTCTCGCAGTTCTCCGCACTCGGTCCGGGCGCCACGGTGCGCCGCACCTCCGCCACCGAAGACTACACCGAGCTTGAGGCACGACCGATCGTGGACGGGATCCTTGCGGTACCCGTCGCGCCCCTGTCCGTGACCACCTTCGTCGTTTTCGATGTCGTGCCCTGAGCTCCGCGCCGTTCAGCGCGGCAGAATGTCAGGAGCTCCCGCCGCAAGGGTTAGGACATGGCGGTCTGCTCGCGGGGGACCTCCCGCCAGGCGAATGCCCGATCGCCGCGACCCGAGGGGGCTACCGCGCCAGTGCGGACACGTATGCAATCCCGAAAGCGTTTCCCCGTGGGCCACTCCCGGCGGTCGGTTCTACGGTAGACTCTCGGGCAGGGCGGCGGTGAGAGTGGCCTGCCTCTTTGCGGCGCTCGCTGGCGCGTGCGGCACCCACGCCGGGAAAGACACGGCCGGTGACGACCTAGGGAGCGTGGACGCTACCTCTACGGGGGGCTCATCGTCCGCCATCGGGGGGACTGCAAACACAACATCGGGTGGGTCCGCGGCCGTGAACGCACAAGGGGGATACCCGGGCCGCGGTGGAAGCGGCGTTGGATTGGGCGGCGGCGGCGGCACCGGTGGGGCAGGGACCGGAGGCTTTCCCAACGACACGGGAACAGGCGGCGGACTTGGCGGCGGCGGCGCGACAGGAGGCAGCGGTGCCGCGACCAGCGTGGGAGGGAGCCCGTCCATCGGTGGGGCAGGTACTGGCGCCACGACCGGCACCGGAGGGAGCCCTGCCAGTGGCGGAACGGAGGTTGGCGGTGGACTGGGCGGACTGGGTGGCAACCCTGGCAGCGGCGGGAGCGCTGGGGCAGGAACCGGAGGCTTCTCCAACGACGCGGGGACGGGCGGCGGGCTTGGTGGTGGCGGCACGACGGGGGGCACCTCTGGCGGCGCGGGTGAGACCTCCGAAGGGGGCTCCCCGGGCAGCGCTGGAGCCGCGGGCAGCGGGACAGGCGGGGGACCGGTCGTTGGAGTCCCGAGCAATCCGGTCCTACCCGGGTTCAACGCAGACCCGCAGATCGCTGCATTCAACGGGATGTTCTACATCTATCCCACGACGGACGGATTCGACGGGTGGTCGTCCTCGGCGTTTCACGTCTTCTCCTCGCCAGATCTGGTGGGCTGGACCGACGAAGGAGTGATCCTGGATCTGACCCACGACGTGAGCTGGGCTTCGTCCCGCGCGTGGGCACCGGGGATCGCGAGGAAGAACGGGACGTACTACTTCTACTTCTCGGCGGACACTGAGATCGGGGTCGCTACCTCGAGTTCGCCGACCGGCCCCTTCGAGGACGCGTTGGACAGACCGCTGATCACGGCGGGCCAGTACGGCGGCCAGTCGATCGATCCCTATGTGTTCACCGACGACGACGGCCGGTCGTACCTGTACTTCGGCAACGGTTCAGCGGGCCACGTCGTAGAGCTGAACGATGACATGATTTCTTTCCAGGGAACGCCCCAAGACCTCCCCATGAGTGGTTTCAGGGAAGGCTGCGTCGCTTTCAAGCGCAACGGGATCTACTACTTCATGTGGTCGGAGGATGACACCCGAAGCGAAGACTACAGAGTCGCCTATGGCACGAGCACGTCACCTCTGGGGCCGTTCACAAGGGCCGCCGTCAACCCCATCCTTCAGAAGGACACCGGCCAGGGCATTCTGGCCACGGGTCACAACTCGGTGCTTGCGCTCCCGAACGGCGACTACTACATCGCGTACCATCGCTTCGCGATCCCGAACGGAGACGGCACGCATCGCGAAGTATGCCTGGACCGGCTCTACTTCAACGAAGACGGCACCATCGTACCCGTCGTGCCCACGCTCTGAAACGCTCAGCCCGTAGGCCAACATCGTCGCAGCGGGGTATGGCCGATAACACGCGTGCCAAGCAGGCCCGCGACCTGTCGGCGCGGACAGGTGGACCTCCCATGGGCGTGAACCAGGCCTGAGCGGGGCGCCGGCGTGGCTCTCCGCAAACTTCGGTCCCGCGTAACAACATCCTCCCACTCCCGACAATATCCCACACGGGATCCCGCGCATGCAGCACTGCTGCCAAGACGTCAGTTGGAGGGAATTCACGGGGAGAAGCGGAATGAGGAAGGTGCTCGGATGCGAGTTTGTTAGCGCTTCCGCGGCGCTTGCCTGCGCCGCCGCTCTCGGCACGTGGTCGTCACGAGCCGCGGCTCAGTACACGGCATCCTGGGACTCGGTGGACACCCACGAGGCGGCACCCGAGTGGTTCCAGGATGCCAAGTTCGGTATCTACTATCACTGGGGTGCGTTCGGTACCGCGATGCATGGCAACGAGTGGTACCCGCGGAACATGTACAACACGGACTCGGGGGAGTACCGGAACAACGTACAGAAATACGGCGACCCGTTCAGCGACTGGCCGTACGACAAGTTCCTCACGGGCGGATACGACCTATCGGGCGATTGGGTCCAGTTCGCCCCGCAGCTGTTGTCAGAGGGTGGGGCCTGGGATCCGGACGACTGGGCACAAATGTTCGTCGACGCGGGGGCCAGGTTCGCCGGTCCGGTCGCAGAGCATCACGACGGATATTCGAACTGGGACAGCGCGGTCAACGAATGGAACTCCGTGGCGTTGGGGCCGGAGTTGGACCTGGTCGGGCTGCAGGAGGAAGCGTTCCGGAGCAGGGGGCTCAAGTTCCTCGTATCGATGCATCACGCCTACAACTTCACGGGCTACTACGAATGGGCGCCCACTCCGAGTGACCCCAGTCTTCAGAAGCTCTACGGCAAACTCCCTAGCTCAGAGGCACAACAGCTCTGGCTGGACAAACTGAAGGAGCTCATCGACCAGTACATGCCCGACGTCATCTGGCAGGACTTCAATCTCCACCAGATCGACGAAGCCGTTCGGCTCGAGTTCCTCTCCTACTACTACAATGCCGCTCTCGACGCGGGAATCGACGTCGTTGCCACGTACAAAGATGGCTTCAACGATCGAGGTGAGGTGCTCGATTGGGAGCGCGGTGGGCCCGCAGACATCACCTATCCGTACTGGCTCACGGACGATTCCATCAGCGAATGGACTTGGTGCTACACGGAAGGCATGGGGTACTACTCCGACGCGGCGATCATTCACGCGTTCATCGATCGCGTCAGCAAGAACGGCAACCTGCTCTTGAACCTGACGCCCATGCCGGATGGGTCGTTCCCGCAGCGCCAGCGGGACATCCTGAGCGCATTCGGGGCCTTTTTGAGGCAAGTGGGCACGGCGATCTACAACACGCGGGCGTGGGAGGTGTACGGCGAGGGACCGACTCAAATGGGGGGCGGCAGTTTCCAGACCCCGACGGAGGGAACCGCAGACGACGTCCGCTACACCACATCCAAGGACGGCGATGCCGTCTACGCCATCCTCCTGGGCTGGCCCGGGGATGGCGCGCAAGTGAACCTGACATCGGTCACAACGAGCCGCTTCCCTGTCGACTCGGGCAAGGTCTACCTCTTCGGCCCGCTGGGCGGGGCGCACATCGAGCTACCGTTCACACAGGACGGCTCCGGCCTGCACGTGACCCTGCCGAGCCCGCAACCGTACACTGCCGTTGCCTACGCGATGAAGATCACCGAGAGCGGTACCGAGCCTGAGCCGACGCCCTGGATCAGCGACCCTGATCCCGGCACGGGCGGCAGCGGCGGAGCGGGTGGGGTCGGTGGCGCCGGAGGTTCGGGTGGCGTCACAGCCGCGGGCGGCAGCGCGGGGGCGCCGATCGGAGGCAGCGCCGGTGAAGGTGTCGGCGGTGCGGTCGTCGGCAGCGGAGGTGCGGTGATCGGCAGCGGAGGTGCGGTCGTCGGCAGCGGAGGTGCGTCCGTCGGTAGCGGAGGCCTGGCAACCGGTGGTGCCAGCGTCGGCAGCGGAGGCCTGGCAACCGGTGGTGCCAGCGTCGGCAGCGGAGGCCTGGCAACCG
>CAZSVU010000100.1:5895-17287 GCA_964610275.1 uncultured Polyangiaceae bacterium | reverse complement strand
GTGGTGCCAGCGTCGGCAGCGGAGGCACGTCCTTCGGTAGCGGAGGCACGCCCGTCACCGGCACCGGAGGCACGCTCGCTACCGGCGGCGCCGGGGCGATGGACCGAACCGGCGGCAGTCAGAGCGTTGGAGGCGCCGATCCAGGTAGTCCTGCAGGGGCGCCCAACGAAGCCGACACTTCCGCAGAAGAGTCAGGGTGCGGCTGCCGAACTGCGCGCAGACGCTCCGACTCGACGCCACTTGCCGCAGCCCTGCTCTTCGGGCTCCTTGGGTGGGGCGCACGCCGGCGACGGCGAGCTCGATAGGTCGAGTCGGGGATGCAATGCTGACGCGCAAACCGCATTCTGTCGCAACTGCCGCCGCACGTTTCTGCAGCGGCCAGGTCGAGCTCCCGCCGCTGGGACCACCAGTGGTTGTTCCTGAACACGTTGGGCAGCGTCGCGGTTGTGGGGGGCCAACTATACCGCTCGGGAGGAGAGCGACTCAGCGAAGCAGACGCGACGACTGCTCACCCGGTTCAACGAAGAGCTGCAAGCCAACAGACTATCGCTGCAGAAAGATCTGCTCAGGACCTGGGTGTACGTTCGAGATGTGGACAACCGGTATCAGGGAATGGTGGATGCCCGCCGAGAGCTCTTCGAGGGGTTGGGCATCGGCAAGGACGGCCGTTATCCAGCAAGCACCGGCATCGAGGGAAGAGCCCATGGCGCGGGGTGTCTGGTCGACATGGATGCGTTGGCGTTCAGCGGGCTCAGGGACGAGCAGATCATCAAGATGGAAGCGCTCGACCACCTGTCTCCCACCATCCGCTACGGTGTCACCTTCGAACGGGGAATTCGGATTCGTTTCGGCGATCGTTCCCATCTATACCTATCAGGCACCGCCAGTATCGACAGATACGGCAAGATTGTGCATCCCCAAGACGTGCTGAAGCAGACCGAGCGAACCATCGCCAACATGAGTGCCCTACTCGAAGGTCAGGGCGCGTCGATTCATCACCTGGCGTACATCATTCTCTATCTTCGTGACGCGAGCGTCTTTGAGGTCGTGAAACAGCATCTTCACACGCTGATCCCTCGAGAGATTCCGCTACTCCCGGTGACCGCGGCGGTCTGTCGCCCCGGCTGGCTGATCGAGATGGAGGGGCTCGCCATCGCCGCTGACGACGCGCCCTTTCCGGCCTTCTTGTAGGAGCTGTTCCTGGACGCGGCTTGACCCCGACCCTGGATTTCACGGGCACCGCCAGTCCCTACTCGCTCGACCTCATCATCGACGATTTGGCGCTCGTTCCCTGAAGCATCGTCGGGCCGTGGATCACGACGCTAGACGTTATCCTGGTTGATACGGCAACACGGTCTCATGGCCCCGCGGACCATGGCTTGGACGCGCCGCTCACCCTGATCTTCGGTCCTGCGCAACAATATCCTCCTGCTTCCGACAATACTCCAAGCGGGCTTCTGCGCATGTCGACCACCGGCTTTCAGGCCGCCGACGCCCGTGTGGGAGCTGACCGTTCCCGCATCGAGGTTCCGACCAGAGCGCAACCAGGCTGTCCAGCTCCTAGACCCCGGGTATGGCTCCCGCCCGGGTAGATCCTCCGAGGAAGGTAGGAAAAATGGCCACGATATTGAAATCACTCACCAGCCTCGTACTGGCGGTCTCCCTCGTGGCCTGCGGTTCGGAGAACAGCTCAGGGCCTGAGAACGGAGGCGCTGGCTACGTGGGCGAATCGGGCGGCTCAGGTGGCAGCTCCACCGGAGGCTCGGGCGATGGTGTGGGCGGCTTGTCGAGCCCTGCTGCCGGTGGCATGCCGACCGGCGGCTCGGGTGGGAATCCGACCGGAGGCTCAGGCGCTGACGTCGGTGGCGGCGCAGGTGGTACGCCGATCGTTGGGACGGGCGGTAGCGCGACCGGCGGTTTCACGACGACCGGTGGCGTTGGGGGCGCTGGCATTGGTGGCTCGGTGCCGACCGGCGGCGCCGCGGGCACTGGCGGCTACGTGGCCACCGGCGGCTCCGGTGGAGCTGGCACTGGTGGCCTGCTGCTGACCGGCGGCTCCGCTGGAGCTGGCACTGGCGGCTTCGTGGAGACCGGCGGTGCCGCTGGAGCTGGCACGGGCGGCGATGCGGCCGGAGGCTCGAGCGGCACCGGAGGCTCGACCGACGTATGCCCCACGCCGCAGGCCCAGGCCTGCTACTACGTGTCACCGTCAGGCAGCGACAACGCCGTCGGAAGCGCGAGTGATCCCTTCCTGACGATCACCAAAGCCCGCGACGTCGTGCGCACTATCAACACCAGCATGACCGGGGATGTCTACGTCTATCTGCGTGGCGGCGACTACAGAATTACCGATACGGTCACCTTTGGGTCCGAGGACTCGGGCACGAACGATCACCGGATCTACTATCAGGCCTACCCCGGTGAGGTGCCGGTCCTCAACGGCTCGACGAGGGTTACCGGGTGGACCCAACACGACGGCAGCATCTACCGTGCCTCCCTGGACCGCGCCACCAAGCTACGCAATCTCTACGTAAACGACGCGAGAGCGTTCATGACCAGCATCACCGCCCGGTCCAATGGGGGATCCGGGACCTACTCGGTCACTGCGGGGCAGGCTGACTGGGCGTGGGCCAGTGGCAGCGGGTCTGACGGGATCAACTACAGCACCAACGACGTGCCGGACATTGCGAACAACCGGGACGACCTCGAGATAGTCAACGGTAGCACCTGGAACGAAAACATCGTCTGCACGCGCGACGTGGTCACCTCCGGCAGCGATAGGACGCTTCTCTTGCAGCAGCCCTACGGAGCCATCGCCCAATTGCCCGGCTGGAATGCCGGCTTCAGTGTCGACGGCACCCACGAGATCTTCAACGCCTACGAGTTTCTGAACTCCCCGGGACAATTCTACTTCGACAAGACTGCCGGAACTCTCTACTACATCCCCCGGTCGGGCGAAGACATGGGCACGGCGGACGTGGAGGCTCCGGTGGTGGAGAAGTTGCTGGACATCGCCGGGACATCCAGGACGGACAGGGTCAGGAACATCACCTTCCAAGGCCTCACCTTCGCGAACACGGACTACAACCTCTACCAGGTCGAGAACTCGCGCGGCAAGGCGACCTGCCAGGGTTCGACCATCTGGATTGCGTACGGCACCGGCGATTGGCACGCCTTCCAGTACGAAATCGTCGATACGCCTCCAGGCGTGATCAACATCAATAGCGCCGAGCGAATCGATTTCGTCGGCAACGTGGTCAAGCACAGTGGCAATGAAGGCGTCGTGATGCACAACGACGTCATCAACTCCAACATCGTTGGTAACACCATCACCGACATTGCGGGAAGCGGCATCACGATAGGTCACCCGCAGCACATCTATCTCGGAGACGGGGGAACCCACGCGAAGTACTCTGCCGACGTGGAAGGTATTTGTACCAACGATACGATCAACAACAACTTCGTCTACAACGTGAGCACAGTCCCTGGGTTTGGCGGACATTCGGGGATCATGGCGTTCTTCGTCGATACGCTCAGCATCACCCACAACCACGTTCATACGACCGGCTACAACGGCATCAGCCTGGGATGGGGATGGCGGAACTTCCAGGACTCGACCACTTGCCGGGACAACACCGTCAGTTTCAACCGGTTCAACAACATCATGGCCAGGTTGCACGACAGTGGGGCCATCTACACGATTGGGCAGATGCCCGGAACCCAGATCAACGAGAACTACGTCAACGGAATCCCGCCGGCCACGTCAGGTCCCACGTACGGTCTGCACAACGACGAAGGCAGCGCCTACATCACCGAGAACGACAACGTCCTCGATATCGACCCCGGAGTCACGTACACCATCAACTGCGAGGACTTTGGTGAGAAACACGATCTCACCATTCTCCGGACCTACGCAACGGTCAACAGGATGGGGGTCGACCCTCCCAACAGTCAGATTGACACACCGATCGTGGTCGCCGACGCCGTGTGGCCCGTGACTCAATACGGCTACTGCCTGAACTCGGGAGTGGAGGAAGCGTACCGAAGCGCCATACCGAGCGAGTTGATGCCACTCGGGGACTACGTCTTCCCTGCCAGCTGCGAGGCGCCGACCGGAACCACTCTCAACATCAGGAGCAGCGGTGACGCCAGCAACACGGTGTGGTTCGCTCCGGCCGGTACTTCGAACTTCGTCGAAGGCGCCAACATGACCCGAGCCGCGGGAGATGCGACTTCGATCGGCGTGCCGGCGACCGGAGGCAACTACAAGCTCTTCGTGGTGAACTCGCAGGGGCAGACGGTCGGAGAATCCGACGCGCTCCTGAGGGTCAGCGGAGGGTAGGCGTTTCAGTCCCAGTAGGACCGAGAATGCCCATTGGCCCGGGCCAAGCCTTCTCCGGCACGAAGTGGTATGATTCGTAATCTAGCTGCCAAAGTTCTTCCGCCATGATTCGAAATCGCACCAGCATTGTGGCTCTCTTGGCTGCTACGCTCGGCCTTCTTCCCTGCAGGCCAGCGCGCGCAGCATCGCTCGAGCCCGTTAGCGATTGGGGTGCCGACGGCGTGCCGACGACGGTCAGCATGTACCTCTATGTGCCGGACAACCTCGCCAGTAATCCACCGATCCTCGTGCTCGTCCACTACTGCGGGGGTACGGCGTCTGCCGTCTTCGGCCAGGCGCAGGGGGGCGGCATCGTGCAGGCCGCTGATCAGCACGGCTTCATCATGGTCGTTCCCCAGGCGGCCAACGCCGACGGATCGGGAAGGTGCTGGGACGTGGGGTCCACGGCGTCCCTCACCCGCTATGGCGGTGGGGATACCGAAGCCATCATCCAGATGGTGCAGTACACGCTGACCACCTACCAGGCGAACCCGGATCGGATCTATGTGACGGGAGACTCGTCCGGCGGCATGGCGACCGAGGCGCTACTCGCCCTCTACCCCGACCTCTTCAAGGCAGGCTCCGCGTTTGCCGGAGTCCCGGCAGGTTGTTGGGCAGCCGGCAACCCCGACGGCAGTTGGAGCGGTCAGTGTGCGGGCGGCCAGGTCACTCACACTCCGGAGGAATGGGGAGCCATCGTGACCGCCATGTTCCCGGAGTATTCGGGGCATCGCCCTCGGGTGCAGATCTTCCACGGCGACAACGACACCACCATCAGCTACACAAACCACACGGAAGCCATCAAGCAATGGAGCAACGTGTTGGGTTTGAGCACCGACCCAACGTCGACGGACACGGTCACACTCGGCACTCACCAGGCGACGCGACAGCGCTGGGAGAACTCCTGCGGCTACGTGACTCTCGACGCGTTCACCTCGATCGGCGGCGATCATGGCCCGTCCGACGCCATCTTCGATGCTGACTACGTGATTCCATTTCTCGGTCTCGATCAGGACGGCGACGTCGATCCGGAGATCGCGCAGTGCGGGAGTGGTGCAGCCGGGGGGAGCTCTGGCACGGGCGGTGACGGGGGTACGGCGGGAGCCGCCGGCAGCTCGGGTGGGGTTGGAAGCGGTGGCGATGCAGGCACGAGCGGGAGCGTAGGCCTAGGGGGAGCGACTGCCGCCGGTGGCGCAATCAATACCGGCGGAAGCGTCAGTACCGGTGGAGTGCCGGGCACCGGCGGGAGCCCCAGCTCGGGCGGGGCGATCAGTACGGGCGGAGCAATCAGTACCGGTGGAGTGCCGGGCACCGGCGGGGCGACCAACACTGGGGGTTCGGTCATTGGGACCGGGGGTTCGGTCATCGGCACCGGGGGTTCGGTCATCGGCACCGGGGGTTCGGTCATCGGCACCGGGGGTTCGGTCATCGGCACCGGAGGCACGCTCGTCACCGGCGGCACGGTCGGAGGCGGAGGAGGCGAGAGCCTCGGAGGCACCCCGGGCTTCGGTGGAGACGGTCCGAGCGGCCTCGCAGGGACGCCAAACGAGGCGGACACTTCCGCAGACGAGTCAGGGTGCGGCTGCCGGACTGTGGGCAAGCGCAGCGACTCGACGTCGCTAGCCGCGGCCCTGCTCTTCGGGCTCCTCGGGTGGCGCGCACGCCGGCGCCGCGGCGCGAGGAGATCTAACTCTTGAGCACAGAGAAGTGACGGGCGCGACGTCCGCGGGCCATGGAAGTGAGTCGGTTCGAGCTGGCCGTGCGTGGATCATCCTTTCGTCCGTGATGGCCGCTTGCGGCGGCAAGCTGGACGCGGGCTGGGACGAGCCGAAGGGAGTGCTTCCCGTCGACGATCGCAATCCGATAGTGCTCTGCAACGACGGCTACTACGACAACTGGCAGGGCGAATACGCGATGCTGCTCTCGAGCACCACCGGGCCGCCCCTGGCTGGCATCGTCATCAACGACAGTGGGCCTTGGCCGGAACTCGATGACAACCTGACCGGATGGCAGGAGATGGTCGACGCTGCCCGAGAAAGCGGCCTGCGAAACCTCCCCGATCCGGTGGCCAGCACCGGCCCGGCACTGGTCCGCCCCAGTGACGGGAACATCGATGCGACCATTCCCAACCTTTCCGAGGGAGCACGTTTCATCATCGATGCCTCCGAGCAGCTGTCCCTGCCGTACCGGCCACTGGTCGTCGTGACCGGCGGAAGATTGACGGATGTGGCAGACGCCTACCTGATGGATCACACGTTGCCAGAGAGGGTCGTCGTGGTTTCGTCGCTCGGGAGTACCACGACGGAAGGCGGTGAGATGGGGACCCCGAATGGAGAAATGGACACCTGGGCCGACGTCATCGTCGCGGAGAAGTTCCGCTACATTCAAGTCAGCGCCTTCTACGACCAGAAGACGGATGTTACCGATAGCCTCGTGTCGCAATTGCCCAACAACGCGTTCACCTCGTGGATCGAATCCAAGTATGCCAACGTGTGGGACTACGGGCCCGCCTCCGATCAGGTTGGCGTGCTTGCGGTCGCCATCCCCTCGTTCGTGTCCGCGTTCGTCCAGGTGGTGCAGCAGGGTGGGGGGGCCGACGCCGACGATATTCCAGTGCTGTCGAGCGATCCCAACGGCCCCATCTGGCTGGTCACGGAGGTGAGAGGCGTGGCCGGCACTGCTCGCCTCTGGGAAGTGTTGCTGGATCCGACGACGTTCAGTTCGGATTGAGCGCATCGCCCGACCGCGACACGCGTGCACCAAATGCCGAGCCCGAAGGTCGACGAACGCGAGAGCCGAATCGATTCGTGGAGCTGTCGCGCCAGCCGCCGACCCGACGACATCCGGTCGGCGGCTGGGGGCCTGAGGCGCTACTCCAGAATCGGCTCCACCACCTCGCCGTTCGCTTGGGCCGCGACGTCGTGGTAGGAGCCCAAGAACTGGGACGTGAGGTCGAGCCAGAGCGCGATGCGGTGCAACTCCTCGGCGCTCAGCTGGACGCCGTTGTGACCGGAAGTGAGGAGCTGATAGAGCGAGGACGCTCGCGCGCCGACACGGCCGGGAATGGACCTTGGGTAGCAGTAGAACTCCGGTCCGTCGTCGCCATCCTGGTTGCAGTACACGCCACCGATTTCCGGAACGTAGGTGTTGTCGTCGTAACCGAAGGTATGGCCGCCCTGGTAGAGGTTGATGTACGACTGATAGAAGCTGTCCAATCCCTGACTGGACCCGAGGTCCATGGCTTGGTTACCGTCGTGACAGTTCACGCAGTTCGCGTCGAGCACGGGTTGTACCAAGCGCGGGTAACTGAACGGCTTCGCTCCCGGTACGGTCTCCGGCTCTATCGTGGACGGGTCCCGCATCAGGGCTGTCGGATAGGAATCGGGAATGGCGGGGGCTCGGTGCCTCGGCTCATGGCACCCCTGGCACGTGAGGTGGCTGTTTCCGTACGGCACATACGCCGCCGAGCGCATCGATTGATAGGCAAGTCCGTTGTCATCCAGGGCCTGGAAATAGACCGGCTTGTCATACGGCAGGTAGAAGTAGGCACTCCCGTCGTCTTCCACGGGGACCGTGCCCAGCACCTGGCGCGTGTTGCGATTGATGTAGTACGAGACACGGGGCACCGCATTGTTGGGGGTGGCCTTGGGCAACACCTGGACGATTCTGAGCTTGTCGATGTGTACGCTCTCGTCCAGCGGCATGAGGCTGTCGTACACGTTGATGAGGGATACCGTGGCGTTCGGTTCGAACGCCGCCGGCATCGGATCGAAATACAAACCGGTCACCAAAACCGGCTTTGGACGCGGCTTGACGGGAATTGGGTCGAGCACGGATAGATTCCCATCCCTGTAGATCTCTTGCTTGTTGCCCGCGCGATCAATGATGTAGATGCCGTAGTGCAGGTTATCGACATTCGCCGTGGAGTAGTTGGGTTCGTAGGCCACCATGAAGAGATCTTCACTCAAGGGCCAGGGCGTGGCGTAATCCTGGTCGTCGTTGGTGCCGACCGTCGACTCCGGGAAGCCCGCATCGGTCGTGATTCGCTCGATGGGGGCCATGGCGTCGTCATCTTCTATGTTGGGGTCGACGGTGATGACCGAGCCGTAGGCCTGCGCGTGATGGCCCGCGGCGATGCCGACGTACTTGTCGGAATTGGGTATGGCCCTGAGTGACAAGATCATGCGGGGCAGTTGCCACTGGCCATTCGGGTAGTTGAGGTTGATGGCCCGCGCGTCGATCCCGTCCGGTGTGGTGATCCAGGGGCCGTGCATCTGGTTCTCGCCGCGGTCCACGTAGTCCCACCGCGTGTAGATGATCATCCCATTGTTGTCGACGCTGGGGTGCCATTCGTTGGTTTCGTGCCAGCTGATGGTACGGATGTTGCTGCCATCGTCATTCATGCTGTGGAGGGTGTAGGTTGGCACGGGCCTCGGATGGCATCGCCCGTATCCGCCGCGTCGATCCGAAATGAACGCGATGCGTCCGTCCGGCAACCAGACCGGGTCGAAGTCGTTGTTGACGCCGTCCGTGAGCTGGGTGAGGCCGCTACCGTCGACGTTCACCTTGAAAATGTGGAACGTGTTGGTCTCGTTCCAGGTAGGTGTGAAGCCGCCCCGCTCGGTCCAGGCAAACAGGATCTGGGTACCGTCGTAGCTCAAGTCCGGGGAGAGAAATCCACCGTAGTTCAGCTGCTGCCCCTGGAAACGTCCGTTCTGCACGACGGAGCCCGCCAACACATTTCTCAAGTTGGGGCTACCGGAGAATGCGTTCTCGAGTATGTACAGCCCACCCTCGGTCGCATTGAATCCGTGATACTGGTCGCACATGTGGCCGCCGCCGTCGTGCCAATCCAAGGCGTCGATGAACGGGCGGCTGACGAACAGAATGTCATCGAAATCGAAGACAGGGTCGTTCAGATCGATCTGTCCGCTGGCGCGCGTGCTGCACAGTAGAATGCCAAGGCTCAACAGGGCCGACAGGAAACTCGCGCGCTTGCCTGATACGATGCTGGAATTTCTCGTGGTTTTCATGGCGCCCACCTCACTGCACCAAGTCTCGATAGTCCAACTCGAGCAAGTACTGCACGAGCTGTTGTAGTTGTTCCGGCGAAAGCTGTGACGTGGCCCCGTGCAGGTCGCCGGCGTTGTACGTGGTCAGCATCTCCGTGAGGGTCGCCGCGGATCCGTCGTGCAAGTAGGGTGCGGTCTCCCACATCCCGAGAACCGTCGGGGTGTCGAAAGTCCCGGTCTTGTCCATCGGATGCTGCGTTCCGACGTCGTGCATGGCGAGATCGGTGAACAATGGTGCCGGGTGGCACGTGACGCACCCGGCCGCTCCCTCGAAGAGTACCCTCCCTGCCTCGGCACTGGCGGAAAACGCATCGCCAGCGCGATAGGGACTTCGCTCGACTTCTTTCGCGTCCAAGAAGGCGCGGGTGTCCGCTAGCTGCGTGGCATCGGGAACGACGAACTTGATGTACCGGAACCCCGCGTTGATGGAGGCGTCCACGTCGGGTCTGGCGCCGGTGGCGATCATCGGCGGCGTCAACGGAGAGTAGATCAGCATTTTGGTGTTCTTGGAGTTGCCCATACCGTCGTTGAGCAGATCCCAGGTGAGCCCATCACTGCGAACTTCCGGATGACACGTCGCGCAGCTGAGCCAGCGTTGCAGAGTGCTGGTGGCGTCGTGGAATAGCTCCTCCCCTCGACGAACAGCATCCTTGGCAGGCATGGTGCCCAGGCTGACGGTCCTGGTTATCGCGTTGTCCTGCGTATTCAGCAATGTGACCGTGCCGTCGAAGTAGGCGCCGACCGCCAACTGGGCCCCGTCCGGCGATAGGGCGATACCGCGAGGGCCGGCGGCGCCGATTTCGATGATTTCCAGCAGGCCCGCCCCCCAGAGCGCGCCGAGATCATTTTGGAGGATGCTGCGGTTGGACGGATCCTCTGCGATTTGGAGCCAGACGTCCGAGTAGGGTCGATCGTAGCCTGCCTTGTTGCGATTGTAGGGATTGAAGCTCGCGCCTGGACCGGCTCCCGCCTGCAACAGGGTGTGCAGCCTGGCGAGGTCCACTTGGATGACCTGTTTGGTGCCGGCGATGCTCACCCACAGTCGATTGCCATCCGGCGCCATGGCGATTCCCCAGGGGTCCGACGCGCCTTGCATCATGCGATCCAGCAGCACGGTCGTGTAGCGGGTGTTCGAGCTCAGGTCGATGATGGACAGGGCGTTGGTATTGACCCATCCCTTGGTAATCTGCGTGGTGGGCAGGGTGACTCGCCCCAGGGTGTGGACAGCGTACGCATAGCTTCCGTCCGGCGCGCAGCGCACTTGGTGTAGGTTGCTGGAGCCAAAGGGCAGCGCGATCTCCCCGCTGATGGTTCGAGTTGCCAGGTCGACGACCGCTATGGTCGACGCCGCACCGGTTTGTCGGGCGTCTCCGGTGGGAACATGGTGGCCCACAAGTGCGGTCCCACCGTCCGGCGTGATGGTGACGAACTGCGGATAGTTCTTCGTAGCGATGCTCGCCTGAATCGCTCCGCTCACCACGTCCACGATCTGTATTTGTCCCAGGCCGTATTCGGTCACGACAGCAGTGCCGCCGTAGACGGCGATGCCCATTGGCTTGGGGCCAACGACGATTCTCCTGAGTACGGTACAGGTCGCGGTGTCGACTTCTGCCACGCTACCGAAATCGTATTCCGACACCCAGACGGTCGAATTGTCGATCCACGCCACCCCCTTGCCGTACCCACTGAGACCCGTCGAGCAACTCACGGTGCCCGCAGCCGGTTGGACTACGTGCAAGGCACCGTTCGTGGAATCGGAGACAGCGAGCTGTGAACCGTCAGGCGAATAGGCCAGGTCGAAGGGCGAGAGGTACTGCGACGGGTCCACAGGCGTGCCCACCCCCGTACCGCCGGTGCCCACGTCGGAACCGCCGGTGCCCACATCGGAACCGCCGATGCCCACACCGGAACCGCCGATGCCCACACCGGAACCGCCGAT
>CAZSVU010000100.1:0-5795 GCA_964610275.1 uncultured Polyangiaceae bacterium | reverse complement strand
ACACCGGAACCGCCGATGCCCACACCGGAACCGCCGATGCCCACACCGGAACCGCCGATGCCCACGTCGGTACCGCCGATGCCCACACTCGAATCGGGGAGCACGCCCCCATCGGGGAGCACGCTGGCATCGGCCCCCGTACCTTCGCTGTCCGTGCTCGCCCCGGTATCCTTGCGGTCATCTGAGCATCCCGCTGCAACAGAGATACTCAGGCAAATACCCAAGATAACGCTTCCATGCTCTCTCACGACACACCTCCGAGGGCGCACAGGATTTTGGCCGGCCAAGCAGCGGCGAAGCGCGTACCCACGTCGCCGCTGCCGCCGGAGAATCGTACGCATGTTGCTTTTCCGGCACGTCGGTTCAGCCGGGGAGGGCCGCACATAGGAATCCCGTTGCCTGCTTCCTCACGGGCTACTTGTCGTTGGCCGGGCTGGTTTGTTGAACATTCTTCGGGCCTTGCCGAAAGACCGACGAGAGCCGCGGGGCGCTAACGGTTATCGCTCTTGCCCTGCTGCGGGTACGCGGCGCGGTGCTGGCACGCGCGTTGGCGTGGCGCCGGCGCTCTGGCATCCCGCCCAGGGCTCCCATGCGTGCGGGCGCCAGCGGCTTCTGGAAGCACGGCTGCAGCCGATGCGACGAGCCGGAGCCCCTGTGCGACCTTTCGGCCGGGCTGCAGGAGGTCGATCCGGCGGAGTAACGCCCCCAGCCTCGGCGTCCTCGTGGCCGGCGCCTCAGGATTCGGCCATTCGGATCTCAGAACCGGCTAAGATCTCGGTCTCAGCCTCGATACGGATCAGTTGCAGGCTGGTGCGGCTCAATGCGTAGTCTGTTCGGTAGATGCACGTGGTGCGCGACGGTGCCTTCGGCATGGCTTCTGGTCGCGTCCGTGCACGCAGAGCCGCTCCCAAAGCTGTTGGTCGATCTGACGTACGAGGTTGATCCGGCATTGGAGGATTGTCCCAACGTGGACGAGCTTCGATCCATCGTCGCCCGACGACTTGGCTACGACCCGTATCGCGCGGGCTCTGCCCTCGGCGCAGAGGTTCGTGTTCAGGCGGTCGAGGCCGGGATGGAAGGGGCAATCGACTGGAGCACCGGCGCGGAGCAGCGGCTGGGTGAACGACGCTTTGCGTCGCAGACCCAGGATTGCCGTCAAATGGTGACGACCATGGGCTTCGTGTTGGCAGTCCAGATCCAGCTGATGGCCACCGAGCCGACCCCGAAAGAAGAGCCGCGACCCGCGGAGACGGAGCCCCCAGAGGGCCGCGGTGCTCCTCCCAAACCGGCGCCCTCGAGCCAGGCGTCTTCGCGTGGCGGTCGCCGGGTGGGCGCGGCAGCGCCTCCCCCCCAGCCGCTCGAGGTGCCCACGCGTTCAGCAGGAACTCCGACCCCTTGGTCTGCCATGGCGGGCCTGGGCCCATCGGTCGGGTTTGGGCTCGCGCCGGGTCCCGTCGCGCAAGGCAGGCTTTTTCTCGCCGGGCAGTACGGAATAGGCTCGATCGAACTGGGGGCCGAGGCAAGTCTGCCATCCACGACCCGCCTGGCCGACGGTGGCGGGTTCAGGCACCAACTGATGCTGGGCTCGCTGGCCGCCTGCGGGTGGCACAGGTCGATCTCTGCCTGTGCTCTTGCCAAGCTCGGCCGCATCCAAGTGCACGGAATCGGGGTCGACGAACCCACTTCGCCGGCGGGCTTTGTCGCGCAAGTCGGCCCGCGTCTCGCGTATTCACTTGAGCTGGGGGACCACCTCGTCCTGGTGGGGCACGTCGAGGGGCTCTACCTGCTCACGCCCTGGACCGTATACGTGAACCGTGTGCCTGCCTGGACCATGCCGCGGTTCAGCGCTGTTGCCGGTATCGATCTCGCCGTAAACTTTCAATAGCAACTTGGAGGCGCTGGCGACAATACAGGAGTAGGTTTAGCAAGCGTAGGTTCACGCAAGCGTAGGTTCACGATGGGTCAACTGCGTCTGGTTTCGAGCCGCTCTGATCCGGAGCCCGAGGTCTCGCGGAAGCAGACGATCCATCCTTGTCTCGAAGCCTTCCAGCCTGAAACCGACTACCTCTTGCGAACCTTGAGACGTCTGGGGATCCCCCGTGACGACGTCGAGGATCTGGCGCAGGAGGTGTTCCTGGTCCTCTACCAGACGTGGGAGAAGTACGATCCCGCGCGACCGCTCCGAGCCTACCTCTTCGGCATCGCGTTCAGGGTTGCCGCCGCTCACGGCCGGAAGAGGAGGCGAGAAATCCTTCGTCCGGCCATGGACCTCGGCGACCTCGGTCCGCGACCCGACCAGGAGCTCGAGGCCAAGCAAGCGCGGGCGTTGGTGCTGAGCGCCCTCGAGCGTGTTCCGCTGCCGCGGCGTGCGGTTCTCATCATGCACGACATCGACAGGCTCCCCATGTCCGAGATCGCCGACACTCTCTCGATCTACCTGTTCACCGGCTACTCCCGCCTGCGCAAGGCACGCAAGGAATTTGCAGCAGCGGTAATTTCTCTTCATGGAGGGAGCGGGCCATGAGTAGCGTGCGTCTCGACGAAAAGCTGCCCGACGTGGAGTCGTTGTTTGCCGTCGAACGGGAGCTCGTTCCCGAACCGGACGAGGTCAAGAATCGCGTGATCCGGCGAGCACGGGCATCGTTGCCGTGCACTCTGCCAGTGGAGTTCGTGAAGCGTTCGGCGAACCCGCGACGGATGAGACTCGGCTGGGCCGCCGCGGCCGCGGTGACGTTGTCGGTCTTTTGTGCGATTGCGTACTATGCCGGGTATCAGGTCAAGAGCGGTAGTTCGGCAGCGCCGGCCCCTGCTCCCGTCCCGACGCACTCCGTCGTCGTGCTGACGGTCCCGGTGGCGGCGCCGGCGACCGCTTCTGCTGTGGATCCCAAGCCGGCGCCGGCAGAGCGACGCACGGCGAACACGAAGTCTGCTCGACCGGCAAAATCCGTCGCGGACGTGTATGCCATGGAGCTCAGAGTGTTGCAGCCCGCCCAGCAGGCCGTGGCCCGAAAGGACTTTGCCTCCGCGCTCGTCGCCATCGCGGAACACCAGCGCCGATTTCCTTCGGGAAGGCTTGCCGAAGAACGAGAGGCTTTGCGTGTGAAAGCACTGCTTGGCCTCGGGCGGAGCGAGGATGCCCAGCGCGCCGGCGCCGGGTTCCGCAAGCATTTCCCGCGCAGTGCGCTCGGCGGGCGGATGGACAAGATGCTGAGCGCGGAGAAGTGACGCGCGCGACCTCCGCAAGCCACCCGAGCGACTCGGCTCGAGTTGGATGTCTGTGGATTCTCCTTTCGCTCGCGCTGGCTGCTTGTGGCGGCAAGCTGGACGCAGGCTGGGACGCGCCGAAGGGAATGCTTCCCGTCGACGATCGCAACCCGATGGTGCTCTGCAACGACGGCTCCCGCGACAACTGGCAGGGCGAGTACGCGATGCTGCTCTCGAGCGCCGGTGGGCCATCGCTGGCTGGCATCGTCATCAACGACAGTTGGCCTTGGCCGGAGCTCGATGAGAACATGGCCGGGTGGCGGGAGCTGGTGGCCGCCGCCCGAGAAAGTGGACTGCAGGACATCCCCGACCCCTTGGCCAGCACCGGCCCGGTACTGGTCCGTCCCGACGACCGCGCTATCGACTCGACCGTGCCCAACCGTTCCGAGGGAGCAAGCTTCATCATCGACGCCGCCAATCGGCTGTCTCTGCCCTTCCGGCCATTGGTCGTCGTGACCGGGGGAAGATTGACAGATGTGGCAGATGCCTACCTGATGGATCACACGTTGCCCGAGAAGATCGTCGTGGTGGCTTCGCTCGGCAGCACAACGACGGATGGGGGCGAGATGGGGGTCCCGAATGGAGAGATGGACACGTGGGCCGACGCGATCGTCGCGCAGAAGTTCCGCTACGTCCAAGTCAGCGCCTTCTACGACCAGAAGACGGATGTCACAGATAGCCTCCTCTCGGAAATGCCCACCAATGCCTTCACGTCGTGGATTCAATCCAAGGAGCCCGACGTGTGGGACGACTGGGTCGCCGCCGATCAGGTCGGCGTGCTTGCGGTCTCCATTCCTTCGTTCGTGTCGTCCGTCGCCCGGATGGCGCAACCGGACGTGGGAGCCGACGGTTTCCCGGTGCTGTCGACCGATCCCACCGGCCCGGTCTGGCTGGTCACGGAGGTGAGAGCCGCAGTCGGCACTGCTCGCTTCTGGGACATGTTGCTAGATCCGACGACGTTCAGTCCGGAGTGAGCCGATCGTTCGACCGCGCAGCCGAAGGCTCTTTCGGGCTAGCACCTGCTGCTGCCAGTGTTGCGCGGTCGTTCTTGCTGCGGGCCGCTCACACGGTTTCGTGTGCCCGAAGACGAGTCATTGAGCTTGCGTATCGTCACCGCTTCAGGTCCGCAGGGAAATGGCGCATTTGGTCGGCCAGCCCGCATTGTCAGCTGTGGCTCGTTTCTGCGTTTCTCAGGCGCGCTGTGACAATCTCGACCGGCCAAGGACAATACCGAGGGTATGGATTTGCCAACTTGCACCTCTGTCCTTTGCGAGGAGCGTGCGCTCGTGATCTGCCGTCGTCGCCAGCGCGCCTGCGAAGGTCACAACGTCATCGTCAATCAGCTGCCCGACAACATCTCGAACAGCTACGTCGTGTCCGCCGCCGGACTGAATGGCGTCGACCAGTTTCACTTTGACAGCGCTGGCGTCCGCACCATCGATCAGCGCTACGGTGAAGCGATGATCGGAGCGCTGGAGTTGAGCCCATGATTTCACACCGTGAACAGACGAAGCAACACATGGGACGGAAGATGCCGTCTACGCCGGAATGTCTCACGACAGTCAGCCCAGTGTGGCGCTGGGGGTTGCTTGCGACCTTCGCCCTCGCGGCTGTGCCCGCGTGTGGACAGGGATCCGATGGGAAGGGTGAGAGTGCGCAGGGCGGGGAAGGAAATGGCGTCGGCACCGGCGGCGTTTCGATGACCGGTGGCGTTTCCGCCACTGGCGGGGAGGCCACCGGCATCGGAGGCGCTGATGTTGGCAGTGGCGGCACGGGTGGCACGAGCGCCGGTGGCACGAGCGCCGGTGGCACGAGCGCCGGTGGCGCAACGGGGGTCGGCGGTTACACTGGCTCGGGCGGCCTGACGGGTTCGGGCGGCGTGACCGGTACAGGCGGCGCGACCAGTGCGGGTGGCCTGACTGCCTCGGGCGGCACGACGAGCAGCGGTGGCACGACGAGCAGCGGTGGCACGACGAGCAGCGGTGGCACGACGAGCAGCGGCGGCACGACGAGCAGCGGCGGCACGACGAGCAGCGGCGGTGCCACGGTCACGGGTGGCACGGCCGGCACTGCCGGAAGCACGGAGGTGGGCGGCACGGCCGGCACCGCCGGGAGCACGGAGACGGGCGGCGCGACCGGCACTGGCGGGGCGACGGGCCCGACCGGACCTTGCGACATCTATGAGTCCGCCGGGACGCCCTGCGCTGCAGCCCACGCCACGGTTCGCGCGCTCTACGCAGCATATGACGGACCCCTCTACCAGGTCCAGCGAGCATCCGACCAGGCCGCCATGGACATCCCGGTTGGCGACGGAGGATTTGCCGACACCTCCGTTCAAGACTCGTTCTGCGCCAACACGAGCTGCACTATTCCAGTCATCTACGACCAATCGGGAAACGAAAACCACCTGCGCCTCGCGTGGTGGGCATATTGGTTGCGAAACGGCGCCAATCCGGCCGATGCCTACGGTCAGAGGATCACGGTGGGGGGGCACACCGTCTATGGCATCAGAGTCACGGGCTTCAGTACGG
>CAZSVU010000099.1:14484-23545 GCA_964610275.1 uncultured Polyangiaceae bacterium | reverse complement strand
CGGGCCACTCGTGGAAGCTCGTGGTGGCGCTGCCGGGGATGGAGACGGAGCTGACACGGAAGCGAGGTAGGGAAGACGCCGCCCGCCTCACCGGGCACTGGCTTTGGGGGGCCAGTGCCCAGCGCGCGCTATGCGCTGGATGAGCGGCAGCGGGTCGGATGTGTGTGGCGCCAACCGCAAAGCGCGTCGATCAGGTCGCCGCCGAGAGATCCGATCAATCGCGAGCTGCCTCAGACCCCGCCCCGCAACCGCGTCGAGCGCGTGAGAAGAACGGATCGGATCCCTCGCAACGGAGCCAGGAGCGTTTGCATCTTTCCGTCGACCAAAGTCGGTGAAATGTCCGGTATTCCGGACATCTCGGCCACTTTGGTCACCCAAACCCGTCAAAGTGTCCGGTATTCCGGACACAAGTGCCAGTTTGGTTGCGGCCAGCGCTCAGCACCAGACGCGCCACCCCAAACGGGGCGCGCTCGGCCCAAGTGAGGTCAGTGATCGACATCTGCGCTGTCCGATCTAGGCTGTCACTGGCGCCGTGTCATCGGGTCCCAGTGTCGAGGACGACGGGGGTCGCCGCGCCAGGCGTACCTCTTCCCCGAGCGAGTGCAGGATCGGCACCACGAAGAGCGTGATGAACACCGCGCTCATGCCGCCGAGCAGCGGAAGCGTCATCGGGACCATCACGTCCGAGCCCTTTCCCGTGGACGTGACCACCGGAAGCAGAGCCAGAAGCGTGGTGGCTGCCGTCATCATGCAAGGCCGAATCCTGCGTAGTCCCGCCTCCAGCGTCCGAGCTCTCACGTCTTCGACCGTGGTCGGACGGGCCCCACGTGAAAAGACCTGGTGCAAGTAGGTCGACATGATCACACCGTCGTCGGTTGCGATACCGAGTAGCGCGATGAAGCCGACCCACACGGCCACGCTGAGGTTCACCTGGTGGACTTGGAACAGGCTCCTCAAGTCGATGCCGAATGGCGCAAAATCCAAGAACCAGGGCTGCCCGTAGAGCCAGATGAGCACGAACCCACCTCCCATGGCCACGGCAACGCTGGAGAAGATGTTGAGGGTGGAAGTGACGCGTCGAAACTGTAGATAGATGAGCAGGAAGATGATGGCGATCGCCATCGGCACGAGCACGCTCAGGGTCTTGGCGCTTCGCACCTGATTCTCGTAGCTGCCGGCAAACGTGTAGCTCACCCCGGAGGGTAGCTTCAGCTCACCGGAGTCGAGCTTCCGTTTGATGAATGCCGATGCCTCCTCGACGACGCCCACCTCGTCACGTCCAGCCAGCTTGTCGAAGACGACATACGCGGTCAAGAACGTATCCTCGCTCTTGATCACCTGAGGTCCGCGGACATATCGAATCTTCGCGAGTTGCTCCAGGGGGATCTGGTGGCCCAGTGGGCTCGGCACGAGCACCCTACGAAGATCCTCCACGTTGCTGCGTTCTTCCCGCATGTAGCGAACGCGAACCGGATAGCGCTCCCGTCCCTCGACCGTGCGCGTGACGGTCTTTCCGCCGATACCGGTCTGGATGACCTCCTGGACCTTCTCGATCGAGATGCCGTGACGCGCGATCTCCTTGCGATTGATGACGATTTCCAAATAAGGCTTGCCGACGATGCGGTCGGCCACCACCGTGTCGCCACGGATCCCGGGCACTTGCTGGAGCAGGCCCTCCATCTCGAGGGCGACCTTCTCCAGCGTGTCCAGGTCCGGCCCCTTGATCTTCATGCCCATGGGCGCGCGCATGCCGCTCTGGAGCATCACGATCCGCGCCGCAATCGGCATGAGCTCCGGCGCGCTGGTAAGACCTGGCATCTGCGCGGCGTTCTGGATTTCTTTCCAGATGTCGCCGGGACCCTTGATGTGATCGCGCCACTGCCGGAAGGGCCTGCCATCCGGGTCGGCTACGAGCTCTCCCGACGAGTCACGGACGAAGGCTCCGTTCACCTCATCGAATTGGAACGTAGCGCGGTGCCCCTCGTCGTCGAGTTTGAACTCCGGCTTGTAGTTGACGATAGTTTCGAACATCGAGATGGGAGCCGGATCGAGCGGGCTCTCCGCCCGCCCGAGCTTGCCCACCGCTGAATCGATCTCGGGGATCGCCGCGATGGCCGCGTCCATCTTCTGAAGCTGACTCAACACCTCGCCCATGGACGCATGCGGCATCGTGGTCGGCATGTAGAGGAACGAACCCTCGTCCAGAGGCGGCATGAATTCCCGACCGAATCCGGGCAAAGCGTGCGCTACCTTCGATACGGGTCGTAGCGTCCGCACGGACTGAGGCAGCCAGCCCAGGGTCGCATGAAAGCCGAGCCAGGCCGTGACACCGAACAAGACCAGGGCCGCCGGAATGCTGAGCGCCGTCACCTTGTGCGCTAGCGCCCAGCGCAAGATGTGTGGATAGGCGAGAATGAACAGCTGGAGGGCGCCGAGCAGCAGCGCCAGGATGACACCGACGAACAGGCGATTTTGCCACCATCCTCGCCCCGGGCCGAGCGGTAGCCAGTGATCCGCCAGAAGAACCGTCACCGCCAGCACCGTCGCGGCGAGGCCGACGGTGGCAGGCAGACGGCTCCAGGGCTTCGGCAACAGATCTCGAGCGATACGAGCAGCGGACAAGACCACGATGAGCAGCCCGATAGCGGGACTGAAACGGGCGGCGACGACCACCCCCACCATCAGAAACGTCCAGTCCACGATCTGAGGCGGCCGAAACAGCACGCGGATCACGCTTCGAGCCCCGCGCGGGAAGGTGCCCGGCGGATCGTGGTCGCGTCGGAGCAGGACATGCGCCGCTGCCGGGAGCACCAGCAGCGCCAGCATCAGCGCTCCGCCCATGGCGAACGTCTTGGTGAAGGCCAGCGGCGTGAACAGCTTTCCCTCGGCTGCGGTGAGACCAAAGATGGGCAGGAAACCCACGATGGTGGTCAGGGTGGAGGTCAGCACGGCGGGCGCCACCTCGGCGGCCGCGGCGCGTATGACGAGCCGCCGATCCGCGTCGGGTGGCGCCCGGTCCAAGTGGCCCACCATATTCTCCGTAAGCACGATCCCCATGTCGACCATCGTGCCGATGGCGATGGCGATGCCGCTCAAGGCCATGATGTTGGCGTCCACACCCACATACCGCATCAGGATGAACGCCCCGAGCACGCCCAGTGGGAGCAAGCTCGAAATGAGCAGTGAGCTGCGCAAGTTCCGCAGCATGACCAGCACGACGATGATGGTGATGAGGATCTCTTCGAGCAGAGCGGTGTTGAGCGTGCCCAGGGTCTCGTTGATGAGGGTGGTGCGGTCGTAGAAGGGAACGATGGTGACCTTGCTCACCGTCCCGTCTTCGAGTGTACGACTCGGCAGGCCAGCGCTGATCTCCACACTCTTCTTCTTGACGCCCTCGATCACCTCCATCGGATTGGCGCCGAACCGCACGACCGCAACTCCCCCAACAGCCGGTGCGCCACCTTTGTCCAGAGCGCCTCTACGCAACGCCGGGCCGAGCTTGACCTGGGCCACATCCCGCAAACGGATGGGCGTGTGTTCGGCGTTCCTGACCACGACCTCCTCGAGATCGCCGACGTTCTGGATGAACCCCACCCCGCGGACCACGTATTCCGTTCGGTTGATCTCCAGGGTGCGTGCGCCCACGTCCAGGTTGGCCTTTCGAACCACGTCGGCGATCTGATCGATGCTCACGTGGTTGGCCAGCATGGCTTCGGTGTCGACGTCGACCTGGTACTCCTTGACGTACCCTCCCACCGAAGCCACCTCACTCACTCCGGGCACGGACTGCAGGGCGTAGCGTACGTTCCAGTCCTGAATGGTGCGCAGCTCGTGCGTGTCCCAACCGCCCACCACCGTCTTGCCATCCGGCGTGCGGCCCTCGAGTGTGTACCAGAACACCTGCCCGAGCGCGGTGGCGTCTGGCCCGAGTGCCGGTGAGACACCGTCCGGGAGGATGCCCGACGGGAGCGAGGCGAGCTTCTCCAGCACTCGCGAGCGCGACCAGTAGAACTCCACGCCATCCTCGAAGATCACGTAGATGGTCGAGAATCCGAACATGCTGAAGCTGCGTACCGTGCGGACACCGGGTATCCCCAGCAGGGCCGTCGTCATGGGGTAGCTGACTTGGTCTTCAACGTCCCGAGGTGACCTGCCAGGCCACTCGGTGAACACAATCTGCTGGTTCTCCCCGATGTCGGGAATGGCATCGACCGGTACCGGGCTCCGCGGCAGACTACCGAGGTCCCACCGAAACGGCGCCGTGGCGAGACCGCCGAACACGAGCAGAGCCACGAGGATCGCGACCACCAGCTTGTTGTCGATGAAGAAGCCCAGGAAGCGCTCCCAGAAGGACTTCGGGGCGTCCTCGCGCTCACGGTCCGTGGCTGATCGATCTGTTTCCGGAGCTTGCATCAGTGCGGATGCCCTCCGGCAGGTGCCGCGGCCGCGCCTTCGGTCTTGGGCTCGGGCAGTCTTCCCTTCGACTCAGCCACGCCGCGGACCTCGCCGCACCGATACATCTTGGAACCGAAGTACGGATTCTCAATCTGGTCGGCGAGCTGCAGCCACTCGGCCCCCTGGTTGTCGTTCGCCATGGGGCAGAAGGCCAGCCGCACCTGCTCGCCGGTTGGGTTCCCAAAGCGGCGGAGCAGCTCGATCATCGAAACACTGACGGCCTCGAAGCTCACACGCGCCTCGTCGAGACCATTGGCTTCATGACCCTCGCTGGCTGCCCGTTGCATGATGTCGCTCAGCTGCTTCCAGCGCGTTGCGGCGTCGGCCGGTGCGGCGATCTTCGTCCCGGCAATCGCCTTCAGCACGGACTCGAACGCCTGCTTCGTGCCCTTCAGCTCGTCCGACGAGATCGCCTTGTGTAGCTTCAGGTACGCCTCGACCAGGGGTTTCAGCTTGCTCAGTGTCTTGGCATCCACCTGGAACGGAGCGGTGCGGGCCCGAGCCAGATCGTCGGGCATGGTCATCATGCTCTGGCCGCCGCGGATCTGAAGCTCCGCGTCCAGGGCGAACGCTCCCTGGGTAACGATTCGCTCTCCAGCCTGTAGCCCACTCGCCACGGGATACAAGTTGCCGGCACGGGGACCGAGCTGCACTTCGCGCGCGGCATAGGTGGGTTGGTCCTTCCCGGGCACCTTCACGAACACCACCGACCGCTGACCCGTGAAGAGCACCGCGGTGTGCGGGATCACCAGGGGAGAGTCGGGCTGCTCCTTCTCTGGCGAGTGGATCACAGCCTCTGCAAACATGCCGGGGCGGAGGCGTCCCTTCTGGTTGGCAACCTCTACCCGGACTTGGGCCGTACGGGTGCGAGGGTCGAGCACCGGGTCGATGAAGGTGATCTTCCCCTCGAACAACTCGCCCGCGTACGATGAGATCGCCAGAGTCACCTTGTCCTTCAGCTTGATGCGCGCCAAATCGGTTTCATAGGCGTCGAGCTGAACCCACAACCGACCCAGAGCTGCCACTCGGTAGAGGGGTGACCCGGTGGTGACGTACGCGCCCTGGTGAACCATCTGCTCCAACACGGTTCCGCCAAAAGGTGCCCGAATGGAGAGGTGCTCCCAGGGCTCGTCCTCCTTGGCCATCTTGTCCAGGTCCTCGTCCCGCAGCCCCAGCAGCTTGAGGCGTTGCCGCGCTGACGCTAGCGCTGCTTCCACGGCGTGCTTGGCCACTGGAAGCGCATCGCGCATCCTCTTGAGTTGCTTCTTGGCCTGGATGAGATCCTGGTGCGCGGCATAGACCTCGGGGCTGTACACCTTGGCGATCACGCTGCCGCTGCCCACCACAGCGCCGATGTTGCTGACGTACAGGCGGTCGATGCGCCCACCCACCCAGGAGGTGATGGTTCTGACCTGCGTTTCGTCGTACACGAGCTGCCCCAGGAGCCGGAGCTCACCGGTAACTTCACCGCTCCCCACCCGAGTGGTCCTGATCTCAGCGAGTTTCACCGCCGCTGGCGAGAGTGAAACCTGCCGGGGTGAACCCTCCTCGTCGCTCCCGGAATCGAGGGGGATGAGGTCCATTCCGCAAATCGGGCATTGGCCCGGATCGGGAAGCTTGATCTGGGGATGCATCGCGCAGGTCCAAATCGTGGCCTTCCCCTCGCTGCCCGCTGCCTGGTGCACGGTGTGGTCGTGCTCATCCGCCGCGGGCAGACCAACCCACAGCCCCACCAGGAACGCCGCAAGCACGAACATCCCGGTGCTCGCCCGGCGCAGCCACTGCCAGAAGCGTTCGCGACGGGGTCGCGGAGGGGGCGTGGGGGGCGATGTCGAGGGCGGTTGCTGCACCGGCGGCAGGGGTGGAGTGCCGGGGGGCGGGGGCGGTGCAGGGGCCGACGGCGGCTGGGTGGGAACTGGCGGTTGCTCGTTCATCGGACTGCCTCCAAGCGCACCGGGCGACCCACCAGGGCTTCCAGGCGCGCCAGCGCCAAGCCGTGATCCGCCTGCGCCTTGAACTCGGCGAGCTGAAGCTCGAGCAACTCTCGTTCGGCAAGTAGGATCGATACCACCGTTGACGTTCCGGCCTGATACCCCCCGAGCACCGACTCGAAGACGATTTCAGCTTGCGGCACTAGCGTCCGGCGGTACAGCGTCACGCGTCGAGCGCTGTCGCGAACGTCGGACATCGCCCTCTCGAGAGCCGCCTCGGCCTGATCCTGAGCCGCGCCTTGTCGGGCCCGCTGAGCGGCACTCTCGGCCAGCGCCTCATCTTCCTCGTCGGCGTAGATGCCTCCCCAGAGCGGAACCTTCACCGCCACGGACACGACGATGGGGTCCTTGCCACTGTCGGCAACGCCCGCCATCGCTGCGGGGCCAGTTTCGATGTACTCCGCTCCTAGCACGAAGTCGGGATACCGATCGGCGCCAGCGGCTCGTGCGCGCTCTTGCTGCGCCTCGGCCATGGACCCGATGGCCTGAATGCGGGGGTGGGCCACCACTGCGCTGCGGAGGCTCTTCTCATCCTCCGCCACTCGCATGATGCGGGGTGGGCTCTCGGCTACCGGGGTCGGCGTTCCCGGATCGGCACCCATTGCAGCCAAGAGCTCGGCCTGAGCGGCCCGCTCGGCTTCATCGAGACCCGAGAGCATGTCGTCCATGCGCGAAACCGACAGGTCAATCTGACCGAGATCCGCCAACCCGCTCTGACCGATCTCGACTCGAGACCGGGTCAACGCGGAGAGTTGTTGGAGCAGCTGCTTCTGGTCTCGCTGCACCTGGCGCGTTCTCTGGATCACCCAAAGCTTCCAGTACGCCTCGGACACCCGACGCGCGACCTCCAGCGCCGAAGCTTCGTACTGCTCGCGGGCACTACGCGCGGCGAGGCTGGCCGCATCGGCGCCGGCAGACAGCTTGGTGGGCCACGGAAAGGCTTGTGACACTCCAAACTTGTGCCGCTGCGGGCCCACGCGGGTCTCGACGGATCGAACAAAGTAGGCGTACGTGAAGGTCGGCTCCGGTAGACGGCGGGCGCGGGAAATCCGGTAGGTCGCTGCCCTCCATTCCTCGAAGGTGGCACGCAGTTCCGGGCTCTTCTCCAGCGCACAGGCCAGATAGTGGAGCAGCGTTCCGTCGAACTCGCAGGAGACGCGTCGCTCATCCGCTCGCTGCTCTTTCCGCGCGCCGTCAGGCGCTGCCTGCTCGAGGCTGGAGGTCGCCCCGCGCTCGAGGGTGGTGGCGCACCCTGCCAGCGGGAGCAGCGATACTAGGAGCAAACCCGTGTGCTTGGACATCGTCGCCTACTACGTGCATCATTCGTGCTAGGTCGATCGGGCTCTTGGGGGTTCGCACCTGGGACTTTCTGCCACGTTCCGGCTGCCGATGGTCTGCGCTCACCCGGTGCGTGTCGGCATCGCGAAGCGCCCGAAACCAGGTGCGAGCGGAACCAGGCCTCGGCGCGGAAGAACAGCACGCGTCCCCCGGGCGTAGCCTTTGCGCGCGGTCCACAACGAGGCGGCTCAATCCGCACGCAAAAAAAGCAGCGCACAAGAAAGCGGCGGCCACCGGGCGGCGGGTTGCGGGATGGGGAGGATGTGCCGCCCGGCGGCTGCCTGTCAGAACCGAAACGACGGCGCCCGGGTCAGTTGATGACGACCGCGCTCTTGTACATGCCCATGCCGCACTGGAAGGTGAGCGTGCGCGCCTCGGACGTGGGGACCTTCACCGCAACCGCCTGGTTGAGCGGGAGATCCTTGGAAACGTTGATCTCCGGAAACACCACCTTCTTGGCACACGTGGAGTCCGTGGTCCGGGTGAACTGGAGCGTGGTGTCCGCGCCTTTCGTCACGTCGATGCGACTGGGCGTGAAGCCCTTCGCGTCCACGGACACGGGCACCACTTTCTGGTCTGCCCCGACCTTGGTCGGTCCGGCCTTGGCTCTCTCGGCCGCTTGCTCGGAAGTTTCGTGCTGCACCCCGTGGTCATGCTCCTTCTGGTTGCAGCCCACGATGGCGAAGGTCAGGGCAACGGCGACTGCCGCCGATAGAATCGTCTTGGTCATGGTCCGGTTGATTGCACAACGCGTGCCAGAGCCGGTCTTCCGCGTACTTCCGTACCGTCACCGGGCTCGGGGCCCCGCGATTTCGCGGTAGCTCAGAATACTCGGAGGCGGAGTTTCACAGTATTCTCGAGCGGCGCGGTTGCGGATCGAGCCCGCTATCTCGACGACAGGATCCACGCCTCCGCCGTCTGATAGAGCTCGCCGTGCTGCCTCACCCAGTTGTCGAGCCAGGTGAGGATGGCGGGCGGCGCACTCCAGACTGCCGCCACGCGGTCGAGCACGGCACGCTCGGCCGGGCGATAGTCGCCGTCGGCGTAGGCGAGGCGGCAGAGCTCCAGGAGCGCTGCCGCCCGAGCCTGGGGATGGGTGATGCGTGCGGCCAGCGTGGCAATGTCCTCGGTGGGCTCGAGCGTTCCGACCTCGAGCTCCAACTCGGCATGCATGACGAACAAGAGCCGCGCCTCGCGAGGCGTGATGTCTCCGCTCGCGTGCAGCACGTGGCTCGCCAAACCGACGTACGCCTGGCGCGCGGCAGGGTCGAGAATCC
>CAZSVU010000099.1:0-14474 GCA_964610275.1 uncultured Polyangiaceae bacterium | reverse complement strand
CATATGGCGATCGTACCCTGAGACGGTCGGCCCAGAAAGGCGCGCGGATCAAGATCACGCAAATGGATCGTCCCCGTCCCTCCTGCCCCGAGCGGGACACTCGAGTTCGGCTGCATGGTGCGACCTCTTAGGGCACCTACCGGCGACGGGGGAGCTGGGGCTCCGACTACGCATCAGCGACCTCCACCACGTCGGACTCACCGGCACCTTCGGTAAGCTGGATGAGCTCTCGGACGAGGGTTCCAAAAATATCGTCTAGCGTGTTGGCCCCTTCCACGATGGGAAGACTGAGGCCCACCTCACTCAGGAGCAGTGTGTCGCTCCCTTCGGCTGGAGGCCAGCCCAGCGTCAGCGCTGCACGGGTTCGGAGGCTGACGGCAAGCTCATCCACCGGGAGTCCCAGCAGCGCATCGCGGGCCGCCTCCAGCTCCGCACGAATCTGGAGCGCCTTGACACTGACCACCCCACCACCGAGGGCTGCCGCCACCTCGTGCAACGCCGTGAAACGCGGCGACGGCGCGCCTCCCTCGAGATGATGTAGGACGTTGTCACGAAGCAGCGCGTAGACGATCCAACGCCGCTCGGTCGAACCACCGGGACCAGTGAATGCCAGGCTCACGCAGAGACAGATAGCGCGCCCAGGGACAGTTCGCCAGAGCCTGGCTTCCGTCCAGCCCAGCGGCAATTTTCGGGTTCGGTCTCGCCCTGCGGGGGCGCTCGATCTCGCCGTCGACGCACAGCCGCCAGAACGCCGTCGCCCACGACGGATTCCCCCTGGCCTCTTGACGCCCGGTCACCACGGTGACCATGCAGTCGCCATGAGCCCCGTATCAGTCTTTCTCCTAGTGATTGCCGCCATCTTCGTGGTTGGCGTGGTCGGCGAGTACATGTTCGGAAAGACCGGGGTCCCGGACGTGGTCTGGCTGATCGTGATGGGGCTGCTCGTGGGTCCAATTGGCGGACTGGTGAGCCGCGAGGCCCTGATCCGGATTGCCCCCTACTTCGGTGCGCTCACTTTGGTGGTCGTGCTGTTCGAGGGCGGCAGTCGGCTGAACCTGCGGGAGCTGTCCGGCGCCGCGATCCGTTCCACCGTGCTCGCGCTGCTGTCGTTCACGCTGACCGTGGGACTCATCGCCGTGGCGTCGATGGGGGTAGCCCAAGTGGGGCTCCTGCCGAGTGGGTGGACCTGGATCCACGGGTTGACGCTCGGCGCCATCCTGGGGGGATCGAGCTCGGTAGTGATCATGCCGGCGATGAACAAGGCCGGGCTCTCCCCGAAAATCGCCAATCTCGTCAACTTGGAGTCGGCACTGACCGACGTGTTGTGTGTGGTCGCCACCGTGGCCTGCATTCGCGTGGCGGTGAGCGGTGCCGCCAACGTGTCCGACGCGGCCGTCACGCTGGGTCGTGCCTTCGGCATCGGGTTGGGCGCTGGACTGATCGCGGGCCTGCTCGGGCTCCTGTTCCTCCGCATGCTCAAGAACACCGTGTATGGCTATCCCCTCACCCTGGGTGGGCTGCTGGTGGTCTACGTGGTCGTCGACGAGGTCAAAGGGAGCGCCGCGCTCGCCATCCTGACGGTGGCCGTGATGCTGGGCAACGCCCGCTCGTTCCGCGAAGCCTTCGGCCTGAGTGAGGACACCCAGCTGGGCGAAGGCGTGCAGGCGGTCAACAGCCAGCTCACCTTCATCATCAAGTCGTTCTTCTTCACGTTCATCGGCGCCATGCTGGCCCCACCGTGGTCGCTGCTGGCTCTGGGTGGCGCGCTCGGACTGTTGCTGCTGGCCGCGCGCGTTCCCGCCATGGCCGCGGCGACCTTGGGAGGTGGGTTCAGCTCCGGCGCCAAGGGCATCATCACGGTCACCCTTCCACGCGGGATGGCCGCGGGCGTCCTGGCCATGTTCCCCTATCAATCCGGCATGAGTCACACCCGCGATTTGCCAGTGGTGGTGTTCGCCGCGGTGCTGTGCAGCATTCTACTCTTCGCCATCGGGTTTCCGTTGATGCGGGGCAAGCTCGCCCCGGAGGATCTGGCCGCCCCTGCCGCAACACCGCAGCCGCCAGCCGCCACACCAGAACCCGTTGCAGCCGTGGCGGTTGCCGCCCCCTCTCCCACGCCCAGTGCAACACTCTCCGAACCATCCCCTGCAGTGGATGCCGTTCTCCCCGAGCCGGCCGCAGCTGTGGCCGGTTCGGCCGGAAATGGAGCCTCCGGCAGCGGAGCTTGAAGCCAGTACCACCGCCGTGACGCTCGCGGGCGGAGGGCGACGGCCACTACGAGGACTGCACCCGGTCGGCAGGCGCCGCGTGCACCGCGTCGCCATCCCGCAGGACGACGTCCTCGTCGGCGTGCGCTCCGTTGACGCGTACGGCGACTTCAGGGTGATTCCGACCCAGAGTGCGGCGCAAGAAGTCACGCACCGTGCTGCCCGCGGGAAGGCGCAACTGGCTGCCGGTTTCTTGAAACACCACGATCTGCTCCTCGTAGACCCGGCGCCTCAGCTCCTCCACGAACTCGGGCGAGTCGAGCACCTGGCAACGAGCGGACAGGTCGCCGAGCCACCGGAGGTGCGAAGCCAAGATGACGTCCGCGTCGCGCAGGCTCTTGTAGCGCCAGTGCGCGGCTGCACCAAATTCGGCGTACGTGTGCATGGCCGCCGTCCGGATCTGAAACTCCACGGGCTTGAAGGACATTTCCGGCAGCGGGTGCACGCAAGTGTGCAGCGACTGGTAGCCGTTTTCCTTGGGACGTTTGATGTAGTCGTCGAACGTCCCCGGAATCGGACAAGAGTGCGCGTGGAGCAGTCCGAGCACCTGATAGCAGATGGATACGGAGTCCACGACCACGCGAACGCCCACGCGGTCCATGATCTGGTCCACCGACCGCTGCGTTCGCAGCATCTTTCGGTACAGGCTGTGCAATCCCTTGGTTCTACCGGTGACTTCCGCAGCAACGCCACTTCGGGACAGGAGGCGCATCACACCGTCCACCAGGATCCGGACGCAGGCTTCGTCCTGCTCTCGTATGGGCGCCACCGCGACGGACAGCTCGCGGTAGGCTTCTGGCTCGAGTACACAGAAGGCGGCATCCTCCAAACGGCGTCGAAGTTGACAGAAGCCCAGTCGGTCCGCGAGCGGAACATGCACGTCGAGGGCCTCTCGTGCCAACTGTCGCGCTTCACCACCCTCGCAGCCCGACTCGGCCACGCTCTCCAACTCGAGAACGCGACGGGTCACGCGGAGCAGAACCGAGCGGACGTCTCGCGTCATCGACTCCATCAGGGGACGAAGATCCGACGTCGGCGCATCGGCAGCACCCACGGGGAAGGGGGACGCGCTCCGCAGGTCGTTCACGAGGCCGACGACCTCGCCACCGAACTCATCCTGAAGCGCACTGAGCGTCAACTCTGGGACCGCGCGCGAGAGGAGCATGGCGGCGACACTCACGTGGTCGGCGTGTTGTGCCAGCAGGAGACTGCCGAGACGCACGAGCTCGTGCTCCCGGTCGGGGCCATGTGCGAGCGCCCAATCCAGCGCCCGGAGAACTCGCCCGGAGACGGCTGGCCCAAACCGGTCCCGGACATCCCCACGGAAGGCCTCCAAGCGGTCGGTCACGCGCGTTGCGGGCGCCGGGTCCATGCCGCATCTGGAGGCCGCGCGGTCTCCCCGTGCCCCGGGGGCCTCGGTCCACGAGAAGCTCGACCTCTCTGACTCCGACACCCCTACTCGCCTCCTGTGATCGTATTTGCCACTCGACCGCTGCCCTCATCCCGCCCGAACCCGCGGCCAGACGACGTGCCAAACCGGAACAAGCAGCCAACCGTTGTGGGGCTCGGAGTATTCCCGCCGTCGGTGCCTCGCGCGGACGCCGGGGCACCGCGACACTGTCGGGGCTCTACTTCGAGGGCTTGGTCACCGCCATGAAAATGGTCGTGCCCTTGCGGTGAACGAGGAAGAGGACCTTGCCCGAGCTCTCTTGCCACGCGCGCCTGAACTCTTCAGGCGTCGTCACCGGCTTGCGGTTGAGCTCGAGCAGCACGTCGCCTGGCCGGAGACCAGCGAACGCACCCACGCTGCCGCGTTTGATGTCGGTGACCACTAGGCCGGCGCCGACGTCCTTGGAGATCTCGTACTTCTCGCGCAGCCGGGCATCGAGCGGTTCGAGAGTGAGACCGTCGACGGTAGCGGGTGTCCCCGGACTCGCTCTGCCGGTGGGGGCGACACTCGCGACGTCGTCGGGCATCTCGCCCAACTCGACCGTCACCGTCCGGGGCTTTCCTCCACGCAGGATATCCAGCTTGACCTTGGCACCGGCCCCGGCAGCGGCGATCAAATTGCGGAGCCTGCCCGCGGTGTCGGTGGTCACGCCGTTCACCTTCAAGACGACGTCTCCACGTTCGAGTCCGCCCTTGGCGGCAGGCGTGTCCTTCTCCACCCCTGCAACCAGGACGCCGCTCGTCTTGGACAGGCCCAACGCTTCGGACAGGTCTGCATTCAAGTCCTGAATCGAAACACCGAGCCAGCCGCGCACGACCTTCCCGTTCTTGACGATGCTGTCCATGATCGGCTTGGCCATATTCGTGGGAATGGCAAATCCAATGCCCATGCTGCCGCCACTTCTGGAGAGAATCGCCGTGTTGATCCCCACCAGCTGGCCCTTGGTGTTCACCAGCGCGCCACCCGAATTGCCCGGGTTGATGGCCGCGTCGGTCTGAATGAAGTCCTCGTAGTCGACAATGCCCAGGTGGGCGCGACCCTTGGCTGAGACGATGCCCATGGTGACCGTCTCACCCACTCCGAAGGGGTTACCGATGGCAACGACGATGTCACCGAGCCGCAGCCGAGACGAGTCCCCAAACTGGATCGGCTTCAGTTTCGCGCCCTTCTCCTCGACTCGAAGCACCGCCAGGTCGCTCTTGGGGTCCGCTCCGATCAACTTCGCATCCAGCTCCTGGCGATCGAGCGTGGATACCTTGATTTCTTCGGCGCCATCCACGACGTGGTTGTTGGTTAGAATGATGTCCCTGGCCACGACCACGCCCGATCCGAGCCCCTCCTCGCGTCGCTGCCGTGGGACGTCGAAGCGCGGGTTGAAGAAATGACGGAAGAATGGCTCGTCAAAGGGCATGTGGGGCCGGTCGATGCGGGCGACGCGTGTGGACGACACGCTCACCACCGACGGGAGCACCCGCTCGACGACATCCGCAATCGACGCGGCGCGCGCGCCGACCCCAACCTGCGTCAGTCCGGGGTGAGGCAACGGGCGGGTGCTGTCAGCGGCGCTGACTTGGCTGGAAGCGCCCGGCGAAGCATTCGAGCTGTGTGTGTTGGCGCAACTCGGATTCCCGCTCAGAAGCAGGGCAAAAACGATGGCCACGCTGAAAGAGTGGTTGCGCATACAGCACCCTCCATGTGTCAGGCGACCCACGAGTTGCCTCCGCGTGACGTAACCTGCCCGTTGTCGAGCGACTGCTCAACGTGGGGCTGCTCTAGACCGAGCACGCCAGGTCACTTCAACGGAGCGAAGAACTGACCCTTGGGTCGAAGACTCGATGTGAGGCTCTTGCCTCAACTCTCAGGTAATGCGCGAAGTACAACCGTCAACGGGCGCATTCCATTCCAGCGTACGTCGCTCGTCGGGCACTCCCGGCGCATCCGAGTCTACCGCTCGTCCGCGAGGACACCCGTCGGCACCCCGTCAGCCGCCCCGACGGGTAAAGCAGCAGCCGGGTCGTCAGCAGTCTGCGTTCCGTCAGGCTCGGCTGGCGCGTTGCCATCCTGGGACTCTGGGCGCTCCGCCGCCCGCACCGCACCGCACTCCGCCAGGCCTCGCTTGGCCGCCTCACCGATGGGCCCAGCCTGACTGGTCAACCTCGCGTATTCGGCCCGGGCGCGCTCGCAGTCACCGAGCTCATGCTGGTAGGTGCGCGCGCGCAGCAGCCGAAGCTCGGCAGCGCGCTCGCGTGCCGTACCACTCGACAACATGCGCTCGGACTCGGCCAGCGCTGCACGGTGGTCTCCGGAGGCGAACAGGAGCTCGGCCAGGCTCACCGAAGCCTCGGTTCGAAAGGCCCCCTGCGGGAACCGACTGAGGTACGTGCGGTACTCCCGGATGGCTCCGGTAGTGTCGCCTCGAATGTTGCGGCGCAGTCGACCGAGCTCGTACTGCGCGAGCTCGGCGTCCATCCCAGTGCCCCCCGCCTGCTGCTCGAAACAGGCCAGTGCCTTGGCGTGCTCGCCCTGGCGGGCGAACGCCAGACAATCCCGCCGGGGCGCTGGCTCGCTGGGCTCTGGTGACACCGGCGTGTCCCGGGCTTCACGTTGGCTCTGGTGGTCTCCCCTGGAATCCGGGGTCGCGGGCACCGCGACCGCGGGTTGCGGTGTCGGCCGAACGGGCTCGGGGGTGAGACGAGCGCCAGGCTCGGGCGCAATCGGCAAGGACCATCCACTCGGTGCGAGGCCGGCAACGAGCAACACCACAGCCACGACGGCCGCGCCCGCAGCTGGCAGCCACGCTGGTAGCCAAGTCCCTCCATCGACATCATCGAGGCGTGCTTCGAGTCGTTCCCAGGCACGGGCTTCGCGAGAGGCACTATCGACCTCGTTGCTCACCTCGCGCAGCACGTCCGCTACGAGGCCAGTGGCCTGCACCAGCCGGGGCGGACCGACGGAAAATCCCTGGGGCGCGGTCATGACTGCCCCCTGGGCATGGGTTGTGCTTCGAGCGCAGCGCAGAACGCCCGGCGTGCGTAGTGCAAGCGGCGCCACACGGTCGCTTCGGGACACGAGAGCACTTCGGCAATCTGCTTGCCGGGCATTCCCTCCAGCTCGTACATGACGAAGACAGCCCGCTCGGCTTGCTTCAGCGTGGAAAGACCGAGCTGAAGCTTCCGCGATGCGCTCTCCCCGGTCAGCTCCAAACCGGTGCTGCTCCGCTCCGGCGGAGACGTCAGGAGCAACTTGCGCAGGGCCTGGGCCACGGAGGTGTAGCGTCGAGCCCGTCGCGCCTCGGTCACGCAAAGCCGGTAAAGCCAGGTCTTGAGCTCTGCCTCCCCTCGAAACTTGGGAAGCGCCCGGAACATCCGGAGAAACACCTCCTGACAGATGTCGTCCAGGTCCGTGGGGCTCACCCCCAGCCGACGGAGGAAGGCCCGGGCAATCGGCTCGTACCGACGGTGCAGCACGCGCCAGGCCATGCGCTCGCCCTCGACGCAGCGGCGCACCAGGGATTCTTCAGGCCAGGTTCGGGAGGTTGACATGGTCACAGACGAGTCACCCACTCGCTTAGAGCCAGGCGAGTGGCGTGACCTTCACATCGGCAGCGAGATCGTCACCCCAGCGCTCACAAATGCCGAAAACCATTGAGGTGCCAGCACCTCCTCGCCCCCTACCACGAATCGGCTCGTGAGCCGCGGGTGAACCGCATCCAATCCCGCCTCGAGGTCGAGACCGAACACTGAAGAGAGTCTCAGGCTGGTGCCAGCGCCGACCCCGAGGCCAGGGACCACTCGCATAGCAGTCTCCGCGCTGGAAACACCGCGCGCACGCGCGACATCGAGAGCGAGATAGAGCTCAGGCCCCACTCGCGCAGACAGCGCGCCGCGCCGGACCGTCCAGCCGAGCCAAAGCCTGAGTGGGTAGGTGTCGAGCTCTGCCACCCCCGCGCCGACGCGCTCGTCCTGACCCACGAAGGGGATCAGCGCAACTGCACCCAGCCGCGTGCTTTCGGTGACCTCCACGCGCGCGCCCAGGGCCAGAGCGCCGGCACCGGGCGGCGTGGCGTACCCTCCGCCGATGGTTGCCCCCAGCCTCCGCTCGTGCTCGGTGACGGCAGCAGCATGGTCCGAGGGAGCAGTTCCGGCCGAGGGAGGTGGTGGCAGTGGCGGTGCAGGCGGCGCGGGAGGCGACGCCACGGGCTCGGGAGCAGGCAGCGGCTCGGGCTCGGACGCAACGGCGGGTGCGGGAGCGTCCTGCCCGGACTCGGCGGCAGCGGGCTGCGGTTCGTCCGGCGGAAGCTCGGACGAACCACCCGCGAGTCGACGGAAGTAGCGCTCGAGCACCACCGCGACCGCTTGCGCCATGGTCGAGCAAGACCGACCGGCCAGCGGCAAGCGCCGTTCGAGTCGGAGTGTCCCGTCTGGGTCAAACAGCTCGAGGCGTACGAAGTCGCCTTCCTTGGAGTCTGGAGCGTGCGTGATGGTGTAGTTCGCGCGCCAGCCACCCTGAGCGACCTGCAACTCACCCAGCCGAGCGCTGACCGCCTCTCGTGTCTGGGCCAGAGCTGGGCACATCGCGTCCGGCGACCCCGTGTCGATCACGAGCGCCGAAGCCAAGTCGGCCAACACCAGCACGCACACTGCAACGTTCATCTCGGACTACACCCTGGCGACCATCACCCTCGGCTCTCGGTCGATGTCACTTCCGCCGGTCAGAAGTGCGGGACTGCCCTCTCACCGACCCCTGCCACTGTCAGCTCCCGTTGACCGGGGCGCCGAGGGTAGACGCGGCTTTCGGGGATGTGCACGTCATTTGTGTTGCCCGCCCCGTATCCCTGGCCGGTGCACCGGGCAACGAGTCGTCTTCGGACCCGCAGTCGGCCACTGCATCTCGGGAGGGAAGAAGCCCGCGACGATTGTCATTTTGTAGTAGTAGGGCAGCTTCCGCCGGCCAGGACGTCACGGGCACCAGATCCAGGTCACCTACCAGGCCCGACCACAACGAAGTACAAAACGGATACTCGTTCTCCGTGAAGGTCTGTCCGTCCAGGCGCTCTAAGCTCGGTGGGTGCCTCTCGCACCGGAGAGACGGCGGGACCGTGAACAGGATGTCGCACGCTTCGGGCCAGGTCTGACTCGGGCGGGCCCAGGGAAGGTGGCAGGGGATGATTGTCGATCGGCGGTTCGCCTCGTACGCTTCAGCATCTCGTGGTCTGTGCTGCCGAGGTCTGGCCGCCACCGTCGGGCTCGCAGCGCTCGCCTGCGGTGATATCTCGATTGGCGATCAGCCGACCCAAGGAGGAGCCGCGGGCCAGTTTGGATCCGGTGGGTTGACGACGAGCGGTGGGAGCAGCGGGACCTCGACAGGTGGGCAGGGCGGACAGCCCCGAACCGCGGGAGCGGGTGGACAGGCCGCGTCTGCCGGTCGGGGCGGCGCGGGTGACGGGGGCGTCGTTGGGGGCACGGGCGGCTCGGTCGCAGGAGGCCGAGGCGGTGCGGCCGGCTCGGCCGGTTCGAGCGGCGGATCGCCCGACGCCGGAGGCGCGGCGGGATCCCCAGGTGGCGTCGACTCCGGGGGCACATCGGGTTTGCCTGGAGCTGCGGGGGACGCCGGCTCGGGTGGCGGCGCCGGTGCAAGTGGCTCGGCTGGCTCGGGCGGCGACGCCGGGGCAGGTGGCTCGGCTGCCTCGGGCGGCGGCGCCGGGGCAGGTGGCGTCGCTGGTTGCTGCGATGTCGCAGGGTCCAGTGGTTTGGCCGGCTCCGGCGGCTTGCCCGATTCGGGCGGATCGGGCGGCTCCGCCGGCTTCTCCGGTTCGGCTGGCTCGGCGGGCTGCCCCGATCCTAGCAGCGCACCGCCAGCATGCACCGCGGAGACTCCTGAAGGGGCCGAGTGTCTTCTCGAGGACTTCGAATCGGGCTCTGAGTCCGTGCCGGACGGTTGGACCGCCTGGGAGTGGAGCGCGGCTGCTTCCAACCTCGGCTGGACCGTGGATCCGGACGACGAATGCAACCACGTGGCAACGATTGCCTCACTCGGATCAGCCAACGATGCGCGGTGGGAGCGCACCTACGACCTGGCGTCGGATGCCTACTACACGCTCACGGGACTGATACGAACCGAGGACGTCGCCGGCAACTACGGTGCCAGCTACACCCTCACGGAGGAATGGGATGGTTGCTCCCCCGTGATGGGCACGGCGCCCTGGACGGAATGTGCATTCACCTTCGGAGCGGGCTCGACGGGGAGCGCGGGGTTGACCGCACGCTTGGGTCACTACTCGGGCGTCACCAATGGAACGGCCTGGTTCGATGACCTCTCCCTGGTCCGCCACCAGGCTGTGCTCGGAAGCCATACGCGGGTGATGCTCGAACCGGTTGTTCTGGCGGGCGTGAAGACCAGCGACCTGGAGGCCTGGATGGGTCGGGCGGATCAGGCGTACGAAACGTACCTAGGCCTGGTAGGCGCCTCACCCAAGGACGGAGGCGCTCTCGATGTCGTGTCCGTTCGGCAGCCCGTCGCAGCCGCACAAAGCATCTGTGCCGAGCAGATCTGCTGGCCCAGTTCGAAAATCGCTCCCGATGTCGAGCAAGCGGGTGCAGGGGGCGCCTGGGACTACGGCACGCTCCTTCGTCTGTCCGAGCTCTTCGACCTGGATGGGCGCTGGACTTGGAACGCGGAGTTTTTCGCCGCGCTCAAGGCCTATCACGTCACCGAGACACTCGACGTCGAGGTCATGGTGTCCTCCAACCCAGACGTGACGTATCAAGGCTCGGACCTGGTGCAGTACTACCAATCTCGAGTAGTGCAGGGCCAGGTCGGCGTCGCCGATCTCATCGTCCGCTTCATCGAGATCGGCAATACCATCGGCTGGCAGCCGTTCCAGGACGCATTCGACTACTTCCGCGGTCTGGACCCCGAAAACGTACCCACCGGCTTCGATCGATTCGATGCCTTCGTGGACCAGCTCATCGCCTCATCCGGAACGAACGTGCTCTTGATGTTCACCACGCCGGAGCTCGTCTGGGTGGCGAACGTAGCCGAGTAGGAACGCCCCAAGCTCGCGCTCGGAGGCACGCCTGTCAGCGAAGTGGCACCGTTGCGCTCGGCGGTCCTCGGTCTGAGGTTCAGGGTATGCGCTCTAGAACCAGACAGCGAGGCCGGCCTGGATGCCAAAGACGGTGGAACTCAGATCGCTCTTGTTGGTCGTCCCATCCAGATTGTCCATCTCGCCACTCCCGCTGAGACCGATGTCGAGAGTCGGACCGACGGTGATACCGACGTGGTCGATCGGCGCGATGACGAGGTGGGCTTCGAGCGTCAGGGCAGTTTCGCTCCTCGAGGATTCGACCGTGCTCGTCTCGTTGGTGAGCGAATTCGTGATTTCGATATCCGTCGACTGGTTGTAGTAGGTGATCCCACCCCGCGGCCAGAGCCCGACCATGTCGGTGAACATCAGCGCGTAGCCGATGCGCGGCGAGACGCTGAAGATTGTGGTGCTCGCACCGTCGCCCTCGGTCCCATCGACTTCTCTCGAGGTCGAATACGTCATGAACGTGATGGAACCGCCAAGGGTGAGCCCCGCAATGGGGAAGTAGTCGATCCCGAGGCGGGGAAGGTTGAGGGGGTGTGACGGGTAGGCGCTGAGTGCGCCGAAGCCACTGATCGTATCGCTGACTTCCACGTCGGTGTCGTTGTCCGTCTCGGTCTCCGTGACTGTGGAGTACCCGAACAGCCGCTCGGCGCTGAGCGACAACTGACCCGGGGTACCCAACGGCGCCGCTCCCGCGGATGACGACACCAGTAGCGCGCCGACCACACCAATACTGCCAGCTAGGTTCTTCATCAGATCCTCCCTGGGCGTTGGGATCCCGCTCCAGTGCCGGCGCCCAGCAGCCCCACTCCGTTCTATCGCCATGGTACCCGAAATCTTTCCTGTACCGTTCGAGATTTCGGTCCTCCCGACGAGCGTCAGATCCAGAAAGGAAGGCAATGTACCGAGGCTCAGGCAGGGAGAGTCCACCCACGACCCGTCGGCGCATAGGCGTTGGCAAGTGGTTTGGGTGGATTTGCGCCGCTCGGGTGACGTGACCTCCGATCTGCGATCCCGTAGATGAACTGCGGGCCAGAGGCTGCCGGCCGCTAGCGACGTCAGGAGCAGTATCGATGCTCAGCAGAAGTCCGCGGCGCATTCGACTACTTTCGCGGTCTGGAACCCGAAAACGTACCCACCGGCTTCGATCGATTCGATGCCTTCGTGGACCAGCTCATCGCCTCATCCGGAACGAACGTGCTCTTGATGTTCACCACCCCGGAGCTCGTCCGGGTGGCGAACGTAGCGGAATAGCAGCCGCTCCCCAGCTCGTCGGATCCGTCGTGTTCCTGGAGGGGTCGGGTCAGGTGGCCAGAGCGCCCTATTGCTGGCTGGGGTCGGTGACTCGGCCCATGAAGAGGATCGCACCGGTCGACTCGTCTCGGAGCACGAACACAAACGGGCGATCGGCGACGAACTCGACGCGGTCCTCAGGCGACGGAGTGGCGCCGGCATCAACCAGCACGACGGCCGTGGCTGCGGCCGCCTCGGTCCCGGCCTCATCCACCGTGATGTCTGCGTCCTGATACACGTCGTCGATCTTGAGCGGCAAGGCGCACATGCCGGAGAAGTCGGCAGCGTCCGTGAAGGCCAGCGTCATGCCCAGCGCCTGAAAAGAACTCTTCAACTTCACTTCGCTGAAGACGTGAAACTTGGGCAGCGTCAGGTCGACGAGCGTGGTGTCAAATCCTTCGGCCACGGCAGCCAGTCGCGGCTGGTCGAGGCCAGCTTCGAATTCCGAGAACCGACCGGCATCCGGTAGAAGGATCCACATGGAGACGAACGACCCGGAGTACGGCAGCCGGAGCGCCTGGAACCCATCGCCGGCAAGATAGGAGAGTTGCTCGCTCTGGTGCATCATGTCGACCGTGACCGCGGTGCCGTCGTCCGCGGTGAATGACCCGGAATAGGTCATGTTCGCCTCGAACGGGTGCGCCCAAGGCGCGTGCAGGTAGATCGCATTCGTGAGCACGAGCTTCACGAACTCGTCGATTGCCCCATCGGGAAGCAGCTCGGGGATCCGATGCTCGGTCTCTTCGTCGACCCAGCCGTTGATCACCTCACGCGCTCCTTGCGGGTCGCTTCCGAAATCCAGCACTCCGACCCCAGCGCCGTAGTTGACGGCAAGCACGTCGAGAAAACCCGGTTGGAGGGAGAGGTCCCGCTGCGCCCACAGCGCGTTGACGACTCGCAGTAGGGCGGGGGCTCCACCGGCGAGCGTCACGCCGTCGAAGCGGTGGCTGAGCTCCAGGTCCAGGAGATTCAACGCGGCGTGTAGCCGATCCTCGGGCAAGGTGAAGTGCAGCGTCGCCGCCATCTCCTCCGCAGTACTCCCGCGGGCGCCGGCGTAGGTCATGGCCAGTGCCGTCGAGATGCTGTGCGGTGAGACCACCAGGTTGCCGGGCGAGGCGCGCAGCTCGGCGTACAGATCGCAGGCAAAGGCGGCACAGTCCGAAGCGAGCGTGACCTGGTCCTCGGCCGCTACCTCCGGGTTCTCGTTCCGCGCCAACTCGGACCGGGCGACGGTGAACCCCACGTCGTTCGGATCACTCGATTCGTGCGAATCCTCCGAGCCTGAGCACGCGGAGAACAGCCGCAGAGCACCCACCACCCCGATTCCAGCCAGGAGCCACTTGGCAACGATGCGATTCCCCATGGTAGCAACCTCCGGGGTGCATGCGTGCAAGCCGTATGCCAGAGAGACCACGCACAAATCGGCTCGAACTCGACGACCCCCTGGCTGAGCTGTGCCACACCTGTGCCACTGATCGAAGGCCACTCTGCGGCACCCCCGGCACCAGAGTGGCGGGGGTGCCGGGGGTGCCGTGCCCCGCGAGACCCATGATTTGCGCTAGCATGCGCGTGCTCGTCTGCACCAAAGGCCGAGTGCGCCGACGGAAATTCCGTCCCCGGACGCGCGCATTGAGAGGCAATGATGTTCATTCGTCCGTCATGTCGAAGGAGTCTCTGGGTCGTCCTCGCAGCGGTGCTCGGCCTCTCCGCATGTGGAAATGATGATTCGTCAGGAGCCGCGGGTGAAAGCGGCGGCGCATCGGGTGCGACGGGCGGAGCGCCAATCGCCTCGGGCGGGTCATCGCTGGGCGGCTTCAGTGACGGCGGTCTAGAGGCGAATACCGGAGGCAGTCTGCCGAGCGGCGGCTCGACCGCCACGGGCGGCGAGTCTTCGGTTGGCGGAGTGCCATCCACGGGAGGCGCCCTCGTCACCGGGGGCCAACCGGGATCGGGGGGCATGGTTCCAAGTGGCGGAACGCCGGGCGCCGGAGGGGCTCCTGCCTCGGGTGGAGCCCCTGCCACGGGCGGGGTGCCGTCCACGGGCGGAATGCCGGCGACCGGTGGAGCGACTGCCATGGGCGGAACGCCCGCGACCGGCGGAATGCCTGCGACCGGTGGAATGCCCGCGACCGGCGGAATGCCTGCGACCGGTGGAATGCCTGCGACCGGTGGAACGCCTGGCGCGGGAGGAACACCTGCAGCCGGTGGAACGCCTGCGACGGGCGGCACTCCTGGCATGGGCGGCAGGCCTGAGGTGGTGATCCCTGCCCCCGGGGCCACTTTGGTCACCGTCGATACGGCAATTCCCTATCAGCAATTCGAAGGCTGGGGAACGAGCCTGTGCTGGTGGGCGAATCGTATCGGCGGGTGGGCA
>CAZSVU010000098.1:0-23737 GCA_964610275.1 uncultured Polyangiaceae bacterium | reverse complement strand
CCCTGCGCCGTGCCCCTCTCCCTTACCCTTCTCCCTGCAGGCGCCAGTGCCAGCGTGAGCTGGCGCGCGCCTGCACGGTGCCGTCTCCTTTGCCTCCGCTTCGCGCCATCTGACTTGTTCGGGCAGAAATGTCGCCAGGAGCGACATTTCTGCCCGAACAAGTGCTTGTGAGCCCCGAAATGTCGCTTCTGGCGACATTGAACCAAGCCGCTCCGCGGCGGGGGTTCTGACCGGACCGCCGTGCCGAGACGGGTAGGGTCCCGTGGTCTGGCCAACAGGCAGCGATCTCGGGTGGTTGGGTGGCGTCCGTTCAGCCAGCCGCGAGTTAGCGGCAGCCTCCTTGGGCCACGGTGTTCGCAGCACCGCAACCAAGGAGGCCACCATGACCAAACTACGTCATCAGATGACGCAGGACTTGAAGCTTGCCGGGTTGAGCCCGGGTATGCAAGCCGCGTACTTGCGGTCCATCAGGGCGCGCAGCCCTCTGGACTTGCTGCCTCCGTCACACTGAGCCGACATGTCACGCCCGGCACCCGCCGGGCGGCCGCGCTTCAGCGTAGGCGACATCGTGCGGCGGCACCGCGCCGAGCTCGAGCAACGAGTCCGCCTGTCCGCTACGCAGCGGCAGGCGCTAACGGCAATCGCGCGCTGCCGGACCGCCGCACTCGGTGGCCACCTGGACGTGTGCCGCAACTGCGGAAGACAACATCCAGCCTACAATTCCTGCCGCAACCGCCATTGCTGTCTCTGCCAGGCTCTCACCCAGGAGCGGTGGATTGCTGCACGCAGTGAGCGCCTGCTCCCGGTGCAGCACTTCCACGTCGTCTTCACCCTGCCCGCAGAGCTGAGAGCTCTGGCCAAGTGCTACCCGAGGCTGCTCTTCGAAGCCCTGTTTCGCGCCGCCAGTGAAACCCTGCTCGAGTTGGGTCACTCCCGCTTCAAGGCCCTACTCGGTATCACCCTGGTGCTGCACACCTGGACCCGGACCCTGCAGCTGCATCCACACCTGCATGCCATCGTGACTGCTGGAGGACTCTCGGGCGACGGCCAGCGGTGGGCTGCGTCATCCCGCAAGTACCTGTTTCCGGTCGAGGTGATGGGCCAGCTTCTGCGCGGCAAGGTCCTGGCCAGCCTGCGGCGTCTACATGTCCAGGGCCGCTTTCACACCTTCCACGCCTTCCGCGATCCGCAAGCCTTCGACCAGCTGCTGGCGCGTCTCGCCGGCAAATCCTGGCTCGTCTACGCCAAACGGCCCTTCCGCGAGACCAGGCACGTCGTCGAGTACCTCGGCCGCTACACCCACCGCGTCGCCATCTCCAACAGCCGCCTGGTCGACGTCACCGACCAGCTCGTCACCTTCCGCACTAAGAACGGCCAGCTCGAAGTCATTCCCCCGGTCGAGTTTCTACGCCGCTTCGTCCAGCACGTACTGCCACCTGGCTTTCACAAGATCCGCCACTATGGCCTGTACGCCGGCACCCACGTCGGCAGCGCCCTGGCCACGGCGCGCGCCATCCTCAGCGGCAGCCAGCCTCCGGTCCAGGCTCCCGCTTCAACTGCCCCCTCGACATCAGCCGCCTGTTGGATGGACCAACTGCGCCAACTCACCGGTCGCGACGTCCGCCGCTGTCCCCATTGCGGTGGACCTCTCCAACGTCTGCCCCTGCCACGTCCCTCCAACCGAGACCCCCCTGCCAGCTACGCCGCATGACGCCAACTCCACCCCCCAACTTCCTCCTGCGGCGCCTGTGGCTGCCACACCACCGCTGCACCCGCACTCCCAGCCAGGCTGGTGCTCCTGCCCCCATCCACCTCTCCCGTACCACCTGTCACGCCCTCGCACTCACCCCCAACCCCCTCTCACCTCATCCGCCCACGCCCTTCCACCTCCCCACCCCAGTCCCGTCGGCCACGAAATCCCCATAGCCGCTGACGCCCTCTCGCCCCCGCCGCTCCGGGCTTCTTCAACGCCGAGCGTTCCCCGCGGACCGGTCGTGACCCCACCCGCCTGTCCAACAACCTCCCCGGTCACGGGGAATCGCTCACTATTTTTATTCCTGCGGAACAAACCCGACCACACCGTGCCACGGGCAGCCGGGTCAGCTCGTACCCGAAAAGGATGTCCTGTCGTTCACCCCCGATCGCCGACGCCCTCGCCCCCGCCCTGCGCGACAGCACTTAGCGTAGCGGTAGCAGCCTACATGCCGCAGGTGGCGCCGCGCCGAATCCCGAGGGCGTACTCGGTACGCCAGCGAGGAAAGCGCCGCCCGCCTTGAGGTTGCTGGGGCCTTTGAGGGCCCCGCAACCGGGCGGGCTATGGCCGGTCAAGTAGCAGCACACGGTTGCACCAATCGCGGGCACCCATGCCCTCGGCCTCGACCTCGCCCATGCCCTCGACCATCCCCCCACCCTCGACCTTGCCCGTCCCCTTCACCCCTTTTCAGCATGCTGCTGCGACTTCCTGCGGCAATCTGCGCCGAGCACCCCGAACAACCAACCCCCACCGTCCACCGATTCTCCTTTGTATCCGCGCCCTTGCGCGTTTTGATCCGCGAACTAGCGCTAGGCGCGGCAGCCGAGCGACGGTGGCGTCCCCCGAGTTGACCTGATTGCCCGAGTGCACTATCTGCCCGCCGAACGTGTAGCGGAGAACAGGAAAGCACAACCGTGGTAGAACTCGACTTTTCCAAGCTGAACGGGTTGGTGACGGCCGTGACGGTCGATGCCGATACCGGGCAGGTCCTGATGGTGGCGTACATGAACGAGGAGTCGTTCGAACTGACGCAACGGACGCGAGTCGTGCACTACTACTCGCGGTCTCGTCAGGAGCTGTGGAAGAAGGGCGAATCGTCGGGCAACGTGCAGCAGGTGCGGGAGATCCTGGTGGATTGCGACCAAGACGCCGTGGTGATCCGGGTCGAGCAGACGGGCCCCGCCTGCCACATGGGCTACCGAAGCTGCTTCTACCGCACCGTGGAGCCGGACGGGTCCCTTCGCACCATTGGCGAGCGCCTCCGTGACCCCAAGGAAATGTACGGGAGCAAGTGATGAACAAGCTCAAGCTCGGCCTCCCCAAGGGGAGCCTGCAGAACTCCACCATCGAGCTGTTCGACAAGGCGGGCTACCGGGTTTCGGTTTCATCCCGGAGCTACTTCCCTTCGGTCGACGACGACGAACTGGAATGTATGCTAATCCGTCCGCAAGAGATGGCCCGCTACGTCGAACTCGGTGTGATCGACGCGGCCATCACCGGGTTGGACTGGATCCTGGACGCGGACGTGGTCCAGGTCGCGGAACTGGTGTACTCGAAGCAACTGCGCCGTCCGGTGCGGTGGGTCGTGGCCGTTCCCGTGGACTCGCCCATCCAGAGCGTGCAGGACCTCCAGGGTAAACGCATCGCCACCGAGGGTGTGGAGCTCACGCGCAAGTTTCTGAAGAGCCATGACGTGGAGGCCATCGTGGAGTTTTCGTGGGGCGCCACCGAAGTCAAACCGCCCCACCTGGCCGATGCCATCGTCGACGTCACGGAAACCGGGAGTTCGCTCAAGGCCAACAACCTGCGCATCGTGGCGGAGATCATGCGCTCCACGACCCAGCTGATCGCCAATCGTGACGCCTACGCTGATGAGTGGAAGCGGACCAAGATCGACCGCATTGCCATGCTGCTCCGCGCCGCCCTGGCCGCGCGCGGCAAGGTGGGCCTGATGCTGAACGTGCCCGAAGCAGCGCTCGGGCACGTCGAGGACATGCTGCCATCGATGAAGTCCCCCACGGTTTCCAAGCTGCAAGCCGAGGGTTGGTACGCCGTGAATACCATTGTTGACGCCGACGCCGTGCGCAAGCTCATCCCCGAGCTCAAGGAGGCGGGCGCCGAAGACATCGTCGAGTTCCCGCTCAACAAGATCGTGGAGTAGAACCCTGAATCAGCGGGGGTCGCGTTTTCGCTGCAGTTCTTCCTGAGCGCCGGCGACCCAGTTGTTGCGCAGGATGCGTCGCGGATTGGTCCCGATTTGGTCCGCAATGCGCTCGATGTCTTCGGGGCTCCAGGCGGCGACTTGTTCGAAGGTGTGGACCCCCGCCCGGTGCAACGCCTTCTCAAAGGAAGGTCCGATGCCGCGCAGCCGCTTCAAGTCGTCGTGGGCCGTGGCGGCACTGGGTTTCCGCGCGGCTTCGAGCGTCACGGCCTCGGTGCGTGACTGGGCGAGGGCCGTCTCCGCCTCGCGCAGGCTCGTGTCGCGTGCTGCCAGTTGACGTTCCAGCTGGGTCAGCGCTGCGTCGAGTTGGGCGACGCGCGTCTCTCGCTCGGCCAGCTTCGCTTCCACGTCCTGCAACCGAGCGTCGCCCTGGTGGAGAGCGTCCCGGAGCTCGGTCTCGGTGAAGCGGAGCTCGGAGAGCTGAATCTCACGCTGGGCGAGCCGCTTTCGGAGCACGGTTTCCACGTCGGCGTCGCCTGCAGGCGGTGGGGCTGCGAGCTTTGCTTCCAGCTCCGACAAGCGCGCGTCACGTTCAGCGATCTCCGTACCCAGCTCCGTCTCGATGGCTTCCAACTCGGCGACCCGAAGCTCGCTCGTCTCGAGCTCGCGCCGCAAGCTCTGCTCTGCGCGCAAAGCGCGCTCGAGCTGATGCACCCGGGCCTGGCTGCTCTCCAGCTCCTTGCGCAGCTCCGCGTGGGCCCGCTCGAGCTCCGCAAGCTGCGCGGTGCGCGCGTCCAGTTGCCGGCGTAGGCTCGCCTCGGCAGCCTGGAGCGAGTTGAGTCGAACGGAGAGGAGAGCGCCGACGCCGGCGTCGGCGTCCGCGGTCGGCCTGACCGGTTGGACACCGCCCGACGGCCGAGTGGCAGGCGGAGACGACGGGGACTTGGCCGAGCTCGGTCGTGCCGAAGGCGGCCGGGGCGCCTCAGCAGCCGGGGCGCTCGGTCGAGCCGTCGTGCCGAAACGCAGTGCCGGCGGTTTCGAAGTGCCCAGCGGCGGCGCGCTCGGGTGCGCCGGCGAGCTGGGTCGGACCGAAGGCGGCCGTGGCCTTTCGGCAGCCGGGGCGCTCGGTCGAGCTGCCGCGCCCGGACGCATTGATGGGGGTTTCGGTGCGCCCAGCGGTGGAGTGCTCAGCCTGGGGGCAGTCGGAAGCGCCGGGGGTGTTCCGGTGCCACTCGGACTCTGAGGCGGAGTCCTCGTCGGCGGGGCGGGCCGGGCCGAGAGGGGCAGCGGCGTTCCAAGTCGGCTGGGCGGTGGGTTCTCCGCGGTGGAAGCTCCCGCGCCAGCACCCGGGCGCGGCGGAATGGACACCGGGCGGGGCGGGATGCTGACTGGCCGGGGCACCACGCCACCGGTCGGTCGCGGCGGCTCCTTGGATACCTGACCGGGCTTGGAGGCGGGCGGAGTGTCGGGTGGCCTGCTCGGGTTGCTCGTGGGCGTAGCGGGTGTTGCCCTGTCATCCTTCGTCATCGTCATTCCGTCGGCGGAAACCCACTGCGTCCCGAGTGCGGGCCCGGCCCCTTTTTGCTGCTGCCCGCTGAGAGCGCGTCGCGAGTATGGACGAAGCTGGGCCGCGGTACCACTGCGCACCGCCGGAATCGACCTCAGGGCACCTCTGCGGTTGTGCTGCGGGCGGGTCCGTGTCCCGACCTGGCTGCGACGCGGAAGCCGAGGCGCCACCAGACCGGCACCAGCGCGAAGCCCACGACCAGCAGTCCCGCGATCCACGCAGCTCGGGAATCGAGCCACGTGGGGGCAGGCGACCCGACCAACCACGTGCCGAAGCCAGCCAGGAGAGAGAGGACGGAGACTGACGCCAAAGCGGTAGCCAGCAGGCTGGCCCACAGACGCCGCAGGGGTTCGTGCGGGGTCTCCTCCAGATAGCTCGAGATGGGCTCCCAGAAACCCGGAGGTCGCGCCTTGGCGTAGAAGCGCGTCAAACGTTCGCGGGGTTCTGGCCCACCGATGAGTGATGCGCTGACCCCGCAGGTGGTGGCCAGCACGGCGAGCAGCAGCAGCCGCATGGCCTCGTGCTCGTCGGAAAACAGGGTGAGCAATGTGGGGGCCAGCACCGTGGACGTGCCCAGCGCGGCGATCTCACCCCAGGCCGTGATGCGCCACCACAGCCAGCGCAACACCAACATCACTCCCATGCCGGCGCCGAGCAGCAAGCTCATCTGCCAGGCCACCTGAATCGATGACAGCTGGGTCATGATGGCCAAGCTGAGCAGTAGGATGAGCGCATTGGATCCTCGCGCCACCCACACCAACTTGCGGCCACGCGGCTTTTCGTTGCGCCAGGTGCAGTAGAAGCGCCGGTACAGGTCGTTGGTCAGATAGGACGCACCCCAGTTCAGGTGAGTGTCCACCGTGGAGGCGAGTGCCGCCAGCATGGCTGTGAGCATGAGGCCCAGCGCTCCGACGGGCAGGAGTTCACGAATCCCCTGCACGTAGGTCGCCTCTCGGTCCGCTGCGAGCAGCGCCCGCGGCAGCGACGCATCCGGTGGAAAGAGCAGCAGCAGGCCCAGTGCAATCGGCAACCAGAGGAGGCTGCGCAGGAGGATTTGAACCACCGTGAACACCACGGCGGCCGTCCGGGCATCCCGGTCACTGCGGCAGGCCATGCTTCGTTGGGCCAGGTAGCCCGTACCGTCCGCGTTCATCTGTACGAGCCATTGCAGCGCCACCACGGCAATGAACGCGCCGCTGGCCTGGGTGGCGCGTGACGGTGAGAAGGCCAGGATCTGCCCCGCGCTCATGCCACCGGCACATTCGCCTGCGCTACACAGTTGCTCGAGTCGGGTGGGGATGGCGCCGAGCCCTCCCACCTTCCGCACCACCACCCATGCATAGACCACGGTCGCGGCTAGCATGATGGCGAACTGGAGCAGATCGGTCTGGACGACGCTGCGCAGCCCTCCGGTCGTGGAGTAGAGCGTGGTGATGCCGACGATCGCTGCAATGGAGATGAGGTTGTTGGTGCTCGCGATCCAGCGGTCGCCCAGCGTGGCGGCACTTGCGAAATCGAAGCCGACGAACTCGACCGCGTGCCGGAGCGGCTCGAAGAGCGCGGAGGGGAGCCACTCATTCCACACCAGGAAGGGCTGGGCGATTTCCTTGGCGGCGAACATCACCATGGCCAGCACGGTGCAGTTGAAGATGATCCCGAAGTAGACGGCCTTGATGGCACGCAGGGCGGCCGCAGGCCGGCCGCCGTATCTGAGCTCGGTCAACTCGGCGTCGGTGAGGACCCGTGCGCGCCGCCAGCTGGGGGCCAACACGAATCCCAGGAGCAAGAAGGCAATCGCGTAGATCCAGAGCCGCCAGAGCGCGAACACTCCGGCCGTGGCCACCAGTCCGGTGACCAATAGGGGTGTGTCAGCGGCGAACTGGGTGGCCGCCATGCTGATCCCGGCGCGCCACCCGCTGAGGCTCCGTCCGGCGAGAAAGTAGTCGCGCAGCCCCCTGGAAGCGAGGCGACGCGAGCTCAGGCCAGCCGCTACGGCGTACGTGGCAAAGGCAACGACGATGAGAGCGTCGAGAACGTGCATGCTCAGGTCAGCGGCGTCGCGTCCTGCGTCCCGGAGTTTTTCGCTGGCGCCGCGTCCGTGCTGTCTCCAGAGCCTCTGCCACCGAGATTCCGTCGATGGTCATTCCCTTGAGCTCGGCATCTTCGATGTGCACGTCGGTCAAGTCCACGTTACTCAGGGTGGAACCCGCGAGTGTCACGTCTTCGAGTCGCGCACGTCGGAGGTCGGCGTTGGAGAGGCGGACGCGGGACAGGTTGATGTCGGCCAGCCGGGCGCCCGAGAGTTTGGCGTTCTGCAAGTCGAGGCGACTCAGGTCCACGTCACTGATGCGGGCATTCGCTACTTTGGCGTCGTGCACCCTCAGACCCGTCAAGTCCACGTCCGTCAGCTCCGCTCGAGCGAGATTCTCGCCCTCCCACTTGGGGCCGGCGCGGCGTCGGGCCGGTGGCCGCTTCTTTTTTCCCCCGGTTGCACGTTTGACCATGGCAGCAATCCAGCATGAACCGGACCGCGCGGCAACGGGCGCTTCTGTGCTCTACACTCGGAGCATCTTGACCGCGTGTTCGCTGCCCACAGAGCTGACGCTCTCCTTGGGGTTGGACGACCCCGAGGACGAGCCCTCGCTGCGTGCCCGCGCAGCGCGCCAGCTTCGGGTTCCCGCCCGGAGTCTGCCGCCGGTAGAGCTGCTCAAGCGCTCCATCGACGCTCGACACGGGCGCGTTCGGTTCCGCCTGCTCGTTCGGGTGGGTGCGCGATCGGGTCACTCGTTGGGAGGCGACCCGCCGCGAGTGTCCAGTGGGTCCCCCCCAGTCGCGATAGTCGGTGCCGGACCCGCGGGGCTGTTCTGCGCCTACCAGTTGGCGCGGCGGGGCATCGGTTCGACGCTGCTGGAACGAGGGCGACCCGTGAGCGAACGCGGTCGTGACATTGGCGCGTTGGCGCAAGGAGTTCTGGATCCGGACAGCAACTACTGCTTCGGCGAAGGCGGCGCCGGGACCTACAGCGACGGCAAGCTCTACACCCGGTCGCATGAGCACGGCCGGGTTCGCGACGTGCTCGAGCTCCTGGTGCTGCATGGTGCGCCAGCGAGCATTCTGACCGATGCGCGGCCGCACATCGGCAGCGACCGCCTGCCCCGGGTGGTGAGCCGCATCCGGGAGCGATTGGAGGCAGCCGGGGTCGGGTTTCGCTTTGGAGCCAGGCTCGCGGGGCTGGTCACGGAGCGCCGTGCCGGGCGGCCATCGGTCTGCGGAGCTCGCCTAGCTGATGGCTGCGAGCTGGCCGCCGATCGCGTGGTGCTCGCCACCGGCCACTCCGCGCGCGACGTCTACGACCTGCTCACCAGGCTGGGCGTCGGCCTGGCGTCGAAGCCGTTCGCCGTCGGGGTTCGCATCGAGCATCCGCAAGCGCTCATCGATGGGATCCAGTATGGGCGCGCCGCGGGTCATCCGCGTCTGTCGGCAGCCACCTACCGCGTGGCGACGCAGGTGAACGGACGTGGCGTCTACTCCTTCTGCATGTGCCCGGGCGGCTTCGTCGTTCCGGCCGCTACGGAGTTGGACGGGCTGGTTACGAACGGCATGAGCTTGGCGGCTCGGGATTCGCCCTACGCCAACTCCGGTATCGTGGTGAGCGTCGAATCAGCCGATCTGCACGGCGGGGCGGGCGGAAAGCACGCGGGCGGGCTGGAGCTGCAGCGACGCTTGGAGCAGCTGGCCTTTTCGGCCGGCGGCGGCGCGTTTCGGGCTCCCGCTACGCGGCTGACGGATTTTGTTGCCGGGCGCGCGTCCACGACGCTTCCAGCGAACAGCTACGCCCCCGGTTTGGTCGCGACTGACGTGGGAGAAGTGCTGGATGCGGGATGGCCGGGGCTCGGGGCGCGACTGCGACAGGCTGCACGCGAGTTCGACGCCAGACTGCGCGGCTACCTGACCGACGAGGCGGTGGTGATTGGTGCCGAGACGCGCACCAGCTCACCGGTGCGCGTGATTCGCGATCCCGCCACGCTACAGTCGCCTGATCTCGGGGGGCTGTATCCCTGTGGTGAAGGCGCAGGCTATGCGGGGGGAATCATGAGCTCTGCAGTGGACGGGATGCGCGTGGCCGAGCGCATTGCCGATGAAATGACCGCGCCCAGGAGGTGACGCCGCCGGGGGAGCAGGTCGCTCGCCTCCGGCCCAGGTCGCCCGGGACTCGGGCGGCATTTCACCGAGATTTTGCCTTGAAACGACCCGGCCAGCGGCAAAGGTGCTGCGTTCTGTGCTCGCCGTTAGTAATTAAGTGCGAAGATCGGTCGGGGTCTGGGGCGAGTCGCCCCGCGATATCAGGAGGAGAGCAGTGCACCACGGGCCCGAGTTCACGGTGGTCATCATTGCGGCGGTCGCGCTGTGCATCGGTGCCGGGATGCGGATCGCGTCGGCGTGGTCCCGCTTTCCGTACACGATCGGCATGCTGCTGGCCGGCATCGGTATTGGGCTGTTCCTGGAGCATGCGCCCCACGGCTGGACCGAGCATGGCCCACTGGAGTTGATCGGACACGGCGCGAGCATCTCACCACACTTGATCATCTTCGTCTTCCTGCCCGCCTTGGTCTTCGAGAGCGCGTACGCCATCGACGTGCACACCTTCAAGAACAACCTCGGGGCGATCGTCGTCCTGGCGGTGCCCGCGTTGGTGGCCAGCACGCTGATGGTGGCTGCAGCCATGGTGGGATTGACCAGCTTCTCGTGGCACTGGGGGTGGCCGGCGGCGCTGGTCTTTGGTGCATTGATCAGCGCGACCGACCCCGTGGCGGTGGTGGCGATTCTGCGCGAGCTCGGCGTGTCCAAGCGTCTTGGGGTGCTCATCGAGGGTGAGAGTCTGCTCAACGATGGCACCTCCATCGTCGTCTTCACGGTGTTGCTCGGCCTGCTCACCGGCGAGACCCAGAGCTTCAGCCTGGGGGGGGCGGTGCTGAGCTTCGCGTGGGTGGTCGCGGGCGGAATGGCCGTGGGTATCGGGCTCGCGCTCTTGTTGTCGTTCTGGATTGACCGCCTGTTCAATGACCCGCTCTCCGAGATCACCTTGACGCTCGTATTGGCGTACCTGGCGATGATCGTCGCCGAGGGCTTGCTCCACGTGTCCGGAGTCATGGCCGTCGTCTCGGCCGGCCTCTGGATGAGCGGGGCCGGCAAGACCAAGATCAGTCCGGAGGTCTCGCACTTCTTGCATCGATTCTGGGAAACGCTCGGCTTCATCGCCAACACGCTGATCTTCTTCCTGGTCGGATTGGTCATCGCCAAGGAGATCGAGCAGGCGACCGTGGGCGATCTGGTGTTGGTGCTGGTCGCGTACGTCGCAGCGATGCTCATCCGGTTCGCGCTGACTTATGCGTCCCAGCCGCTGGCGAATCGATGGAGTGACGGCGTGTCGCTCAAGGACGCGGCCGTGATGTCGTGGGGTGGCTTGCGCGGTGCGGTCTCGCTGGCCTTGGGCCTGGTCATCTCCCAACATCCGCAGATCGACCCCGACCTGCGGCGCCAGATCCTGTTGGTCACCGCCGGCGTCGTGCTCCTGACCATTCTGGTCAATGGGAGCACCATCGGGAAGCTGTTGGCGTGGTTCGGGTTCGACAAGCCGTCCCTGAGTGCGCAACTCGCAGAGCTCTCGGCGCGAGCGCACGTTCTGGGCGAGGTTCGCGAGGCGATCGACGAGGTGAGTCGATCGCGCGATCTCAAGGCCGTACCGTGGGGTGATGTGCAGGAGCGCCTGGAAGGACGGCGCCAGGACTTGGGGCGCAAGATCGAAGGGGTGCAGAAGGAGCTGCGTGACGCCAGCGAGCACGAGCGGGAGTCGGCGCACTGGGGAAGAGTGCTGGGCCTGGAGCGTCAGGCGTACTGGCGCGCGTTCGCGCAGGGAACGCTCGCTGGCAACGCGACCCAGACCCTGACGCGTGAACTGGACCGACAGCTCGATCGCATCAATCGGGGCGATCTTCAACCGCCCGAGACGCGCGTTCCGGAATCGGCCGGCACCTCGCTCTTCTCCTTGGGAGGCAGCGCTTCGAGTGACTTCGACCGACTCACGGTGATCTACGATCTGTCCCGGGCCGAGGGCTTGGCAGCGGAACGCGTGGTGGAGGCACTGAAGACTCTGCCTGGGATCGACGCGGATACCGGAGCGAAAATCCGCGAGACGTACCGTGGGTACCTGCGCAAGGGCAAGGAGCGCATCGAGGACATGCGGACCAACCTCCCGGAGATTGCCGCGGCCATCGAGACTCGCCTGGCCGGGCGCATCGAGCTCAATTTCGAGCGTGAGGGCTACGAGCGGCTGGCCGAAGCCGGAGTGCTCGACGAAGAAGCCTTGCACGCCGAGCTTCACCACGTCGAACACCGCATGCAAGCGCAGCGCCGGGGCGCCACTCGGGTCCCGATCCCCGAGACCGCGGAGCTGGTCGCCAGTACCCCGCTATTTGCTTCCCTCGACGAATCGGCACTCGAGTTGCTCGCGGACATCACGGCCGAGAAGGTCGTCCCGGCGGGGCAGTATTTGTTCCAGCAGGGTCAAAAAGGCGACAGTCTCTTCGTCATTGCTCGAGGTGCGGTGCACGTCATCGTTCAAGTGAAGGGTGAGGACCTCATCGTGGACGTCTTGGGCGGAGGCGACATTCTCGGCGAAATGAGTCTGCTCACGGGAGCGCCGAGGACTGCTTCGGCTCGTGCTGCGACCTCGGTCACGGTGGGTGAAGTCAGCCGCGAGGGCTTTTCCAAGTTGATGGCCGCGCAGCCGGAGTTGGCCGAGCGCATTTGGGGCGAGTTTGGCAAGCGTCGCTTCGACAACCTGTGCCGCGACCTCCCGGAGTTCTCCGATCTGGATCACGACCAGCGGCTGGCCTGGTACGACTCCGGGCAGTTGGTGACGCTGGCAGTTGGGTCTGGGCACGAGGTCGACGGCGAGTATGCGTATGTGTTCGTCATCTCCGGGACGGTGCGGGGTGGCAGGACGGAGTATCCCGCGCCCAGTCTCTTCTCGCTGGGGGTGCTGAGCGAGGTCGAGGCGGTGGCGGAAGCTCGCTTCGTCCTGCTGGCAGACCCCGCGAGTGTGCTGTCACCGCGCTCGGCGCGGGCTCCGGTGAGCGTCATCGCCAAAGGTCTGCACGGAGGTGATTGAGGAAGCTCCGGATCCTGCGGTCCGGGTTCGGGAGCGGTCGGCAACTCGAGCCCGGTTCTCCGGCCAGTCCACTCGGGGTTGGCGTCCTTGGGGCGCTGGATCGCCCGGGCATTGGGCCTGCGTTCCGCAGCCGGGTGCGAGGGTCTCGCACTTCATGCCAGCCGGCCCACTGATGACTGGCAACGGCGGTCGAGATGCGCCATTTTCAGCGAGCTGGCTCGGTTCGCATGGCTGACACGCGCGCGTTTCCCCTCGAGGCGATTCGGACCGATGGATGGTTCCAGAGGATCGGACAGACCATCGGTAGCTTCCAGGCGCTGTGCGAGATCGTGGGTGGGCGCTTCTTCGCCTTTGCCATGATTACCGGAGCGCGCATCACCGCTCTGACGGTGGATCGCCGTCACCCTGAGAACACGTTGGTGGACTTCGTCGTTGGTGGAAACGAAGTCGAGGCCACCGAAGAGGACGTCCAGCGGTTGCCGCTGGGAGAATTCCGCAGGCGTCTGGTCTCCGTGCTGGTGGGCGAAGAAATCCGGGCTCCGCGTCCCGATCGGGCCACTGACGTGGAGGCGATCCAGCGTTTCGTCGGGGTCCGCTACCTGCTCCTGGCGCCACTGTACGGCTACGCTCTCGAGGAGCTGCGTCTGGAAGGCGAGAGCGAGCGGATCCGCCTGTTGCACGACGGGATCGAGGAAACCATCGATCTCGAGGAGTTTCGCGCCCGCCTCCGGGCCCATGTACGGGATGAGCTCAACCGTATTGCCGAGCCGGGCACGCGCAGTGCGATCGAGCTCAGCCACGTGGCCGAGGCCGAGCAGGCTCTGGCCGAGGGAAACCCGATTCGCGTGCTCGAGCTCTTGGGGGCTTGGCCTGCTCCGCTGGCGATCTTCCTTCGGACCCCCGAGGGGCAAATGCTAAACCCCAACACTCGCCAGACGATCGCCAAGGGGCTCGGCCTGCTCGGCAGCGCCTGTATCGAGCTCGACGAGGTGGACAAGGGCGAGGAGGTACTCCGGCTCGCCGTGCAGTATGCGCGCGACGGCAGCGCCGCTGCTGACATCTTCACCCGGTTGGGCGAATCGATGATGGGCAGCGCTCGTCCGGGGGAGGCGATCGCGCCGTTGCGCCGGGCGGCCAACCTGGGGGCCGCGGGGAACGTGATTTGGCCCATGCTCGCGGATGCTCTGCTCGCGCGTGGCTACTTCCTGGCGGCGCTGAGTGCGGTGGAGGAAGCTCGTGAAGCGGGAGCGGAAGAGTCGGTCTTGACGCGCGCACGGGCGGTGATTGCCAACCGGCTGGGCGATTCGCTGAATGTCTGGGAACGGGCCGTTCGTGGCCTGCCGTCGACCAAGCCTCCACCAGTGTGATTTCGCTCGGAAGGCACCGAGTCGCACCATTTCTCGCGGCGATTCGCACCCGTTTGCGGCGCCACGCAGTGGTTACGTGGACAGGCAACGACCGTGGGGGCTTGGCGCCTTGGAACTGCCCAGATTGACAGGTTTGTGCCCCGCGACTAAATCGCTCGCGACCAGCGTGATTCTGCAGGATTATCCAGCGGTTTCGAGCCGGGGGCGGAGACTCCGATGTTAGAGCTCTATCTTCCGATGTTCCTGTTGTTCGCCGTCGCACTGTCGGTGGCAGGCCTCATGTGGCTTCTGGGTGCGCTCGTCGGACCGAAGAACCCGAGTCCCGAGAAGCAGATGCCGTTCGAGTGCGGCAACGATTCGGAAGGAGCGAGGCACCAGCGGGTGAGCGTGAAGTACTTCCTCACCGCCATCCTCTTCGTGGTCTTCGACATCGAAGTCGTATTCCTCTACCCCTGGGCCACGCTGTTCAAAGGGTTGGGCTGGGTTGGCTTTGGAACCATGTTCATCTTCCTGGCCGCTCTGATCGTGGCCCTCGTTTACTGTTGGAAGAAGGGAGCCCTCGAATGGGAAAGCTGAAGGAGAGGTTTCTCCCCGTCGTCGGGCAGGCGGACGAAGAGGGGTTCTTCACCACCCGGGCCGAGGATCTGATCGCCTGGGGGCAGAAGTACTCCCTGTTCGCGTACCCCTTCGTCACCGCGTGCTGTGCAATGGAGTACATGTCCATTGCCAGCCCCCGGTACGACGTGGCGCGTTTCGGCGCCGAAGCGCCGCGGTTCTCGCCTCGGCAGTCCGACCTCATCTGGATTGTGGGCACGGTGTCGCAGCGCCAGGCCCCCATCCTCAAGCGCATCTACACCCAGATCGCCGAGCCCAAATGGGTCTTTTCGTTTGGGACGTGTGCCTGCAGCGGGGGCTTCTACGACAACTACGCCACGGTTCCGGGGATCGACAAGATCATCCCGGTCGACATCTACATCCCCGGGTGTCCGCCGCGACCCGAGGCGATCTGTGACGGACTGCTGTTGCTTCAGGACAAGATTCAGACCCGAGACCGGACGCCGGGCGTGGTCAAGCCACGCTTCGATCCAGCCTCCAATCCCAAGATGGGGATCACGCGCCTGCCGCGCGGATCCAAAGGCGCATAGGACTGCACTAGCCAGGGATGTGACCAATGGCCCAGGCTCTCGTTGAGCTGCTGAAGACGAAGTTTCCAGATGCCGTGCAGGAGACGCACTCCATGCGCGGCGACGAGACGGTGGTCGTCGACGCGACGTGTTGGCTCGAAGTGGCGCGATGCCTGCGCGACGACGATCAGGCGCAGATGAGCATGCTCGTCGACTTGACGGCGGTGGACTTCCCCGACCGCGATCCGCGTTTCGAGGTGGTTGCCCACTTTCACTCGTTGAGCCTGGGCCATCGCCTGCGGCTCAAGGCGAAGGTGGGCGAATCGGACGGTTCTGGCGCCCAGATCGCATCCCTCACCCCGCTCTGGGCCAGTGCCAACTGGCTGGAGCGGGAGTGCTACGACATGCTCGGAGTACAGTTCTCCGGGCATCCGGATCTGCGCCGCATTCTGCTCTACCCCGAGTTCGAGGGGCATCCGCTCCGCAAAGACTACCCGGCGCAGCGCACGCAGCCGCTGGTGCCGTATCGGGATGCCGAGAACATCGAGAAACTTCCGCCATTCGGGCCGGACGAGGGCATGCCGTTCGGGCGCCGCTGGCGAGATTGGGCATCGGAAGAGGACGAAGCCGACGACCTCTTGGGTGGCAACGAGGAACAGCACTGATGGAACCTCTGGAACGAACGCTCGACGACATCGAGGCAGCCGAGCCCCAGCGCGAGACGATGCTCGTCAACATCGGGCCATCCCATCCGTGCACGCATGGCACCGTCCGCATCGTGGTGGAAATCGACGGGGAGAGCATTCAGCGTGCCGACGTTCAGGTCGGTTTCCTTCACCGCGGTTTCGAAAAGATGGCTGAGCGCGGCACCTGGGCTCAGGTGTTTCCGTACGTCGATCGTTGCAACTACGTTTCTCCGTTGATCAACAACTTCGGGTATGCGCTGGCCTGCGAGAAGCTGCTCGGTATCCAGGTGCCCGAGCGCTGCGTGTACTACCGAATGATTCTCAGCGAGTTGGCTCGCATGGTGGATCATATGACCTGCACGGCCGCCATGGTGATGGAGTTGGCCGCGTTCACGCCCTTCCTGTGGATGATGAAGGGTCGCGACATGGTCTATGACATCTTCGAGGAAGAGACTGGGGCTCGTGTCACTCATAGCTTCGGGCGCATTGGCGGGGTTGCCAAACCACCCAGCCGCGGGTTCAAGGAGAATGTGCGTGCGGTGGTCACCAAGTTGCTGGAGATCGTCGACGAGGTGAAGCGGCTGCTCTACGGGACCCGGGTCTTCCTCGATCGCGTCGAGAACGTCGGCGTCATGGCCGCCGACGATGCCATTTCCCTCGGCTGGACGGGCCCCGCGCTGCGCGGTTGTGGCGTGCCCTACGACGTGCGGAAGGCCCATCCCTACCTGGCGTATGACCAGGTGGAGTTCGACGTGCCCGTGGGGCAAGCGGGGGACTGCTACGACCGGTTCGTCGTCCGTATCGAAGAGGTCACTCAGAGCGCTCGCATCATCGAGCAGTGTCTGGAGCGCCTCCCGGACGAGGGCCCCGTTTGCGTCGATGACCCTCGCGTGGTGCTGCCGGCGAAGGACAAGGTCTACATCACCATCGAGGCCACCATCCAGCACTTCAAGCTGATCATGGAAGGGCTGCAGATGCCCGCCGGCGAGGTCTACTCGTACACCGAGGGCGGCAACGGCGAACTGGGTTTCTACATCGTCAGCGATGGCAGTGGCACACCCTATCGCGTTCGGATTCGGCCCCCGTGCTTCTTGATCACCGGCGGGTTGGAGCACCTCATCACCGGTGCCATGGTGCCGGACATCGTCCCCTGTTTTGGATCGCTGAACATGATCGGCGGTGAGTGCGACCGCTGAGAGGTCTTTTGATGCCCACGTTCAAGCTTGACGACCGCGATATCCCGTTCGAGGCGGGCGACACCATCATCTCGGCTGCAGCACGCGCGGGGATCGAAATCCCGCACTACTGCTGGCATCCCGGGCTCAGTGTCGCCGCCAACTGCCGTATGTGCCTGGTCGAACTCGGCCCCCCCCCGGGGCGCCAGCCGCTCCTGCTCGACGTGATCCGCTGGGATGCGGAACAGGGGGAGTACGTCCAGGAGAAGAAGCCCAAGCTCGTGCCCGCCTGCCAGCAACCCGCCGGTGAGGGCATGGTCGTGAAGAGCGACACCAGCGAGCACGTCGTCCGGGCACGCAAAGCCGTGCAGGAGTTCTTGCTGCTCAATCACCCCGTGGATTGCCCGATCTGCGACCAGGCCGGAGAGTGCAGGCTGCAGGACTACTGGCTACAGCATCAGGCCGAGCAGAAGCGCATGCGTGATGCGCCCGTTCACAAGCCCAAGGCGCAGCCGTTTGGTCCCACCATCGTGTACGACGCCGAGCGCTGCATCCTGTGCACGCGTTGCGTGCGTTTCTGCGACGAAGTGGCCCAGGACCCGGTGCTCAGCAAGCGCGACCGTGGCAACCTGAGCGAGATCGTACTCGCCGAGGGACGCCAACTCGATCACCCGTACTCCTTGATGACGGAGTTCGTGTGCCCGGTGGGGGCGCTGACGGCGGTGGATTTCCGTTTCAAGGCGCGAGTGTGGTTCTTGCGCAGCGCGCGCACCATCTGCCAGGGGTGCGCGACTGGCTGCAACGCCTATCTCGACTACGACCCCAGAGAGCAGCGGGTGTACCGGCACCGGCCGCGCGAGAATCCCGACGTCAACAAGTTCTGGATGTGTGACGAGGGGATGCTCAGCTACCAACGCGTGGAGGAGGACCGCCTGCTGAAGGCGCGCTCCAAGGGCAAGCGCCGCCGGTTGGAGAAGGGCATCGTCGCTGCGGCCAAACGACTGCGCGACGTGCCGGCTGAGAAGCTGGCGGTGGTGCTCAGTGCCCAGCACAGCAACGAGGACAATTACGCGCTGCTGCGGCTGGCCCGAGCGCTCGGAGTCAAGCGACTGTTCATCGGTGGCATGCCGGAAGGGGAGGGGGACGCGGTGCTTCGTGACCCAGACAAGAACCCCAACACGGCGGGAGTGGAGCAACTGTGTGGGGAGGACGTACCGGCGCCCTTGGACACGTTTGCCAGCGCTGCTGGGGAGTCCGTCACCCGAGCGGTGGTTCTCGGTGGCGAGGTACCCGGCGACCCGGCGCTCGAAGCCCTGGGCGCTCTCGAGAGTCTCGTCGTGATCGCCAGCCACGAGACCGCGCTCGTCGAGTTGGCAGACGTGGTGTTGCCAGCCTGCACCTGGGCGGAAGCCACCGGGACCTACGTCAACGCCAAGGGCATGGCGCAGGAGAGCGAGCGCGCCATTCGGCCCAAAGGGGACTCTAGACCGGCTTGGCAGCTGATTGCCGCTGTGGCTCGCGAGTTGGGGCACGACCTCGGGTTCAAGCGGCTCTCGGAGATCAAGGCGGCTGCGGCACCGATGGTAGCGGTTTCGGAGGCAACTGAAGCAGCCAGCGCGGAAGCGGGAGCAGCAGGATGAGCGGGATCACCATAGTAATCTTCCTGGTCAAGGCCCTCTGGGTGCTGGCCTTTGGCATGGGCCTCGCCACCGTGCTGACCTGGGTCGACCGCCGCGGTGGCGCCATGTTCCAGGATCGCGTCGGACCGCACCGCGCGGTGTTCTTCCTGCCGCGCAACGCCGCCCAGGCCCTGGCGGTCCTCCCCGCGCTGTTGATGGCGGGTGGAGTGGGCGCTTATCTCGCCACGCGAGAAGCACATGGTGCCGATCGGATGAGCCATGCCGGGATCTGCATGCACCTGGCGATCTTCTCGGTGTGGGCCACTGGTCTGGTCGTGGCGCGGCAGATCCGCTACCGGGGCATCAAGAACAGCTTCGACAACTTCATCGCTTCGCTGGGAGATCCCCGGCGCATCTTCTACTTTGGCGTGGCCGCGCACGCCGTGGTGCTGCTGTGCGGACTGATGTTCCGCCGGACTCCCGTTGGAAGTTGGCTGGCAGAGATCGGATACGCTTCCGGTCCAGCGGTCTTTGCTGGTGTCGTGCTCGGTGCCGGAGCCTACGCCTGGTACGCGATCAAGGACGAGAAGCGTGTCGGAATTCGTCTGGCCGGGCTGCTGCATCCCATGGCGGACGGACTGAAGACCATCGTCAAGGAAGATCTAGTACCGCCCAAGTCCGACCGTTTCCTTCACGGTCTCGCGCCCTTCATCTCCTTTTTCCCGGTGCTGGTGCTGATGGCCATCGTGCCCTTCGGTGACACGCTTTGCTTTGGCACCAGTCAGGAAGGCGCCATCGAGTTCGGGAAGTTGCTCCCCTCGGTGCCACGTGACGGCGTGTGCGTCGAAGGTGCCGTTGCGCTGCAGGTGGTCGACCTGAACGTGGGGCTGCTCTACTTCTTCGCCATCGCCGGGACGGGCGTGGTGGGGGCCGCACTGGCGGGATGGTCGAGCGACAACAAGTTCAGCCTGCTGGGTGGCCTGCGTGCCGCCAGCCAGATGGTGTCCTACGAGGTCACTCTCGGGCTCACGTTGGTGGGCGCGCTGATGATCTACGGGACGCTGCAGAGGCAGGCCCAGAACGCCTGGGGGATCTTCGTGCAGCCCGTTGCTTTCGTGCTCTTCATGGCCGCTGCCATCGCCGAGTCCAAGCGCGTGCCCTTCGACCTTCCCGAAGGTGAGAGCGAGATCGTGGCTGGCTACTTCACCGAGTACTCGGGCATGAAGTTCACGATGTTCTTCTTCTCCGAGTATATCGCCGTGGTGGTGTCCTCCGCGGTCATGGCCACGATCTTCTTCGGTGGCTGGCACGTGCCCTTCCTGGAGCGAGATGGCCTGATGCTCGCCATCGGCGACACGGTGCTCTTCAGTGCGCAACTCTCGCATGGCGTGGTGATTCTGCTCGGTGTCATTGCGTTCATTTGCAAGGTGCTGGCGCTGTGCTGGGTGCAAGCGGCCATTCGCTGGACGCTCCCCCGGTTCCGGTACGACCAGCTGATGCGTCTCGGCTGGCGGATGTTGCTGCCGGCGTCACTGGTCAACGTGTTGGCCACGGGACTCATCGTCTTGGGTCTGCAGTCCGGCGGGCCTCAGACTCAGAAAGTGCTGAGCGCCATGGGCGACGTGACCATGGCCGTGGTGGTGGTCGCGGACGTGGTGCTGACGGTGCTGTTCGTGCGATTCCTGTTGTCGCCGCCCAACAAGCGCAGGTTGGTCGCGAGCAGTGCGGCACGACTCATTGCACAGGTGGGTGGCCTCAAGTCGACCCGGATGGGAGCGTAGAGCATGAGCCTCGGACCCAAGCAGATCGAAGGGAAGCCGGTACCGCGCCCCAACCGCTCCGCGAGTGTGCAGAGCTACGCCGTGGAGGTGGCCAAGGGCGTCGGAATCACGGCCGCGCACTTCTTCCGGAACACCAAGGAGATGGTGTTTGCTCAGCGCAACGACCCCATCCTGGAGTCCGTCGAGGAAGGCATCAACACGGTCATGTACCCGGAGCAGCGGCGACCCTATCCCGCGCGTTTCCGGGGAGTACACCGGCTAACGCGGCGGGATGATGGCTCCCCACGGTGCGTGGCGTGCCTCTGTTGTTCCACGGCCTGCCCGGCGCAGTGCATCCACATCGTGCCTGCCGAGTATCCCGAGGGACACCCCCGGCACGGCTACGAGCGCTATCCCGCGGAGTTCGTCATCGACGAGCTTCGGTGCATTTTCTGCGGGTACTGCGTCGAGGCCTGCCCCTGCGACGCGATTCGCATGGATACCGGGGTGCACGCGGCCCCGTACGACTCGCGGGACCAGTTCATTTTCGACAAGGAGCGACTGCTGGGCTTCCCGGGCCGAGATGGGTCGCACCACTCGCAGAACCCGCGTCCCGAGCCCGGGGACCGGGACTATCCTGGTGTGACCCGTGAGAAGGGTCACTGAATGATGTAGTGTGACCGCCGGGCCTGGGGGCGTCGTCCAGGGAAGCGTCGCATGAGTGCTGAAGATCCTTCCGATGCATCGCGACTCGGCGGAGGCGAGGCGCGCGGAGCATCCACCGAGCAGGCTCGTACCGAGGAGGAGTACGAGTTCAGCGAGCGGCACAATCGGAGCTTCTCCGCCCTGGCTCGACGTATGCTGACGGTGGGGGGAGCGCAGATCGTCGTGGGGGTGGTCTATGTCGCCATCGCCCTGCTCGGGCTAGCCACCGGACAGCCGCTGCGGGCCGCGAGCGGCGCGACCATCGGAGTCGTCATCCTGCTCATCGGCGTGTGGACGATGCAGGCTTCTCGGCATGTGAGTGAGATCGTCTCGACCACCGGCAGCGACATCACGCACCTGATGCGTGCAGTGGCCGAGTTGACTCGGCTCTACTCCTTCCAGCGTCTCGTCTTCCTGCTCGCGATCGTGGTCGGTGGGGCCGCATTTCTGCTGGACGCCACCTGGGTGTTGGGCGCATCCCGCTGAGCCGCGCGGACGGGCCGGAGCACCACCAGCGGGCGTCGCTGCAGCCCCCTTTCGAGCTTGACCGAGGGGCTCGCCCGCGTACATCCTCTGTCCCGTCGTGCCGGACTACGAACCCGTCATCGGTCTGGAAGTGCATGCGCAGTTGCTCACCCAGAGCAAGCTGTTCTGCTCCAGCTCCACGCGGTTCGGTGACAGCCCCAACCGCAACGTCAGCCCCGTCTGCCTCGGTTTGCCGGGATCGCTGCCCGTGCTCAATCGGGGGGCGGTGGAGATGGCGGTTCGGGCGGGTCTGGCGCTCGGTTGCACCATCCACGAGACGAGCCTCTTCGCGCGAAAGAACTACTTCTATCCGGACCTGCCCAAGGGCTACCAGATCAGCCAATACGAGGAGCCCTTTGCCACGGACGGGCACCTGGACATCGAGGTGGATGGCGCCACCCAGCGCATTGGCATCACCCGCGTCCACATGGAGGAAGACGCGGGCAAGAACGTGCACGGGGTCGGTGGTGACTCGGTCGTGGACCTGAACCGCGCTGGAGTCCCGCTCATCGAGATCGTGAGCGAGCCCGATCTGCGCTCCAGTACCGAGGCCGCGGCGTACATGCGTGCGCTTAGAGACATCCTCGTGTTCATTGGCGTCAACGACGGCAACCTCCAGGAAGGAAGCCTGCGCTGCGACGCCAATATTTCGTTGCGCCCCAAGGGGCAGGAGAAGTTGGGGACTCGGTGCGAGGTCAAGAATCTCAACTCGTTTCGGTTCGTCAAGCGCGCGATTGAGGTGGAGATCGCCCGGCAGAGTGCGGTGCTGGATGCCGGCGGCGAGATCGATCAAGAGACGCGCTCATTCGATCCCGACACCGGCAAGACGGCGACGTTGCGCTCCAAGGAGGACGCCCACGACTATCGCTACTTCCCCGATCCGGATCTGCCGCCGCTGCTCATCCCGACTGCTGTGATCGAGGCGCAACGCGATTTGGTGGGTGAGCTTCCGGCAGCCAAGCGTGCCCGTTGGATCGGAGAATCCGGACTCTCGCCAGACGCCGCGGTCACCCTGACCGAGCACCCGGAAATCGCGCGATTCTACGAGAGAACGTTGCAGACGTTCCCGCAACCGGTGAAGGCGGCCAACTGGATCTGCACCGAGGTGTTGCGAGGCGCCAAGCTTCACGGCCTGACCGCGGAATTCACCGTGAGCCCCGAGCAGGTGGCCGAGCTGTTGCGCTTGGTGGAACAGGGCGAGATCAGCGGCAAGCAGGCCAAGGAAGTCTACGCGGCCATCGAAGGCACGGAGCAGAGCCCCGGGCAGGTGGTGGAGGACCGAGGCCTCCGGGTGATGTCGGACGAGGGCGCGCTTCTCAGCCTGTGCGAAGAAGTGCTGGCGCAGAACCCCTCGCAAGTGGCGACGTTCCGCCAGGGCAAGAAGAACGTACTCGGCTTCTTCGTGGGGCAGATCATGAAACGGACGGGTGGCTCGGCGAACCCGAAGTTGGTGAATCAACTCCTGCAGAAGCTGCTGTCGGAAGGAGAGTAGAGTGGGAGCCATTCCGCACCCGGCCCCGCTGAGCGGCGCGAGCTACTCGGCGATGGAGCTCTTGCCGGACAATGACGAAATCGTGATGCTGGAGCAGCGTCTGCTGCCCCACGAGGAGACGTACCTGCGCCTGAAGACGGTCACGGACGTGGCCCGGTCCATCACGGACATGGTGGTACGTGGCGCACCGGCCATCGGGATCTCGGCTGCCTATGGGATGGTGCTGGCAGCGCGAGCGGCCGGGGCGGACTTCATCGGGGATATGGAGAAGTCGGGGGAAGAGCTCCGTTCCGCTCGTCCCACGGCGGTGAACCTGGGCTGGGCCGTCGATCAGATGCTGGCGCGGGCGCGGGCGCTGCAGGATTCTGGAGCGCAGGATCTCGTGAGCGCACTCGGCGAGGCCGCACGCCAGATCCACCGCGACGACGTCGCGGCCAACCGCACCATGGGTCGCCTCGCCGCCGAGCGCGTGCCCCAGAGCGCCACCATCCTCACCCACTGCAACGCCGGGGCCTTGGCTACCGGCGGCTACGGCACGGCGCTGGGCGTGATTCGAGCGGCGCACGAAGCTGGAAAGCAGGTGCGTGTGCTCGCCGACGAGACGCGTCCGTATCTCCAGGGCGCGCGCCTCA
>CAZSVU010000097.1:23977-24326 GCA_964610275.1 uncultured Polyangiaceae bacterium | reverse complement strand
TCCGTGGGCCAGCTACCATCTGGGATTGGGAGCCGAGCTGTGGCTCAGCGTGGTGATCGGCTACTACGCAGGCGCCGGTCTCCGCTTCGGCTACGCCCGTGGCATGGACAGCGACGCCCCAGACAACGGTCACTTCTACTTTGCGGCGGCGGCGGCATTCTGACCCCCTGAATTGGCGAAGCCCAATTCAGGGGCTCCGTCCCCAACCCGCGCCCGAGCGCAGCTCGGGCGCTTCCACACCCACCTCCGTCCGCTCTTCTGCTCCCCCCCGATCCGCGTCACCCTGCGCTTCCACCCCAACCCGCGCCCGAGCGCAGCTCGGGCGCTTCCGCAATCCCCGCCGTTGCCA
>CAZSVU010000097.1:0-23967 GCA_964610275.1 uncultured Polyangiaceae bacterium | reverse complement strand
CCCTCCCGAACCCCCCGCGGTTGAATTTCCCCCCCACCCCCCACCCCCCCCCCCCCCCCCCGCCCCCCCCCGGGGCGCCCGCTTCCATGCCCACCTCCATTCCCTCTTCTGCACCACCCCGAGAGGCGTCACACCGCGATTCAGTACCGATCCGGGCCGCATCCCGCCGGTCCGCAGCAGATGTCGACGGTGCTGGCCAAGGGAGCCCTCGAGCGAGCTCGAGGGCTCCGTCCTCTTTCTTTCCCCATCCCCCCGCCCGGTGCTACCGGGTGCGGGATGAGCACCCTCAGGCTGACCGTGGCGGCGGCCCTCGTCGCGTGCATGGGAGTCGGATGTCTGGCCCCGGCGACGCCGGCTCAACGAGTAACCGACGCCGCCCGAGAGCTCAACTACGCCGCCCGCTTCGGGCGCATGGATCTGGCAGCGGCCCTCGCTGCCGACGGGGCGCGCAGCCACTTCCTCGAGCGTCGCACCGAGTGGGGCAAGGACGTGAGGGTGGTCGACGTGCAGATGACGGGACTGTCCCTGGACGAAGACGGGAAGACGGCGCTCATCACGGTCGACGTCGCCTGGACCCGCATCGATGAAGGCTCGCTACGCAGCACCCGCCTCGGGCAGGTCTGGAAGGATCAGCCGGGCGGATGGAAACTCGTGCGAGAACGCCGCATCCAAGGCGACCTCGGCCTGTTCGGCGGGCGGGTGGAGGTCGTCAAGCCGCCGTCACCGGACGTGCATTTCGCCTCCAAGACCATTCGCTGAATCAGCTCTTGGCCTGCCGGCGCTCGGCGGCGACGGACTCGGCGCGCCGGCGAATGCGCGCCTTCTCCTTGAGCTGCGAGCGGCGGCGGCGCATCTTCCGGCTCTTTCGACGATCGAAGTTTCCCATGGTTCTCTGTGTGTTGGCTGGAAGCTCGGACGCTCCTAAATAGCACCGAGCACCAAACGGGCCCGCGGAATAGCGGAGACCGAGGCGCAGCGCAACGCCGAATGATCCGGTCGACGTGCGAAATGCGGCGTCGCCGGCTGCGCGCGGCACGCCCGAAGAGCTGCTCGCGCAGGATCAGCCGCTGGACGCATCCTCGAGTGCACGCTCGCGATCGCGCACTTCCAGCCGGTAGCGGCTGTTGACGGTCTCGACGTAGAAGACGTTGCGAGCCGCCAAGCGGAGCACTCGCTTCACTGGCGTGGTCACGTACTCGTGCATCCCATCCGAGAACTCGATCACGACCACGGATCCCTTCCGGGGTGCCCGCACCAGACGGCCTGTCACCGCTCGCGACCCTCGCCCCAGCTTTCGGAGCACAACCTGCACGATATTAACCTTAGCAACTGCTGCGCGTTGGATCCAGTCCAGCCACGCAGCCGGTGAAGCCACTCGACTCAGACACCGCTCTCCGTCTCCCGGACCTGATACTCGGACATGTCACGTCAATCCGTAAGCGATGCATCGCGCGTGCCGGCTGCGCCGGCGCAGATCACCCCACATCGTCGACTCGGGCGGCCAGCACCGTCGAAAAGGTGCAGAATCTGGGATCGAAAGCCAGAAATCGTGAACCTTTTCCAATAGATCGGAGAGGCTCGGTCGAGACGTTGCGGCGGCACGGTCGCGCAGCACGCTCCGGCGTCGAGCGTGCACACGCTTGCCGTGCAGTGGCCGGAGGTATGAATGCGTTTACCTCGCACGCAAAAAGTGCGGCGAGATCAGAAGGTCAGCGCGAGCGCTATTCTGAACATCGGCCCACGTACTGCGAGGCTGCCCAGGTCCACGTCCTCGACCCGCTGCGGCGCGGCGTCGGCGTCGTCGGCTCGGAACTTCAGATCCACCGAGGTGGCCCAACCGTACCCGCCCTCGAGCTGGGCCCAAAGCCTGGGCTTGTTCGAAGCGCCGCTGCGCTTGCCCCAAAGTTGGACCGCAGCACCCGCCGTCGCGTCGAAGCCGAAGCTCCAACCGCGGCTGTACAGGTCGGCATCGATCACAGGGGCATCGAGGGAGGCCCGCGTGTGAATGGCTGCGGGCAGAGGTCGCCCGAAGACATACAGCCACGGCGCCACGTGATAGCGGATCTCCGGGCCGAGCACGAAGCGGTGGACGTCGAGATCGGTGTCGGCACCTCGCGCTTCGTTGGAAGCAGATCCGTAGTCCCACGCCGCGAGGGCAGCCACGCTGAGCGCGTCAGCGCTCAGCAACGTTCGGCCGAATCCCAGCGAGAACTGCACCAGAGCGTCTTCGTCGGAGAATGCGTCGAAGCCCGCATCCGAAATGAACCCAACGCGCACTCCCAGCCAACCGACGAAGTGGTTCTGGTACGTGCCGAGTGGGCCAGCCGCCCACACGTCCTCGGGATCGGCGGGCTCAGGCGCCGAGGTAGGCGGCGCTGACGCGGGTGCCAAGGGTTCCTCGTCACCCGGCGGCGCCCAGAGGCGACCGCCAGGCTCGGGCGGCGCCGCGCCTGAGTCCGGACTAGCTGGAGCCAGCGGCTGGGGCTGAGCGGCTGGGGCTGGTGGCGCCGGGGACGGGGCAGCCTCCTTGGCCTCCCCCGCGCTGGCATCGGAGGTTTTTGACGGGCCCGGTTCGGCGGGCGCCGGCTGGGCCGGAGGCTTCTCGGAAGCGGCCTCGTCCGCGGCGGGTTGACCGGCAGCCAGAGTGGGGGTGAGCGACAGAAGCGCCACGGCAGGCAGCCAGGACAGTGTTTGAGAGCAGCTCATCGCACACCTCGCAGCAGCAGTCCGCCATAGAAGCGGGTATCCGTGGAGCTCGGCTCCTCGGCATCAAAGAGCGTCGCGGCCAGCATCCCGGCTTCGCCGTTGGCGTACTGGTGCATGACCAGGGCCGCGCGACCGTCACCGACCCGCTTGATGTCCCACACCGCCGAAACGTCACGCTCGACCTGCAGCTCGGTGGGATGCAGGTCTTCGAAGTTGGTGACCGCGATCTGCTCGAACCCGGGCTTGTAGATCCAGGCACGGCGCCCGTCTGGCGCCGCACTGATATCGGGCGCCGAGGCTTCCGAATCCATCCGGTGCACGCTTCGCTCGCCCAGGTCGAGCACATAGAACTGCGCGTCGGTGAGACTGCGCAGGAGCTTCAGCTGCGGATAGGCCTCGCCGGGAATGTCGAGCACTCCCCCGACGCTGATGCCGATCTCGTACTGGTTGACGCTGAAGTGCGGCGCGCGGATGGCCTCCCCCAGGTTCCAGTACGCGACACTCCGTTCGTTGGGACTCCAGAGCAGGGCCACGTCGCCCCCATCGGTCGCCTCCCCCCCGCGGACCAGCTCTTGCGTGATGGGCGACAGGTGATCGTAGCGACCATTCACGGCCAGCGTGCGGGTCTCCGAGGTGGCCGGATCCACCAGCACGGCCGAGCGCTGGGTCGAGAGGAGCCCGGCCAGGCGAATGCCGCCGTCGGTCTGCACGAACTCGATGTCGTCGGGCACCCCGCCGAGCTCGGCGGCGTTGACCGTGAGCTCGTACTCGAGGTCCGGGTTGTCGCTGGTCACGAAATCCAGGAACTGCACGCTGGTGTCGTTGGCGAGGCGGACGGCAACTCTGGCGTAGTCGTCCTCCACCTCTGGATTCCCCGGGTAGTAGACGACCTCCTGGGGCGTCCCGCTGACGCCACTGGAGGCAGCCAGCAGCGACATCCTGATTTCGTCGTGGGGGGATTCGTCGAGCACGCCCTGCAGGTCCAGCAGGTCCACGTCGTGATCGCGCTCGACAATCAAGAAACGTCGCGCTCCGCCGGGCAGCAGCAGCTCCGGCGTGAAGGTGAGACGCACTGGGGTGCCGCCCTCGCTCGCCAGGGTGCGCGCGATGATGCTGCCCCGACGCCGCGCGTCACTCAGCCGGTGGCAGTCGCTGAGGTCGCCCAGCTGGGCCAGGATGATCTCGTTGGCGTTGCCCACGAACGCGTCGGCATCATACAGGGCCACCCACTCCCCCTCGGGGTCGACTGCGACCCGCGAGTAGGGGTTGTCGAGCTCGTAGCGCTTGCACACCGCTGGCCGAGTACTGCCGCTCACCACGGTCAGGGCCGGCTCCTCGTTCTCCTTGGCAGACTGCACGCCGTGCGTGAGCACGAACAGGTTCCTCCGGTCCGGCGACGCCTGGGCCAGAGCGACATTCTTGCCCAAGGGGATCTCGGTCGCCTCCAGCGTGTGACCGGAAGGCACCGTCAGCATCAAGAGGCGGTCCAGTCCTTCGTCCACGACCGCCACCGAACCGGTCAACCCCTCGGTCTGCACCGGTACGCTCACCGGCGCGTCCCAGTCTTCGGAACGCCCCCCGCAGGCGCTCAGCACACCCGCGGCAAGCCACACCCATACTGCATTCCTCATGTTCGTCCTCGCTACTGCGTTACTCGGGTGGCCAGCTCGAAACCCGTGAGCGTGCGTGGCGCGCCGCCCGGGCTGTCAAAGTCGATGATGGTGAGACGCCCTTCGGGGTGCTCCTGCGCGACGTATCCCTTGTTCGCGGCCGGTACGACGCCCGTGGCCAGCGGCGGGCTCGCCAGGGGGATCAGGTCCACGCGCAAGCTGGGCATGGACACGAGATACACACCGTGAACGTTGGTCGTGTCGGAGCGCACCGTGACCAGGGCGTGCCGTCCGTCCGGGGCAATGGCCACGGCGCGCGGGGGCGCGTCCGTGGGCACGAGCTTCGGCCAGATCGCCGCTTGCAGTGGCACCACACTGAAGGCCCCGGCCCGGCTGCTTCCCGCCCCCACCTCCTGGAACACGATGGCATGCTCGCCATCGTCGGCGGGGAACACGGCACGCACCGGCGTCTGGACGCTCACGGTGCGCCAGTAAGAATCCTCGTCATTGGGGTCGGTCGGCATGAGGTCGGTCTGCAAGATGGTGATGTGGTCTCGAGTCGGGTGCTGCGCGGGGTCGATTGGCGCCACGGTGGTGAACAACAGCGCGGTGCTCCCATCTCGGGTGAGCGCGACGCTACCGATGGTCTCGCCGGGGAAAGGCTGGAGGTCGACGAGCTCCGGATCGTCCGCTGCCTCCGGCACCGGCAGGATAGCCGCCAGCGAAAGGTCGCGAACTGCAGCGACGGCCAACGTGCCGTCCTCGCTCAGGTCGAGATCGGTGACCGGCGCATCGAGCACCACGTCGTCTCGGTCCCCGGTTGCTAGATTCACGAAGGTGACCTCGGGCTGCCCCTGGCGACTGACCAGCGCGGTGGACCCGTCCGGGGTGATCGTCACGTCGCGACCTTCCGGATCCTCCAGCGGATCCTCGGTCAGGAACACGAGCCCGCTCACCTCCATCTGCTCCAGGTCGATCACGCTGATACCGGGCTCGGCCACCACATAGGCGCGCGTCTCGGCCTGGTTGAAGGCCACGCTTTCGGGTCGGTAGCCCACGCTGAGCCGCTGTTCGCTCCCCCCGGTGAGCGGAATCACGGTGACCTCCTGGAACCCCTCGGTGGGGTCGGCGTCCGGGATCTGCGCCGCGTCAGTCCAGGCGATGGCCCACTGCCCCTGGCTGCTGACCGCCCAGGCATTGGCACCTTGATGGGTCGGGAAAGTCTCGGTCTCGACCTGGCCGGCAGCGTCGACGCGCATCAGCGTGGCATCGTGGCTGAGCTCGTTGATGACGATGGCCGCGTTGCGGTCCTGGTCCGACGGGTCGCTCACCGGCGCCAAGTAGACCGGGCCGTAGCCGGCCTCGATGATGCGCACGTCGAGCGAGCTGCGGCCCGCGTCGACCACGGCCACGTAGCTGCTCTCGGGGTTCGCGGTCCAGAGGTAGCGCCCGGTGGCGACCGGAGCGCGGAACGAGCTTTCAATCTCCTCCTCGGGAGGCAGTGGCGGTACGCCACCGACGCCGGAGCTCGCGCCGCCCGATCCCCAGGCGCTGGATCCTCCCGCACCGTAGGCGGGGCCGTCGGTCGTGCCGTCCGCATCGCCGGACTGGGGGTAGTAGTCATCGTCGTCGCCAGCCAACGCATCCTCGCTCTTGGCGTCCATCGAGCAGCCGGCGACGACGGCGGCAACGATCGATGGCCATATCCACCGCGGTAGCCTGATGATCATCTGCATTGCCCTGCGCATGGTCCGCTACCTCCCGGTGGTGGCTCCGAGCTCGAACCCGGTCAGCGTGTAGTCGATCGGGTGATCGCTATCGTCGAAGGTGACGAACGTGATGCGCCCGTCGGGATGCTCCTGAGCAACGTAGCCGGCAGCGACGCTGGGCACGATGCCCGTGGCCAGCGGGCGACGTGCGAGCTCGAACGTATCCACCTGCAGCCCGGGCAGCTGGACGAGGTAGGTCTTGTAGATCTCGCTGACCGGATCGCTGACGGTGACCAGCCCCAGGTTGGCGGGAGCGGCAGCCAGCGCCACGCCCACGGGCGGCGCCGTGGTTCCCTGGATCCGCGGCGGCAGGTCCGCGATCACCGGTACGATGCTGAACGCGCCGGCCATGGTGCTGGTGGGCCCGGGGGTGAGCAGCGCGATGGCGTGACGGTCATCCGGGGAGACGAACACGGCGTGGACGGCCGCGCGCAGATGCTCGGTGCGGAAGGTCAGGTGGTGGTCACCGCCGGAGATATCGAGCACGGTCAAGTGCTGGTTGGCCTGCGGCAACTCTGCGGGGGGATCGACCGTGGTGAACAACAGGGCCTGAGAGCCCTGCTCGGACAGCGAGACGCTGCCTACGATTTCGTCGCCCGATGCTTCGTCCGAGATGGTGACGACCGTGCACGCATCGTCGTCCGGCACCGGACCGGGAGCGCACGCTTCAGGGTTGGTGAATATCTCGGGGATCCTCAGGATGGCGACTTCTGACGGAGACCACTCGTACGTGACCGTCGGCGGGGTCCCACCGCTGCCGCCCCCAACGCCCACTTCGAAGCCGCCACTGCCGCCGCCGACACCGACCACTACTCCACCCGTGCCACCCGAGAGCAGGCCGCCACTGCCGCCGCCGACCCCGCTACCGCCAGAGGACGCTCCGCCCGCAGCCGGAGTCCCGCCGCCGCTCCCGAGCCCACCGGCTCCAAGAGCTCCACCGACCGCCACGAGCCCGCCCGCTCCCAGGGCAGGCGATCCTCCGTCCCCGGCGCTGCCAGCCGAGCCCGCGGCGCCGGCCGCGGTCAGCCAACCCGCAGCCCCAGCCCATGCAGAGGCGCCACCTGGCCAACCTGCAGCACCTGCCACGCCGGGGGCTCCACCGGGCTGGCCCGCGGCACCGGCCAGGCCTGGAGCACCAGCTGCGGAGCCCGCGGCGCCGGCCAGTCCAGGCGATCCGGCAACCGCCGGCACTCCAGCAGCTCCGCCCGGGGCCACGCCACCCTCACCGCCCATGGGAACAACTCCGGCACTCCCACCGTTGGCCGGAGTTCCCGCGCCGCCGCCCACGGCGAGGGTGCCGCCGGCAGCCAGGACCCCGCCGCTTCCCGGCGCGCCGGCAGCTCCGCTCACGCCGAGCTCACCTGCCGCACCCACCATCTGGCCTGCACTCCCGGCCGTGGGCGCACCTGCGGCACCGGACGCACCGGTGGTGCCGCCAGCACCGACCGGCACAGGGACGGCCCGGGACCGCACCACTGCGACCGCAATGCTCCCGTCCCCGCTGAGGTCCAAATCGGTTACCGGTGCCGACAGCGGCACCGTGACGATGTCGCCGGTGTCCATCGACACGATGCCCACGTCGGAGCTGCCTTCCCGACGCACCAGGGCGAACTGACCGTCAGGGGTCACGGTGACGTCACGAGCCGCCGGATCGTCGATAGCCCCGTCGCTGACGACCGGCAGGTCCTCCGTGACCCGCGGCGACGACCCACCCAGATCGATCACGGTGATACCCGGCTCCGTCACGGCAAAGGCACGAGTCTCGTCGTCGCTAATGAAGAGTCGCGTGGGCCGGAAGGCGACGCTGAGGCGCGTGGCCTCGACGGTGTCCTCACCCACCGCATCGAGGTCGATCACGCTGATGTCCTGGAAGCCTTCGATCGGGTCGGGATCGGTCACGTCCGCGACGTTGGTCCAGGCGACGGCCCAGCGCCCCCCGGGGCTGACGGCCCAGGAATTGGCGCCAGAGTGGATTCCGTTGATGCGATAGCTGTCGATCTCACCGTCGGCGCGCGCGATGAGCAGGTGCGCGTCCTGACTGAGCACGTTGATCACGATGGCACGGCTCTCGTCCGAACCCTCGGGCGTGGGGACGGCAGCCAGGTAGGTGGGCCCGAAGCCCGCGGGCGCGGTGCGCACGCTGCGGTCCCGAGCGTCGATCAGCGCGACCATCCCGCTCAGCGGATTGGCGGTCCACACGTAGTGGTCGGTGGCGACCGGCACCCGAAACGAGCTCTCGCTCTCCACCTCCGGCGGCAGGCTGGGCGCAGAGCCGCCGGTTCCAGTCACCGACGCGCCGCTGTCCGGCGCATACGGGTCCCCGTTTCCGTTGTCGGCAGAGCGTTCATCGAAGGACGCCCCTCCCGCCCCACCATCGGCGCTGCACCGAACCATGGCCGCGGCGAAACACAGGACAACGGCAGACGTGGGCCAATTCGACCAGGTCTTCACGACGGCACCTCCCGAGGGACGGAGAGTAGCTCCCTTCCCGAACGGCGGATACTTGCAAACCGCGCACCAGGCTCGAGCCACAGGGAAAAGGCCCTTCAGAATGGCCTGACCCCACAGATCACGGGCCGTGGCACCCTGACACAGGAGTCAGCCGAAGTGGCACACCTCAGGCCAAGCACCCGCCAGGAGCAAGCGTCGGCCTTTCCGTGCAATCAACCGTGGGGCTGCCCCTGGGCGTGCCCGCCCATGTCAAGGAGGGCGGATTTCGATCACCGCCAGGATCTGTGCTCCGCGCGGCCCCGATTGGGGTGGGGCCCCACTCGTGGGGCGGGGTCTGGCGCCAGACCCCGGACGAACAACAAGAATCTGTTTCGAGCGAGTTCGACGCTTCGTGAGGTCTCGAGAGCCCTCACCCGGCAGGCGGGCTCGCGAGACCGTGATCAGGATCGCGCTCGCTGATTCAGGGAGCCGTAACGCCGCGGCGACCCTTGGCGGCAAAGTAGGCGCGCAGCACGTTGCGGGCCAGCATGGGCGCCTTGATCCGCCAGAGCGGCGTGTTCACGACCAGGGCGCTGATGGCCACCTCGGGCTTGTGAGCAGGCGCGAAGCCAATGAACCAGGTGTAGAGCCGGTTCTCCTTGTGCCGCGTGAGCGTGCCGGTCTTGCCGGCGATCTGCATGCCCGGCAGGAACGGGTGGCCCTTCGCGTCGTGGAAGGTCTTGAAGGCCGACCCGCTCGCAACCGTCTGGATCATCATCTTCCGGAGCTCGTCGGCCGTATCGGCCTGGATGGCGCGGCGGATGACGATGGGCTCTTCCGGGGCCTCCCACAGGGTCTCGGTGCCCTGTTGTACCGAGGCCACGATGCGGGGCTGAAGCGTGACACCGCCGTTGGCCACGGTCTGCGCCAGGGAGGCGGCCGCGAGTGGCGAGAGACTCGTATTCCAGAATCCAGCGGAGGTGCGAGCGAACTCCAGAGGGTTGTCCGGGATGGAGATCTGGGGCGGCTCGTTGGGCACGACGAACTTGACGGGCGCGCCAAAGCCAAGGGCCCCGCCCATGGCGGTGAGCTCTTCGGGGGTGATGTGCTTGCTCGCCAGGCGCGCGAACACGACGTTCAGGCTCCGTCCCATGGCCATCGCCATGGTGGCGCACCACTTGTCGCGCTGGGGGTTGTCTTTGAGCTCCGAAGCGTCGATGCGACTGCGCCCACCGTGGTAGCACTGCTCGGTGCGGGCGTTCAGGCCGGCCTTCTCCACAAGCGTCGCCCCGGTCACGACTTTGAACACGCTCGCCGCGGGGGCCTCGGCGCGGACGTTGACGTCGAACTTCTTCCCGCTGGCGACGTGGCTCGCATACGCGAGCAGGCGTCCCGTCTTGACGTCCATCATCACCACGCCACCTTCGGGCACGCGGTACTGCTTCATCTGGGACAGCGCAGCCCGTTGCACGGCGGGGTCGAGCGTGAGCTCGGCGTACTTGCCGTTCTTGAGCGGAGTGACCACCCGCTGAGGACGAACCTGCAACCGAGTCAGGTCCAGCCCCGCCAGATCTGGCCCAGTCGGGTTTTTGACCGAGGGGGTCTTGAGCTTGCCGAGGGGGTTCTCCAGGTCGATGCGTCCCTGGACCACGGGCACGAGCGCCGAAATGACCCCCACCGCGGCGCCAATCCCCAGCCATTTACTCCAGCGTGCCATGTCCCAGCTGGGTTACCGACGTGCGCCGAGAACGGCCAAGAAACCCGGGCTTGCGCGGGTCCGATCCGCTTGGTCCGGGGGTCGGAGAGCGCGTCCCGAGGGCAGCCGCCGCGCTGACGGCCTGCGTGCATCGCCGGCGGCGTGAGCGTATGCTGCCGAGCCACGCCGTTGCAGAACCCTCGACTCCAGCTGCGCCCCCACGCCTCCCGATGACCCAAACGGAGGTTCGCGCTCAGTTCGAGGTCAACAGCACGTCGGTCCTGTTGGCCCTCTCCGGCCCACAGAATCGCCTGCTCGGGGAGCTGGCCCGGCAGAGCGGGACCGAGGTGAGTCTGCGGGGCAACGTCATCCACTTGAGCGGTGACGTCGACGACGTGCGCGTGGTGCAGCGGTTCTTGTCCGACGCGGCCACCCTGCTCGGCAAGGGTTTCGAGATCGGCACGGACGACGTGGCGCGGTCGCTGCGGGGTCTGCGCAGTGATCCGGAAGCCTCACTGACGGAGGTCCTGGACGAGGTCATCGTCGTCACTCAAAGGCGGCGCCCCATCGTGCCCAAGACTGCGGGTCAGCGCCGCTATGTCCGCACCATTCGGACGCACGATCTCACCTTCGGCATCGGACCGGCTGGAACCGGCAAGACCTACCTGGCCATGGCCAAGGCGACCAGCGCCCTGATTGCGAAGAAGGTCAAACGCATCATTCTGACGCGACCCGCGGTGGAAGCCGGCGAAAAGCTGGGATTCCTTCCGGGGGACCTGGCCGAAAAGGTCAACCCGTACCTGCGGCCGCTCTACGACGCCCTGCACGACATGATTGACTACGACCGGGTGGAGCAGATGCGCGCACGGGGTCAGATCGAGGTGGCGCCGCTCGCTTTCATGCGAGGTCGCACGCTGAACGACTCGTTCGTGATTCTGGACGAAGCGCAGAACGCCACCAGCGAACAGATGCGCATGTTTCTGACCCGGCTGGGGTATGGGGCCAAGGCCGTGGTCACGGGCGACGTTACCCAGAGCGATCTGCCCGCCGGTGCCCGGAGCGGGCTGCGGGAGGCGTGGCAGTTGCTGGGTGATCTCGAGGGCATCGGGTTCTGCACCTTCACGGAGGCGGACGTGGTCCGTCATCCGCTGGTGCAGAAGATCATCGTGGCCTACGAGCGGCTGGACCGAGAGCTGGCGAAGGCGGCGCCGGCACCCGAGCCGCACCGGGGCGCAGAACGAACTCGCGCTGCGGCCCGCGAAGCGCTGCGCCGTGCGCAGGTCAAGCCGCCAGCCGAGGCGGAGCCGGAGGCCATCGAGAAGACGCCCGAGCCCGGGTCTGACGACGAGGAGACGCCGACGGATCCGGGGCAGGACTGAGACGGTCCGCCGCCGAGCTGGCTCGGGTCCCCGTTGCATCCCTCTGGGGCGCGGGTGGGGGTGCAGCAGAAGGTGTGAACGGATGTGATGTAGGGAGCCCGCGAGCGCTGCTCGCGGGCGATCCTAGAGCCCTGAAAGCGGGGCGAGGGGCCCCCACCCCTCGCCCCGCTTTCAGGGCCAGACGATCCGTGATATGCGCGCCCGCATGCCTGAGACAATCGTACAAGTCGTTGCGCGCGAGATCCTCGATTCGCGCGGAAATCCCACGGTAGAGGTCGACGTCGAGACGAACGGCGGGTTTGGACGCGCCGCCGTCCCCAGCGGAGCCTCGACCGGTGAACACGAAGCGCTTGAACTGCGTGACGGCGACAAGGGCCGCTACGTCGGCAAGGGCGTGACGCAAGCCGTCGCGAACGTGAATGACAAGCTCGGTCCAGCCATCACCGGCCTGTCCTGCCTCGACCAGACCGCCATCGACGAGCGACTGCTCGAGGCAGACGGCACCCCGAACAAGAACAAGCTGGGCGCCAACGCGATTCTCGGAGTGAGCATGGCAGTAGCCCGCGCGGCCGCCGACACCATCGGTGTGCCGCTATGGCGGTACCTGGGCGGGGCCCAGGCGCGCGTGCTGCCGACTCCGCTGATGAACATCGTCAACGGCGGCACTCACGCGGACAGCGGCCTGGAAGTCCAGGAGTTCATGATTGTCCCGCTGGGACGCCCCACCTTCGCCGAGGCCCTGCGCTGTGGCGCCGAGGTGTTTCACACGCTGAAGAAGAACCTCAAGAATGCGGGCCACACCACCGCCGTGGGAGATGAGGGCGGATTCGCGCCACGTCTGGGTTCCAACGAGGAAGCCCTGCAATTCATCGTGGCCGCCATCGAGGCCGCCGGCTACAGGCCGGGCGAGGACGTGGCCCTGGCGATGGATCCGGCCAGCAGCGAGTTCTTCAAGGATGGCAAGTACACCTTCGACAAGAAGCAGGTAACCCCGGCCGAGTTGGTCGACATCTACGCGACCCTCTGCGACAAGTACCCGATCGTGAGCATCGAAGACGGCCACGCCGAGGACGACTGGGACGGCTGGAAGCTCATGACCGAGAAGTTGGGCGGCAGGATTCAGCTGGTAGGCGACGACCTGTTCGTCACCAACCCAGAGCGCCTGAAGCGCGGCATCGACAGCGGAATCGCCAACTCGATCTTGATCAAGCTCAACCAGATCGGATCCCTGACCGAGACCCTCGACACCATTCGCATGGCGAACAATGCCTACTACACGTCGGTGATCTCGCACCGCTCGGGCGAAACCGAGGACGCGTTCATCGCCGATCTCGCGGTGGGCACCAACGCCGGCCAGATCAAGACGGGCAGCCTCAGCCGCAGCGACCGGATGGCCAAGTACAACCAGCTGCTCAGAATCGCCGAGGAGCTGGAGGACGGCCAGATCTACTCCGGCCGCACGCCGTTCGAGCGCCGCCGCTAGCCCACTTGCGCCCCTCGGGGTCGGGGGGGCGCCCCCAGCCGACGCGGAACGCACGACCGCTCGCGGTCTGGCGTTTCGCGTCGCTGTGCTCTCCCCACCCAGAAATCACCACGGAACCTGCACGAGCGCTCTACGGGGCTCGTGCTAGGCTGCCTCGCGTCGGAGCTGGAACCCTACCCGCTCCACACAGCTGCTCTAGAAAGGAGCGCGGGCCATGACACAGGCCAAAGTCGCAGCACTGAAGGTAACCCCCGAAACCGTCCTCGGCGACATCATCAAGGCCTGCGAGCTCGCCGGCATGCGCGATGCCCTGGACCCGGGTGCCACCACCATCCTCAAGGACAACATCTCGTGGCACTACCCGTTCCCGGGCGCGAACACGACCCCTTGGCAACTGGAAGGCACCATCATGGCCCTGCGTGGCGCGGGCTTTCAGGACGTCAGCTGCGTTCAGAACAAGACCGTCGTCACCAACGCCTTCAAAGGCGAAGATCTGAACCACTACGTTCCCGTGTTCAAGAAGCACGGGATCCCGGTGCTCTACAACTTCCGCGAGTCGGACATGAAGTGGGTGGAGTATCGCCCGAAGGCCAAGCTCCACGTCCTGCACAAGATCTTCCCAGAAGGCATTCGGCTCCCCGACTACTTCTTTGGGAAGAACATCCTGCACCTGCCCACGGTCAAGTGTCACATCTACACGACCACCACGGGCGCCATGAAGAATGCGTTCGGGGGCCTCTTGAGCACCAAGCGGCACTACACGCACACCTGGATCCATCGAACGCTGGTGGACCTCTTGGCCATTCAGAAGGAGATCCACTCCGGGCTGTTCGCGGTGATGGATGGCACCACGGCGGGCAATGGCCCCGGGCCGCGCACCATGTTCCCCGTGGTCAAGGACTACATGCTCGCCAGCTCGGACCAGGTGGCGATCGATGCCGTCGCCGCGAAGATGATGGGGTTCGACCCCATGAGCTTGGAGTTCATCCGGGTGGCTCACGAAGACGGGCTCGGGGTCGGTGACCCCCGCGACATCGAGGTGCTCGGCGCCGACATCTCCGGCGAGAGCTGGGGCTTCCAGGTCGGGGACAACGCCGCCAGCATGGTGGGCGACCTCATGTGGTTCGGGGCCATGAAGAAGTTTCAGAAGCTCTTCTTCCACACCCCGCTGGTGAACCTGTTCGTCGCCGGCAGCGAGGTCTACCACGACTACTATCGCTGGCCGAAGAAGGACCTGGCCACCTTCGAGGAGTGGAAGGCGGCCACGGTGTGGGGCCAGCTCTTCGAACGGTACGCTGCCGGTGGGAGCGCTGCCGAAGCCACCGTTCCGACCCAGCGCGAAGCAGGCGGAGGAAACGGGGCTGGGCAAGCCACGGCGGAGTGAGGGCTACGATCGACGTCTCTGCTGCAGGCCCAACACCCTGAGCGGCTGACCATCGGCGCTGAAGCTGACGACATCGCCCAAGCGGAAAGTGAGTTGCTTGTAGGGACCGTCGAGAAACATCCGGCCGTCGTGCATCTTGCTCTTGGCCGTAAGCTCTTGACCCGCCTTCACGGTGACGCGCCGGAGGCGGTAGCTCTGTCCGAAAGCCGCGTAGGGTTCTCGCACCACGCACTGCAGGGAGCTGGAGTCGAGCGGGAGCAGCCGGCCACCGGCCGAGCGCTGCGCACCCCCCGAACCCGCTGCCGGACCGATCCAGAATCCGCTGGAGCGGTGCTCCTCGGTGACGCGGCCATGCGTCAGGATGTAGCGCGAGGTCGCGGCCGGCGACGCGTGGCAGTAGAGGGCCTCGTTCAGAATCCGCCGGGACCGGGTCCGCCCATTGACCGCAACGCGCATGCGCGCGAGCCGGACGCTTGGCAGCTTGCCCTCCAGGGCCGCGGGCAACATCTTCTTCAAGGTGGTGCGCCGTGCCGCGCAGTAGCTGCCCACGCTGAACCGAGGCGCGCTGTTCACGCCGAGAATCGGTACCGAGCGCACGTTGTGGGACGCCGCCAGCAGGGTGCCATCACCGCCGATGGTCACCACCAGAACGGCGTCGGTCGGATCGAACCGAACACCGGGGTGGTGGATCCGGAGGACGTGCGCGCCCAGACCGTCCAGCAGCTTGATCAGCGCTTCGAGGGTGCGCATGTGCTCGTCGTGGGCCGGCCGCCATTGCGCCACGCTGCGATCCCGCTTGCGCAGCAACTGGCGGACGCGGGGGTCGTCTTCGTCCTCGACGTAGCGACCGTAGAGAGAGCGCTTGGCAACCAGGACGATGCGAGGAGCGGTCACGGGACGAGATCCTTCAGGCGGCGCAGAGCGAGCTCCGTCTTGCCATCCTCGATGGCCCCGGTCGCGCACATCTCGAGCGCCACGCCCAGCTCGACGGCCACGACGACGCCGCCTCGCTCCAGCGCCGAACCGTCCAGGCCTGGCTCCTGCCGCGCCTCGGGGTCCACTTCGACTTCGAACAGGTAGTGCCGCTCCGACAACACGCCCGGAGTGGGGTAGACCGGCACGCCGAGGGGGCGGAGCCGTTCGGGAGGCAGCTGAAACCCGAGCTCCTCCCACAGCTCCCGAGCCGCCGTTTGCTGCGGGCCCTCGGCGGCTCGAGCCTCGGCCGGTTCGATCAACCCCGCCGGCACCTCCCAGAGCCCCGCGCCGCCCAGCTGGGACCCGACGGGCTCGGAAGCCGAGTCCCGGAGCAGCAGCGGTGGACGCACCGCGCTGCGCAGATAGACGCAGCGCTGGCCATTCTCGGTAAAATAGTGCGCTACGATTACCACGGCATCCATGGCAGTTCGCTCGACGGCGTCGTAGGTGAACGGTGCGCTGACCGAGCCGTCGGGGTAGTGGGCACGGTAGCGGCGGCGCACGAGTCGCAGGAATCCCGAGGGCGCCGGGGGCGATTGGTCTTCGAGCAGCTCGAGCCGTATGTCCGGCAGCTGGGCCTCTAGCTTCGGTCGCGGAGAGGTCATGGAAGGGGGATGGCGACTTGCCGGTCCGACCAGAGCAGGGTACATCGAGCCCCGAGGAAACCGGAGGGGTTTGTCATGGTAGCCACGTTTCGTCCATGGATTCTCGCCGCGGCGCTGGGGCTCGTCGCCGCCGCACCGGTTAGCAGCGCCGTAGCGCAATCCAGACCGGGCGCTGCATCGGCCCTCGACCTGGAAGAGCTCAAAGAAGAGCTGGAGTGTGGGGTGACGCGCCGCGTGCGCGACGCGCTTCAAGACGTATACGAGGCCGGTGATGCGGGCAAACCTGCAGCGCCGCTCGTGGACGGTCTACTGCGGCGGGGAGCCAGTGCCCCGCTCGTGCTCCAGGCGCTGGGCGTCGTGCAGAAGCTCGGCGTGCCCGGCTCGAGCGCCGCGGCAGCGCCGTACCTGAGACACCGCAGCGCCGACGTCCGCTATGCCGCCGTCCTGGCGCTCGGGGCAACCGGCGGCCCCACGGCAGTGCGGGCCCTGCGCTCGGGGCTCCGCAGCAATGATCCGCAGGTTCGGCGTGGCTGCGCCACTGCCCTCGGCGACCAGGAAGCGCCAGAAGCGGTGGCCGACCTGCTGGCGGCCCTCGAGCACGGGATCGGCGAAGCGGCCATCTCCGTGGGCAAGCTGTGTCAGCCTCCCGATTGCGGCAAGTTCACCCAGCTTCTGGGCAAGCAGCCGTTCCGGCTCATGACGGGTGGATTCGACGGCATCCTCTTCAGACCCAAGGGCAAGCTCAAGGACGAGGTCAAGCTCGCCTTGGTCCAGCAGCTGCGCGGAGTGGCCAGCCCGGAGGTGGCTCGTTACCTCAACGGCGTCGCGCAGCGGTGGCCGAAGGATGGGAGCCGCAAGGTCAAGCTCGCCATCGATGAGGCGGTCAAGGAGCTGAGCCAATGAGGCACGAACGACCGATGCGCGGGCACCGCTGGATGCAGCTGGTGGGGGTGGGAGTCCTCCTCGCCGCCTGCGGCGGTGCTGCGCCGCAGCTCGACGTGGCCTTCAATCGGGACTGGCAGAACGACGCGGGCGCCTCCATCACGGCCGTGGAGAAGCGCGTGCGCGGCGCCGAGCTCCCCCCGAACGCCGCCGTGGTGGTGGGCGTCAACCCGAGCGGCATGGTTGCCGTCGGGCTGGACGGCACCGGACGCTGGAAGAGCAAAGTGGGGCCGGAGGCGCGGCCGATCATCACGGGTTTGCTGGTGGTGGTTTCCGAGGGCCCGGACGTCATTGCCCTCGACGCCAAGACCGGCAAAAAGCTCTGGTCCGTGCCCAACGAGGGGCACCAGCTGCGCGGTGCGGGCACCGATGGGAAGCTGACGGCGGTGAGCCTCGCCCGGCGTGCTGGCGGGGGCAGCGTGCTGCTCGGCGTGGACGCTACCGGCGACGTGGTGCGTCGGGTGGAGACGCCCGAGAACCTGGGCCGACCGGCGGTGAAGGGCGGGGTCGCCTTCGTGCCGTGGAGGAAGCAGTACGTTTCCGCAATCGACCTCGGCTCCGGAGACGAGATCGGCCGATTGCTTCTGCGGGAGCGGGTGACCCACGCCGTGAACGTGGGCGGCTTCCTCTACTTTGGCGAGTCGGGATTGGTGCGCCTGGACGAGCGCATCGGCGGGGCGACTGGCGGCAACGCCAATCGCGTGGGCCTGCCCGAGCGTACGCTTCCGGGTGAACCCGAGTGGTTTCAGGACGGCACCAACCCCACTCCGACCGCCGCCACGGCCCGTGACCGCATCCGCCTGTATGCCCGTCCCCGCATCGAGGCGGGCAATCCCACCACCGACTCGGATCGCTACCTGGCCACGTACTTCCGCATCATGATGGCCCTGGATTCGAGCACCGGCGCGCTCGCCTGGGTGCGGACGCTACCCGAGAGCGTGATCGGTGGGGCCGCAGCTCAGGGCGGATTCGTGGTGTGCGACGCCGACGGCAACGTGCGGATGCTCGACGCGACCACCGGCGGCGAGGCCAGCAGCCTGGCGCTCGGGGAGGTCATCCAGAGCTGCGTCGTCTCGCCGGGCGAGTACCAGGTGCTGGGCGCCAAGAACGAGCTCAGCCTCGCCGAGCAACTGGGCACCGCGGTCGACCTCGACGACACCGAGATGGCTGCAGCGCAGGAGTTCTTGCTGACGGAACTCGGCAAAGAGCGTGATCCCGCCGCCACCAAGACCCTGGTCAAGTTGGCGCGCGATCCGCGCACCCCGTCGGCCATACTGCAGGAGACTCGGCGCCTGATTGCCGAACGCCGCACCGGCGCCGAGTTCATGCTCGAAGCCCTGAAGGAGCAGTACGACTTCCTCTCGGACGTGCTGCAAGGGCCTCCGGTCGGTCCCCTGGCAGACGCGTTGGCGGCCATGAACGAGAAGCGCGCCGCCCCTCTGCTGGCGCGCCACCTCAACGATCCCGCCAACACCCCCGACGACGTCAAGCGGGCGGCCCACGCGCTCACCTCGCTGGCCACGGCCAAGGAGGTCGACGACCTCAAGATTTTCTTCTCGCTCTACCGCGCCACCGCCGACAGCCCCGAGCTCATCGCCGCCACCATCGACGTGGCCCGAGCCCTGGTGAACGTCGGCGGCGAGGACGGCCGCGAGGTGGTGCGGAAAGCCGCGCTCGATCCGCTGACGCGCTCCGAGATCCGGCAGGCCATCACCAAACTGGCCAGCTCAGGCAGCACCAGCAAGGCGGCGAGAGGATAGCCCCCGAACGAAGTTCGGGGGCTTCCCTACCCCACGCCGTCCCCGCGCCGTCCCCACCCCAGGAAGCGCCCCGGCGGGATTCTCCGAGTGCTCACGCTCATGCGTGCAGAGATCCAGCCATCACACCCCACCCCCGCCGCCGCCAGCTGTTCCACCGCCGGTGCAGTTCCACCTGGGGGGTCCTCCGCCACCCTCCTCGCAGGTGCACGATGTGCTGCCGTAGTCGCAGGTGGTGTCGGTCTGGTCGCCGCCGCACGCGTCACCGTCATTGGGCTCAGTAGCTGGACAAACCGCTCCACCCGCTCCACCCGCGCCGGCCATGCCGACGTCGGCGCAGTCCCATTCGAAGTTGGGGCCGGCGACATCTTCGCACGTGCATTCCGTGCCGCCGTAGCTGCACACCGTGTTGCCAACCGTGGCGAGGTCGCAGCTGTCGCCAGTGGAGGGCTCACTTGTCGGACAGACGTCGGTCGCCGTGCCGCCCTCACCACCACCATCGCCACTCCAACCCGCAACACCGCCTTCACCGCTCCAGCCGCCTTCACCACCCCAGCCGCCTTCACCACCCCAGCCGCCTTCACCGCTCCAGCCGCCTTCACCCCCCCAGCCGCCTTCGCCACCCTCACCACCGGCCCCACCAGCACCACCGCTGTCGCTCCAGAACCTGAGATCGTCGATGGCAAAGTCAAAGGTCTCGCCCTCGCCGATCTCCCAGTCGATGCTCACGATGCGGCTCGCGTCGAAGGTGACCGTATCCCCATTGGTCTCCTGCACCAGACTCGACCAGGGGATGACGACGGTGCGCCACGCGGTAGAGCTCAGCTGGATGTCAGCGTAGAAGTGGTTGTAGCAGCGGTCCTCGCCGCCAGTACACAAGCCCCCTTCCTCGACCGGAATCGTTTCCGGCATGCTGAAGTACACGCGGATCTCCGAGGGCTCGCCGCGGATGGCGAACGCAATCCCCTGGAACACGGACGCGTCGTAGGGGCAGCTCGCGTCACCGTGAACGTTCAGGCTAACGTCCACGCCCGCCCACTCGTCGAACGGGCCTCCGGAGGTCTGCAGGGCGTAGTCGCCGCTGCCATCGTCCCCGGCGTTTGCGGTCGCCGCGATCTCGCCGTCCGCGTTCGGAGTTGGCAATTGCGTGGCCGAGCCGTCGTTGGAAGACGACCAAGCGCCGTTGCGCCCGTCGTCTTCGGGAATTGCCGGATCCGGGTCGTCGTCAAAGTCGTCGATCACCGGATTCGCCAACGTCGCAGCCGGAGGTGTCGCCGGGCACACGCCGGACATTCCGGCTGCTCCGCCTTCACCGGCCGACGCACCGCCGCCACCGGCAGCGCCGCCCTCATCGCCGGCCTCACCCCCGCCTCCGGCCATGCCAGCGCTGCCGGCCGTCGTTTCTTCTCCCGCCGCTCCGCCTTCGCCGCCTGCCGTGGTGGCAGACCCACCCGTGCCGGAAGCACGTCCGCCTGACCCTTCGCTGGACTCGCCGCCCTCGCCGCCGGCGTCCATGCTCGGATCGGTCGAGTAGTCCTTGTAGCCGCATTGCGGGAGCAGCATCGCCAGCGCACCGGCGCTCAAGAAACCCAGACGCTGCAGTCGCCTAACCTGTGCTCGTGTGCGTGCCATCAGAACACCCCCTTCACGCCGACGCTGGCGGGACCAACGTAGGCTGCAACGCTGGGCGACTCGGGTGAATCACCTGGAGCCGTGAACAAGAGCACCGCGCCGGCAGCGACCCCCACGCCGCCCACGATCATGCCGACGGTCGCCACGGTGGTCAGGGTGTTGTACGAATCGATGTCGCCCTGGGATGCGGTCGGGCAAACCTCGTTCTCGCACACCTTGTCCAGATCGCCTTCCTTCCCCTTGGCCATGAAGTGGGTGATGGTGCCGGTGAGCAGCCCGGCTCCGCCCACGCCAAACGCCACGTAGGCCCAGGTCTGTTGTGACATCCCCTCGTCGCTGACCCCGGCGTCGGCAGTGGGGGACGTGGCCGCCGCAGGTGCCGCCTGGGGTGGTGCCGCAGCGGCGGGCGCAGCTGAAGGCGGAGGCGCCGCAGCCGCACCGCCGGCCGTGAGCCGAAGCACCACGCTCTGCTTGTCGCCCTCTTTGAGCGTCACGGTTTCGGTGACGGTCTCCGTGCCGCGCTTGGCCTCGACGCTGCGCGACCCCGGGTTCAGCGACACCGGTACGCCGACCAGCATGGCCGCCAGGGGCCTACCGTCGACTGAAACGCTGGCCTCCTGGGCCGTGGCGCCCTCGAGCATGATCTGCAGGGTCGGGATCCGCGCCTGCAGCGCCTGGTGCTCGTCGGTCGCCTGCTGTCTCGATTCGGCGAACACCGCTGGCTCGCCCGTCTTCGGTGCAGACCGCGACACTTCAAGGTATCGCTCCGAGCCTTCGACGAGCTTCCCGGTCTTGGCGAGAGCTCGCGCATACCAAAGCCCTAGAGTCGGCGCCTTGAGCACGCTGTGTGCACGCTGCAGGCGATCCAACGCGTTGGCGTAGTCGCCCTTCTCGTACAGGTCGATGCCCTCGTTGCCCAGTTGCCGAGCAGCGCGCATGGCCGTCTCATCCGGCTGCTGGGCAAATGCGGTCCCCGCCATCAGCACAGCGGCTGCTGCCGCTAGAAGTGTCCGCCTCACGATGCACCGCCTTTTCCGTCCCCGTCCATGCCCTCAGCGGCATGGAGACCCGACGAGCGAATATACCCAACCGGCCCCCGAACCACCAGGTTCGGGGGCCGCGTTTCACCGGTGTACTTCTCCCGCGTCCCAACCGCCCCCGAACCACCAGGTTCGGGGGCCGCGTTTCAGCGCCATGTCTCTGCTTCATCCCACCCGCCCCCGAACCCCCGAGGTTCGGGGGCCGCGTTTCACCGGTGTACTTCTCCCGCGTCCCAACCGCCCCCGAACTCCAGGTTCGGGGGCTTCCACACCCCAGTCCGTTCCCGCGCGGTCTCCACCCCGAGCCGCGCTCCAGTGGGATTCACCGACTGACCCAAACCATCCCGAAGCACCGCATTCCCAGCCACACGCTGGTCGAGCCTCTGACCCGAGCCTCACTCAGTGTCGAAGACTCGCGGCCAGCAGCCCAGAACGATCTCGACTGCACCATCGCCGATCCGATTGCAGCTGCAATCGCAAATACCGATGCGCTGCGGGTCCGTGCTGCTGTCGTAGAACCAGCCGCCGTTCGGGCTGTGCTCGCACCAGCCGGAGTGGTAGACCCAGGGCAGTTCTTCCGGTTCGGCTCCGACTGGACGGTAGACGAGTTGTACTCGGTCGTAGTCAATTTCCCCGGGAACCACCGAAGTCGGGATCTCGAACTCACAGCGCGGCCCTGAGTTGGCAATGGTCGTGATCGCGGACCTGAACTGCTCGGCGACGTCGCCTCCTTCAATCAGGAACGCTTCGCCGGTTCCACCGGACTGCGCGATGCGATGCAAGTTGAAGAGTCCTGGCCCGACCCCGATGACGTAGGTCGCGACGTCGTCTACCCATAGGGCGCTCTCGGCCTCGTCCGCGATCTCCGACACTGAAATGGGCTCCTGACACTGGGTGGGTTGTCCGTCGGTCACCAGCACCACGGCCGTGGGGCGCCCTCGCTCTGCCCGCACGCGGGCCGCATATGCGAGCGCGCCCTGCAGCGCAGGGAGCGTGGGCGTCAGGCCTCCGAGTTGCTCCGCCATCGTGTCGTAGGCGCCCAGGATCTCTTCGCCGGTTTCGGAGATATCGCCGACGGGGACGAGTGGATCGGCGTAGTTGGCGGTGTCGCAGTTGAGCTCCTCGCTCGCGAGAATATCGGCGCCAAAGAACTGAAGGCCCAGACCCACGTCCGCCAGGCTGGGGTCGCCCGCGAGCTGCCGTATCGCCTCGGACACCCCATCCCACCGCGACTCTCCGGGCGGCGCCGGACCGTCGCCGAGTCCAGAAACATCCCACAGCATGCTCACCGTACGATCCATCAGGAGATAGAGGTCCGCCCTCACGGCCCGCGCTGCATGCGCTTCGCCGACGCAGTCGGGGCTCGGCTCGGTACCGTCGAAGGGAAGACCGTAGCAGACCTCGTCCGTCGGCTCGACGCTACCGCCACTCCCCACCGGGCTGGCTCCCCCGATCCCCCGACCGCCGCTTCCAACCGCACTGGTTCCCCCGATGCCATACCCGCCCAGGCCGACCACCGGGGGACCCACGCTCGGCGCGCCTCCGGAGGCGCGCGCGGCAGCCGGGCCAGGGTCAACCGTGCAGCACGTGTCCTCGCACCCACACGGCCCCCACCGCGCGGTGTCTGGCTCACACTCCTGTAGGCCCGGCTCCCCGTCGTCACACCAGCAGCCTCGGATGTCACCTGCCCGACAGCTCGAGCTGCCTTCCAGTAGGCGGCCGCCGCATCCCGGCTCCAGCATCGCGCCGGCAGTCAGTGCCAAGAGCAAGGAAGACGTCCGCCGGCCCCTCATGACCTCACCTACACGCACTCACCGTCGTTGCAGACGCCATCGCTGCATACGGCGGCACACTGGCCGCAGTTCTCCGAATCGGTGTCGAGGATGACCTCACAACCATTGGCGTGCACGGCGTCGCAGTCCCCGAAGCCCGCGTCGCAGGACTCGATCGTGCAAGAGCCCGCGTCGCAACCGGCCTGCTCCACGTTGGAGACCTGAGAACAGTCGGCACCACAGGCGCCACAGTGTGCGGGATCGTTCTCCACGTCGACCTCGCAGCCGTTGCTGGGATCGGCGTCGCAGTCTGACCAGCCTGGCGCACAGACGATCGCGCAGACCCCAACCAGACAGGTGGTGCTTTCCGCGTGAGGGAGCAGTGCACACTGCTCGCCGCAAGCTCCGCAGTGGTCGACATCAGTGTCGAGGTCGACGCATTCCGTGCCACACAAGGTTCCGGCGCATTCCCCGGCTGAACCGCCGTCGGCGCTGGTGCCTGCACTGCCGGCAGTACCGCCGTCCGGACCGCCCCCGCCCTCACCAGGCGCACCGCTTCCGCCCTCACCGGCAGCGCCGCCGGCGTTGCCGGACCCGCTAGCGCCTCCTGTTTCGCACACGCAAGGTCCCCAGAAGCCCTCGACGGAGCACTCCCGGGCGCCAGGGATCCCGCCCGGGCACGTGCAGTACTGCAGGTAGGTGGGAATACATGTACGATTCGTCCCACCGGTCCCACCCGCATTGGCCGTCCCTCCGAGCCCGGCGCCGCCACAGATGCAGTCGTCCC
>CAZSVU010000096.1:0-24608 GCA_964610275.1 uncultured Polyangiaceae bacterium | reverse complement strand
GCACATCGCCGAGCTGAGCGAGGGCGTCGCGGGCTGACGGGCCCTGCTCGCCGCCGAGGGTCAGCAGGGCTGCGTGGAGCCGGGGGAGCACGTCGTCGTGCAGCACCCGGCGGGTGCGCTGGTCCACGACGCGCGTCTGGGCAAGGCGCTGTCGCTGGAGGTCCACGAGACGGCGAGCCATGCGGGCGGAGGCGAGGGAGTCTATCAGCCGCTCGCCACCGGCGCGGGCGATCTCCATGTCCTCCTGGGTGTACAGCCCGCCGCCATGCAACTCCGCCTCGTTTCCCGAGACCATGCAATTCGTCAGCGCCACCGTGCCGGCGTCGTTGTACAGCCCCCCGCCGTTGCCGGCCTCCCGCCCGCTCTCCTGGGGGCGCCGCGGCGCCAAGGCCGGATAGCAGCCCTCGAGCAAAGCTCGAGGGCCTCCTCAGCAGCTGCCGTCCACCCCTGCTGCTGCCCCCCATCCCGCGGCCCAGTGCGCTTCAGTGCGCGCCCCCGCCCGCGGCGACGGGTCGGCGTCAGCTACTCATCCGTGACGCAGCCTTCGGACGCGCTCTTGACGCTCCTGATGTACTTGTAGAGCGTGCCGCTGGTGGCCTTCAGGGGAGGTGCCTTCCAGGCGGCACGGCGCTGTTCGAGCTCGGCCTGAGGAACGGCCACATCGATGCTGTTCTTCTCGGCGTCGATGGTGATGAAGTCACCGTCGTGCACCAGCGCGATCGGCCCGCCTTCCTGCGCCTCGGGTGCGATGTGCCCGATGATGAACCCGTGGCTGCCCCCGGAGAACCGGCCATCGGTGATGAGCGCCACGTCCTTGCCCAGGCCAGCACCCATGATGGTGCTGGTCGGCGCGAGCATCTCGGGCATTCCCGGCCCGCCTTTGGGGCCTTCGTAGCGGATGACGACCACGCAGCCCTTCTGGATCTTCTTCTGCTCCACCGCAGCGATCATCTCCTCCTCGGAGTCGAACACCGCTGCGGGACCGGAGAACTTCAGCCCTTCCTTGCCCGTGATCTTGGCCACCGCCCCGTCGGGCGCAAGGCTTCCACGCAGGATCTGGATGTGCCCGTCCTGCTTCAGTGGTTGGTCCCAGGGGCTCACGATCTTCTGCCCCTCAGCGAGTCCCGGTACTCCGGCCACATTCTCCGCCAACGTCTTGCCGGTCACCGTGACACAGTCCCCGTCGAGCTTCCCCAACTCGAGGAGGTACTTGACCACGGCTGGAACGCCACCCACCTGGTGCAGGTCCTCCATCACGTACTGCCCGCTGGGCTTGAGATCTGCGAGATAGGGCGTGCGGTCGCTGATGCTCTGGATGTCGTCGATGGTCAGTGGGACGCCGACCGAGCGCGCCATGGCGACGAGGTGCAGAACCAGATTGGTGGAACCGCCGAGCGCCACCGCCACGGTGATGGCGTTGTCGAAGGCCTTCCGGGTCATGATGTCGCGGGGCTTGATGTCCTTTTCCAGGAGGTTCTTGACGGCGGCCCCGGCGGCCAAGCATTCCTCGAGCTTCCCGGGATCCTCCGCTGGCGTCGAGGAGCTGTAGGGCAGGCTCATGCCCAACACTTCGATGGCGGTGGCCATGGTGTTGGCCGTGTACATCCCGCCGCAGGCTCCGGCTCCCGGACAGGAGCAGCGCACGATCTCCTTGCGTTCGTCTTCGGTGATCCGGCCGGCCAGGAACTCGCCATAGCTCTGGAACGCGTTGACCACGTCGAGCTTCTTGCCGCTCTTGCTCTTGCCCGCACGAATGGTGCCCCCGTAGACCATGATGGCGGGGCGGTTGAGCCGCGCCATGGCGATCACGCTTCCCGGCATGTTCTTGTCACAACCCGGTAGGGCAATCAGCGCGTCGTACCACTGCGCGCCCATCACCGTCTCGATGGAGTCGGCAATCAGGTCGCGGGATTGGAGCGAGTAGCTCATGCCGTCCGTCCCCATCGCGATGCCGTCGGACACCCCGATGGTGTTGAACCGCATGCCCACCAGATCGGCAGCCACCACCCCTTCCTTCACCTTGGCGGCTAGATCCCAGAGGTGCATGTTGCACGGGTTGCCCTCATACCAGCAGGCCGCGATGCCGACCTGTGCCTTGTCCATGTCGGCTTCGGCCATGCCGGTGGCATAGAGCATCGCCTGGGACGCTCCCTGGGCCTTGGGCTGAGTAACGCGGGAACTGTACTTGTTGAGCTTGTGGGCCATGGGGCGCGGAGCATAGCGGGTGCTCCCACGCGGCGGAAGCCACGATCCCGCCTCGACGCCATCCGACCTGGACCCGCGTTCGGATCAGAGCCAGGACATCTCGCAGACCCACACGTCGTCGCAAGTGCAAATGGACACGGTCGGCGCGGGCATGGAACCGCATCCTTCGGGTGGACAAGGGTCCGCGGGAATGTCAACGTCTTCGGCCGGCACGCCGCCGTCATCCGGGGGCACCCCGTCCGCCGACGCGCCTGCCGATCCGGGATCCCCGCTCGCTGCCCCGATCCCGCCCACGCCCGTCATGCCACCCGTGCCCGTGGTCCCCCCGGTACCCCAGCACTCGGGAGAGAGCTCGCAGTAGTAGCCGACCAGGCTCTGGCACAGGCAACCGTCGAAATAATCGTACACGCATTGCAGGCCATCTGGAGCGCACGCACCCGTGGGCTGGAACAGGGGGCAATCGACCGGCGCGCCGGCACCGCCACCGATCCCCACGCTGCCGCCGAAGCCCACGGTACCTCCGCTTCCGCCCACGCTCACGAGCAAACCACCAACGCCGACGCTGCCGCCACTGCCGCCCACGGCTACGACGATTCCGCCCGCTCCAACGCTGCCACCGATACTCGGAGCGCCACCTGTGTCTTCAACGATCAGCCCGCCCGTTCCGGTTCGTTCGCTGCCCGCGGCCCCGCCGTCGGACCCGCGATGGATGTTCGCGCTGCTCGAGGTGGTGCCACCGCAAGCCGCCACGGCAAGGGTCAGCAGCAAGGTGCCTGGGGATACTCCGTAATGACGCCGGGTTGGTGACTCCGGGCTCGTCCCGAGTCGAGCTCGATCTCGCATCAGATCCACCCCCAATTGCACACCCACGTGCCGGTCGCATCGCAGTCGCAGAGAATCACCGTGGGCGGTGCGATCGAGTCACACACCCCATTTTCGCACGGTGAGGGCAATTCGGCAGCGCTGGCTCCGCCCTCCGACGGCGTGGGCGGCAGCGCACCAGCCGAGGCGCCGCCCGCTCCACCCGCTGCGGATGCGGCCCCCGTGCCACCGGTGCCCGAGGCACCGCCCGCTCCACCCGTACCCCAGCAGTCCAAGACTGGATCACAGAAGTAGGGATCCGTGCTCCTGCAGAGGCACGAATTGTAATAGTCGTAGCGGCATTGAATCCCGGTCGTGCTGCACTCGCCCGCAGGCTGGGCCAGGGGGCAACCCGGCTGTGGACCACTGCCGCACGTCCACAGGCACTCGGCCTCGCTCATGAAGCTATTGGCGTTGCCCTCACAGCCTCCGTAGCTGAATAGCTCACACCGACCCGTCCCTTCGTCGAACCAGTAGCGCGGCATCGCGGCGTCGCAGGGCCCGACCTCCTGCGGTAGCTCGCAGAGTGCAGGCGGCTGCCCGCCACAAGTGTCCCGACACAGCATGGAGGTGTCGAACCGATTGGCGTTGCCGTCGCAGCCGCTGTAGCTGAACTCCTCGCACCGACCGGTCGCGGGCTCGAAGTAGTACATGGGAATGTCCCCGGTGCAGCCCCCGGGCTCCGGCTCCATCTCACACACGGGAATGGTGACGACGCCGCCAGTGCCTCCAGTGCCGGGCTCACCGGCAGAGCCGCCGATGCCGGGCTCACCGGCAGAGCCGCCGATGCCGTCGACGCCCCCGGTGCCACCGCCCGGAGCGTTGCCGCTGCCGCCCAGGCCGAGCGCTCCTCCGGTGCCTCCGCCTGTCACGGTGCTACCACCCGTCCCGCCTCCGGTCCCACCGCCCGTGACGGTGCTGCCGCCAGTTCCCCCGCCGGTGCCGCCGGTGACGTTGCTTCCGCCCACGCCAGTGCCGCCGTTGCTGTCGACACCGCCACTCCCCACCTCCGAGCCTCCCACCCCTTCGGTGTCGCCCCCCCCGGTGCCCGAGGGATCGTTCCCCGCCTCCCCACCCTGCTCGTCCACGGCTCGTTCGCTGCTGCTCTGGGTGGTGCCGCCGCAGCCCACCGCCGCGAGTATCGAAACGAAGACTACGGGTGATACGAAGCGATAGTGCATAGGAGGGTTCTCCGGTTCTCACCTTTTGCAATCGGCGTTCCAGCAGCGCCACACGGCAGAAAACCCGCCGAGTCCTGCTGGTCAGGCATGACTCGGCACGTCCCGCCCTGGCACAGGCTGTGCCAGGGTGAGCCGACACTGTGGCGGCGATCCGAAGTCACGGTATAAGGCCGGCCGGATGCTTTCGTTCCTGAGGATCCGAGGACTGGCGCTCCTCGACGACGTCACCTTGGAGCTGTCCCGCGGCATGAACGTGCTGACCGGAGAGACCGGCGCCGGCAAGTCCATCATCGTCGATGCGCTGACGCTGCTTCGGGGCGCGCGCAGCCGAGTGAGTGCGCTGCGCAGTGGGGCCGATGCCCTGCACGTGGATGCACAGTTCGAGCTCGGTCGGGAGATCTGCGCTCGCGTCAAGCCGGTACTGCTCGCACACGGACTGCCCAGTGAAGATCCAACGCTCGTGGTCCAACGAACGGTGCCGCGAAGCGGTCGCGGTCGCTGCTTCTTGCAGGCTGAGCTGACCACCCAGAGCGTGTTGGCAGAGGTGGGAGAAGTCCTCATCGACATCTGCAGCCAGCACGAGCACCACTCGCTCACCCTCGTGGCCCGGCACCTCGACTTGCTGGACGGGTACGCGCGCCTGGACGCTGCGCTCGGCGAGTACCAAGAGCCGTATCGCGAGTACAAGCGCCTGGCGACCGAGCTCAGCACTCTCTCGAGCCAGAGCGGCGACGGCGCGGTTCGTGCCGACTACCTCCGCTTCCAGATCGAAGAGCTGGAGCGAATCGCGCCAGAGCCGGGCGAGGACGAACGCCTCCGCCGCCAGCTCGAGCTGTTGCGCAATGCCCAGCGGTGGGAGGAGCTGGCCCGGGAAGCTCACGAGACCCTGTACGAGAGTGAGGACGCGGTGGTCGGGCGACTTGCCGGTCTGGCCGAGCGAGCCCGCCGCGGACGGGACCAGTCCGAACGCCTGGCCGTGATCGCCGAGCAACTCGAGTCCGCGGCGGTGGCTTGCGAGGACGCAGATCGCGAAGCGACCCGCTTCCTCGCAGAGCTCGATCTGGATCCCGCCGGCCTGGAGCAAGCGGAGGCGCGCCTCAGTGAGCTCCTGGCCCTCGGACGCAAGCACGGCGGCGACCTGAGCGATCTCGACGCTCGACTGGACTCGATGCGTCAGGAGCTGGACGCTCTCGACCATCTCGAGGAGCGCATGGCAGCGCTCCGGGATGCCTCGGAGCACGCTCGCTCCAAGTGCCTGCAGCTGGCCCACGGATTGCACCGCCAGCGAGAGCGATCACGGAAGCAACTGGCCGACGCGGTGGTCGAAGAGCTCGCAGCGCTACACATGCCCCAAGCTCGGTTCGAGGCCCGGCTGGAGCTGCTCCCCGAGGCGCAGCTCGGACCACGGGGTCTCGATCGGGCAGAGTTTCTCTTCTCGGCCAACCCAGGGGAACCGCCGGCACCGCTGACACAAGTGGCCTCGGGCGGAGAGCTCTCACGAGTCCTATTGGCGATCAAAGGCGTGCTCGCCATTGGCGACGAGGTTGCGACCTATGTTTTTGACGAAGTCGACGCCGGTGTGGGTGGCTCGGTGGCTCAGGCCATCGGCCAACGCCTGCATCGGGCCGCGCAAAGCCACCAGGTCCTGTGCATCACGCACCTGCCGCAGATCGCGGCGTTTGCCGACGCCCACTACCGCGTGGACAAGCTCACGGAGCGCGGTCGCACCACGACCCGGGTCACTCAGCTCTCCGAGGACGAACGCGTCGAAGAGCTCGCCCGCATGCTAGGGGGCGCCAAGGTGACCGAATCGGCACGCCAGCACGCCCGCGAGCTCATAGACCAGGCGCGATCCGGCGGAGCACAGCCCGCACCCGCAACCCGCGGCAAGCGCAAGCGCAGCGTGACGCGAGCACGCGGGCGGTGATGCGCGCAGAGACGCCTCCACCAGCGCCTCAGAAGTCCAACTTCCGGAACCGCCAGTGCGCCGTTCCCAGCAGCAGCACTAGCCAGACCAATCCCACCAGGATGGGCTGCCATTCGAAGATGGGGACGTTCACCACCGCGGCGGAGGCGGCGCTCTTGAGGCGGGAGAATCCGGGAAAGAGCAGGCGCGACCATTCGGAGACCGTGTTGAGCCAGCTGATCCCCTGCAGCATGCGCACGTCGCCGATCCACTGCAGGGCACCCACTGCAGTGTCGATCACGAAGTAGAAGACGTACCCCAGCACGATGGCGAGCGCGGTGCTGCGGGTGAACACTCCAACCCAGGCCACGAGCGCGTAGAGCAAGGCCACGGCATAGATGGTGAGCGGAATGGCGCTGAAGAACTGCAGATGCCATTCGCCGGTGCGGATGCCGATCCCCAGGAAGATCAGCAGGTAGGCGGCGATGAGCGCGGCCGCGTAGAGCACCATTCCCCCGACGTATTTTCCGAGGAAGATCTGGACGCGCCCCACCGGCTTGGCCACGAGCACATCCACGGCACCCGCCTGCAGCATGCCGGGGAAGTAGCCGGCAGCAGCGGCAATGAAGCCCCACATGCTCACCATGAACATCAGGCTGGCCCAAATGGCCAACCAGACCTCCACGCCCTTGCGCAGGGGCGTGATGCCTCCGGCGCGCTGGTCCACCACGGCCTGCGCGTCGCTCTGAAGATCGCGCTGCAAGTCTTCGTACGCCCCGCCCTCCTTGTCCGCACGCGCTTTGGCTTTCTCCAGCGCCTCCTCGAGCGGACGCTGCTGCTCGGCCGGGGCAGCCCGAAGTCGCGCTTCCGCCACGCGCTGCCTGGCTTGGAGATAGCCCTGCTGCGCGTCCATGGCGCGACGACGAGGTTCTCTGAGCTGGTCCTCGTGCCGCTGTTCCTCGGCAATCGCCTGACGGAACCGCTCGTCCCAACCCGCTTCGAACCCATCCGCGGGGTCGTCCTGGAACCAGAGCGTCAGCACGGGTCCGCCCTGGGGTCGCTCGGTGACCGTGGGCAGAGCCACGGCCCCGAGTGCCAAGAGCCCCATCACCCCGAGCAGCAACAGGAACACGATCTGCTGCTTGGATTGCCGCCAAGTGTCCTCGACGATGGCCAGGAACGCGCTCATCCGCGAGCCGCCCCCACGGCCTGATCTTCCTGTTGGTTGATCACGTCCAGGAAGGCTTCTTCCAGGTTCACTCGGGTGGGCTCGACGGCAAAGATTGCCACACCCCGTGCCCGCAGTCGGTCGATGACCTCGGAGATCTGTGCCTCCGACTCCAGGGCAACCTGAAGGCCACCGCTGACTTCCTCAAACGACCCGACTTCTCCGAGTGCTGCCCGGGCCGCGTCAGGGAGCGGCCCGGTGGCGAACCGGACATTCAACGTGCCGCGATTCCGCGTCACGGTCGCGCGGATCTCTTCCAGGCTGCCCTGCTCCAGGACCCGGCCCTTGTGCATGATGGCCACATGGTCACACACCTGCTCCACCTCCAGCAGCAGATGCGAATTCAAGAAGACGGTGGTGCCGGATTCACGCAGGCTCTTGATGAGCTCGCGGAGTTGGTGACGCCCCACCGGATCGACGCCATCTGTCGGCTCGTCGAGAAAGACGAGCTTCGGTCGCCCCAGCAAAGCCTGCGCCAACCCGATGCGCTGAGCCATCCCCTTGGAGTACTTGGCGACCTTGGTGTCGGCCCAGTCCTGCATGCCGACCAGCCCGAGCTTCTCCTCGACCTCGCGCCGTAGCTCGGGACCACGCAAGCCGCTCAGCTTGCCGAAGTAATCGCAGACCCCTCTGCCCGTGAGGTACCTCGGAAAGCGGTGGTTCTCCGGCAAGTAGCCGACCCCTTGCCGGGCTTCCGCACGGCTGATGTCGGTGCCCATGAGGGTCGCCGCTCCTCCGGTGGGTGCCACCACCGAAAGCAGCGTCTTGACCAAGGTGGACTTGCCCGCGCCGTTCGGGCCCAGCAGGCCGAAGGCGCAGCCCCAGGGAACGCGCAGGTCGACCGAGCGCAGTGCTTCGACATTGCTGCGCATCGAGCGGTAGGTTTTGCAGAGCCCCCGTGCTTGCACGGCGTACTCTGCGGTTCGCTTGCGCTCTTCGGCGGACGTCGGCGCCTTCTCGCTGGGTTCAGCCACGCGTGCGATCTCGGGTCAAGCTTCCAGGGCTGCCGCGATGCGGGCTGCCAGGTCTGCCCCCTGCTTCGGATCGAGCTTGCCTGCAGGCCACCCCACACCCAATCCCGAGTCTTCGTCGGGTTTGGGGATGAGGTGGAAGTGCACGTGCTGCACCACCTGGTGCGCGCGGGTGCCGTTGTTCTGCAGCAGGTTGTACTGGTTGCACCCGGTCGCTTTGACCAGCGCGCGACTGAGGCGCGGCAACACGCGGCCAACGGCAGCGGCGGATTCCGCGGAGAGCTCGTCGAGTGTGACCGCGGGCTCCTTGGGAATGACGAGGGTGTGTCCTGCGCTGAGTGGCCCGATGTCGAGAAAGGCAAAGACGAGGTCGTCCTCGTACACCTTGTGACAGGGGATCTCCCCGCTGATGATCTTCGTGAAGATGGTCTCCGCCATGGCGGCCGGGAGCATACCTCGGCGGGCACACGTCAGTCAGCCGCCGAGCCCAGCTCGGCGGCTTCCCAAGTCAGCCGCCGAGCCCAGCTCGGCGCCTTCCCTCCCCCAAGCCGTTCCTACGCCGTCCCCACCCCACGATGCGCCACAATAGGCTTCTCTGGCTTGGGAGCCGTGGCAAGTCAGCCGCCGAGCCCAGCTCGGCGCCTTCCCTCCCCCAAGCCGTTCCTACGCCGTCCCCACCCCACGATGCGCCACAAAGGGCTTCTCTGGGTCGGGAGCCGTAGTCAGCTCGCGGCGGACTCCGCCGGCGGTGGCTTGGTGCTGTGCAGCGTGGCCTGCCCCAGGACCACCTGAAGAACCTGCTCTTGAATCTCGAGATGACGCTGACTCGCGATCGCCGAGCCATCCAGCTCGGTCAAATGCAGCCGCCCGACCATCCGTTCGTCGTCTGCACGCACTTCGATGTTGACGACCTGAACGCCCACCCGGTGCAGGGTCTGGCGCACGTCGGCAAACACCTCGTGCTCTCGAGGGTTCTCGATCTCCAATATCGACAACGCTCCATCATCCGAGTCGACGAATCGAACACGAACGCCATCGGCCGTTCCAATCGGAAACTGTCCGCTCACTTGGCCGCCCCCTTCTGACGGTCTGCGGAGTCTAGCAAGCACAGATCGTCATTCCAAGCGTTGACGGCGCAAAACCGCTGCACGCTTTCTCGTGCGTTTTCTTGCGCGGGTGGCTCAACCAACCCACTGGTCGGCAGCAATTGCAGGGCCAGTGCAATTGGCCGGTGGGGCGGCTCCCCAACGCCCTCATGGTGAAAACGATGGGGTGACACACGTGTCAATCACCGCCACCGCAGCGGAGTTTCCATTGGCGTCACCAAAGTGGAGTGACGTTCGGGAAAAGCGCGTTCATTCACGCTGTCCCACGCCCTGCAAGTACAGGGCCACGCGCGTGCCATTCTCGGATCGGAGCAGTTGATTGACAGCGTCGTCATGGAACGCTCCCACGCCGCAGATGCCGAGGTGTCGAGCGACGGCAGACAAGTACGCATGTTCTCCAGCCAAGCCCGCATCCAACAAAGCGTGCCGATACCCGCGAGCTCCGTCGGTCTTCTCGATCACGTCCATTCGGGCGGCCCATGCCAACACAAACGCTGCACTACCGAGCGACTCCTGCGACAGCCCAGCCGACTGGATCTCTTGGGCCAACTCTCCCGCCCGCATTCGCTCCAAGGCGTGCAGGTCGGGGTGATACCGATACAGTCCGGGGGCGACGGCATCCACAGCTCGAACGAACACATAGAGCTCGATGAACGCCTGGCTGCGTACCCGGGGTGAAAAGGCGTGGGCGTCGGCCAAAACCCCTGCAAACTGCTCGACCGCGACGGCCCGAGGCGCGAAATCTCGAAAGGACCGTCGCACGGCGATGACCTCGAACAGGTCTCGGTCTGCCGGGGCCGGCTCGGGTAACGCGACAGGCTCGGTCTGGGGCGGTGGGGGTACGGCAGTCAGGCGGAGCTCCCGCGGCATCTGCTCCGCCAGCCTCCACGACGTGAGGCGGTGGGACAGACGGCTGAGCTCCTGGTGGTCGGGATCACGAGGTAGCTCGGGCGGCTCGTGTGCCGGGATCGACAGGCGCGAAACCGGGCCGGCCGCCCCCGGCTCCGCTCCCAATCCGCAGCTGAGCAGTAGCACGACACCCTCACCTGGACCGGCTCCAACGATCCCAGCGAGCGGCTCGTCCTCGAACAGTGGCTCGAGCTGGCATCGACTTCCCAGGGCAACGCCGGTCAGGGCCACGTTCGCGGCAACGTGGCCGGCATCGAGCGCCACGTAGCGGTACGCCCGCGAACGGTACTTGGCGACAGTCCGGTCAAAGGTCGCAGCCAGCACCAAGCTCAACGGTGCAGCCTCCACGCGCCTGCCGATGGGAACGTGTTGCGCCAGCCGTCGTACGGCATCCGCAGCACCAGTTCGCAGCAACGCATGCTGGTGCGGATCGTAGTAGTACACGCCCGGCTCGAGCCCTTCCACGGCGCGAGCCGCGACGTACAGGTCGACCGGGTAGAGCGCCCCGGCAGAGGGAGCGGCTCGCAGCAGGATCCCGGAGCCCACCGCGTGGGGGCTGGTCACGCCGGCCGCGTAGTGCAAGAACTGAGTCAGCGTGCTGAGAGAAACGGCCGAAGCCGCGGCGAGCCGTTCCACCACGATCCGACGGGTCTGGGCACCGGTCGCGGCGCCAGCAGCGCTCGTCGCTGTGCTCGGCGCGGTCTCGCCAGAATGCGCCGCCTGCTCGGAATCCGCCCTGCCAGCTCGTGCCGAGCCCACTTGCCGCACCGCCTGGTGCACGCTCACTCCGGCATGCCGGACCGGAGTCGGCAGCGGGACTCGCGCCGCATCGGGCAGCGACTTGGTCGGCGGCGGGGGCGACTTGACGAACACTCGTGGCTCGCGGAAGACCGCCGAGCGAGAGTGGCTGGATTGCTCATGCAGGTAGGCGACTGCGCTCTGCCTACCCGATCCCGTCTCGATCCACACGGTGACTCCCTCCTGCGCTGCGCTCGTCGGCTCTGCGCTCGCTGCCGCTGGCGGCGGGGCCACGCACTGCGCGGGCGTCCCGCGCAGTGCCCGGACTGCCACGTAGAGCGCAGTCGCGAGAATCGGTGCGGCGATCCACCAGATCTTCATCCGCCCCGAGGGTAACCACCCCGCGAGTCGTCGACTACCCTCCAACGGTTCCGCCGACGGGTCGCGGCGCGTTCTGGTCAGCCGGCTACTGCTGCGCGGGGATCACCAGGCGCTGCCCCGGCCGGATCGGCTGTTTGGAGGTGATCCCATTGGCGCGGCAGAGCTGGGTGAGGGTAACACCGTAGCGCCGCGCAATGCCGAGCAGCGTCTGATTCTTGCTCACCACGTGCACGCGCTGGGTCGGCGCCTGGGGTTTCGCCTTCGCTTGGCTGGCGGTGCGCCGGGGCGGCGCCTTGGCCTCCGGCCGGGCACGCCGGCTCGTCGCCTGGGTCGGCTTCGACGTCGCCGCTGGTTTGGCTGGCTTGCCTCGCGCGGCTGGCTCGGCCTTCTTCGACCGGCCTCGGGGAGCAGGCTTCCGGTTGGCGCCGGGCTTCTGTTTCGGCACCTTCGCCCCGGCTGGCAGACGCAGCTTCTGTCCCGGATAGATGGGCTTCTTGGCGTCCAGCTCGTTCGCTGCCAAGAGGTCCTTGAGGCTGACTTGGTAGTGCTTGGCGATGGCGATCAAGCTCTCGCCAGGGTGCACCAAGTGGAAGTGCTGTAGCGGCCCCCCCGCCGGGACGCGCCATCCAGGTGGATACGCGGCCACCGCAGAGCGCTGGGTGTCTCCGAGATACGCCTTCACTGCGTCGCGGACTTGGCCCCGGGTGATCGCCTCGAAAGTATCGACTTCCCGGGCGAGCAGGCGAGCATCTCCGGCGATGAGCTCGGTCTCCCCCAGCAGCTGGGCGCGCTCCAAGTTCGTTTGCGTTCGCAACACCAGCGCGGTCAGCCAGCGGTTGCGAGCCGCGTCGAGGGCGGCCTGAGTGGGCCCCGCATAGACGAGGCGTCGAAGTTGGTCGCGGATGGCTCGCTCCACCTTCTTGATGGTGGCCGTTCGGGTGAGCTCGACGCGCACGACCAGCTCGGTGGCATCCCGGTCGCCACCGGTCCAAGCCGACACGGATCGCGCCAGCTTCGTGCGCACCACCAGCTCTCGATGCAGCAGCGAGCCCGCATCACCGCCGAGCAGCATCGCCGCCAGGGTCAATGCGCGATGCGCGGGCGTGCGAACCGCAGGGATCACCCAGCCGACGTGCAGAACGGGAGCCTGAGTCAGGTCCTGATCGAGCGCCAGAAAGCGTTCGCTCTGCTGCCGCACGTCCGTCCGCGCGGGCGCTGCGCGGGCGCTGCGCGCGGGCTTCACCCCACCCCATTCGCGCCGCACCACGCGCATCGCCGCATCCGGATCGAAATCACCCGAAATGACCAAGACTGCACGGTCCAATCGAAACGTGTCCCGGAAGAACTGGTGCACACGTCGGCGCTCGGTGCCCTCGATTTCCTCCACGGCCGCCCCCGGATCCGGGAGCTGCTGCCTCGCGCCGAGGAACATGAGTCCCGAAAGGCGATACTGTCCCACGTGCTCCAAACGTGACCCTTCGCGACGCAGACGAGCCGCCGCGGTCGCTCCCGCGCGTTGGACCTCGGGGGCCGACGGCACCCCGACTCCGATTCGCCGTGCCTCCAGCCAGACGGCGAGATCGAGCTCGCCCGCAGGCACGTCACTGCAGAAAGTCGTGCGGTCGTGTCCGACCTGGCTGAACGCCGTGCCGCCTCGAGCCTGAACCAATGCCGGCTGCCCGCCAGCCTGGCGCAGGATTTCTTCCAGTAGGTGCACGAATCCCTGCTCAGCGGGACCCTCGTCGCGCAACCCTGCGTCGTAGGCCATGCACACCGCAAGCGTCGGCGCCGACCGGTTCACGGTCATCACCACCCGGAGCCCGTTGTCGAGCTTGGCCTTCTGCACGGGCAGCTGCAGGCCCGCGCGAACCGTTGCCGGAGTGGCGTTCGCCTCCGACCCCACCGGTGCAGGTTTCCGGCCTGCGGCGGGGCCCACCAGCAGCAACGTGGCAAGGGCAAAGGCCCAACCCGAGATGGTCCGCAGCCGCATGTGCCGTCGGTCCGTAGCACGAAGCTCGGCGCGCATGCCAACCCGTGCAGGAGTTGCGCGGTCAGCCGGTCGAAGCGCCGCCATCGGAGCAGCCCACGTCGCCCCGAACACATAAAGTCGCCACGGCCCCGGATTGTGTGAGAACAATCGCCCCCGCCGTGCGTTTCATGCGATCCGCCGCTGGGTTGGCGCTGCTCCAGGCACTCGCCTTGCCGGCCTGCAAGCAAGAGCAGACTGCTGGCGGAAGCGGCCCCGCAGCAGCCTCGCCCGCGTCCGCGGCGAGCCCCAGTGCCCGCGTCGAAGCGTCGCCGCCCGCGGACCCAGCGCACCGCACCGGCGACGGAGGATCACTGCCGCTGCCAGCGGCATCCAGCACCGCCACTGCGTCCCTGCCCTTCGCAGCCACCGCGCAAACGCCCCTGCGGCTGCGCCTGGGAGCGACCTGGGTCCCGGCGGCGCGCGCCGCGCGCATTCTCCACGCTGGCGACTCGATGGTTCCCCTGGTGGGCAACTACCTGCGACGGGCGGTGTGGGACGACAAGCGGGACTACTTCATCGAGGCTCGAGACTCCTCGACCACCCGCAGCTGGGCCCGGGACGGGCTTCTGCGCAAGGCAATGTACCAGTACGACCCCCAAGTGGTGCTGATCTCCCTGGGCTCGAACGAGCTATTCGATCCGACCCCCGAGGACCGCGCCGAGGACATCCGCCAGCTGATACGGGAAACCCGGTCCCGACCCTGCATGTGGATCTCACCTCCCCTGTGGAAGAAGGACCGTGGGTTCATCCGGGTGTTGAGAGCCAACCTCGGGCACTGCACCTACTTCGATACCACCCAGCTCAACCTGCCGCGCATGGAGGATGGTCGGCACCCGGACTGGTCCGGTGGCTACAAGTGGGCCGTCGGCGTCTGGCAGGCGTTGGGCGGGGTGGCACCGATACCCAAGAGCAGCCGCAAGCCCCAGTAGCGCGGCCGCTACTGCTTCAGGCGCGTGCCCTGCGCGTCGTACGGAATGATCGGGAGCCCCAGGCTCTGAAGCTCGGGCTCGATCTTCTTGCGGTCGCCAGCGATCACCACGACGTAGGACTTGGGATCACAGCTCCGGGCTGCCACGCGGTTGGCATCCTCCAACGTCACGGCCCGCACCCGTTCCGGCCAACGCACGAACCAATCGGCCGGACGTTGCAGCACCGGTAACGTCGCAAACCGGGCCGCCACCGTGCTCACGTGCTCGAAGCGTCCCGGAAACCCGAGCAGCAGTCCGTTGACGGCATCGTCACGCTCTTCCTGAGTCAGTGGTCGGTCCTGGCAGAAGGCCTGGAGCTCCTTGAACGACTCCTCGACGCTGGCCCGGGTGGTTTCGGTCTTCACGTCGGTGAATAGTCCGAAGTAGCCCGCCTCCTTCCAGCGCCGAAACAGGCTGCGCGCGCCGTAGGTGTAGCCCTTGTCTTCACGGAGGTTGAGGTTGAGCCGACTGGAGAACGCTCCGCCCATCTGGCGGTTGTAGATCATCGCCGGGAAGTAGTCGGGGGCGTCCGCGCCGGCGGAACGCCGCGCCACTGCCAGCGAGGACTGGGGCGCATCGGGGAAGTCGACGAGATACACACCCGCCTCGGGCTGCTGCTGGGCCACCGGTGCGTGGTCCGCCTTCGCCTTGCCTTTCCAGTCACCGAAGGCGGCTTCCAGCCCGGCCTTGGCCGGCTCCGCGCCGATGCCGCCCACCACCACCAGCTCCACGCCGTCCGGAGCAAAGAGCTGCTTGTAGTGCGCCTTGACGTCATTCAAGCCGATTTCCGGAAGCGTGCGCCGAGTTCCCGCGGGCAACTCACCGGCATAGCCGTCGCCGAACAGGGCCTTACGGGTGACCACTGCGCGCGCGTGACTGGCCTGGGCCTCGTTGGCCAACGCCTGAGCGATGCGCTGGTCCTTGCGGCGCTTGAACTCGGCCTTGGGAAACTCCGGCCGCCGCACCATATCGGCCAGCAGCGCCACGGAACGATCGAACGTGTCCGCCATCAGGTGCATGCTGAGCATGACGTGATCCACGTCGGCAACAGCCGAGTAGTCCGTAGCGAGCTCCTGCAGCAGCTCGCTGATCTCCAGCGCGCTCTTGCCCGCCGCCCCCTCGTCCAGCATGTCCGCCGTGAGCTCGGTCAGCCCGATCTTCTTGACCGGATCGGCCGCCCCACCGCGCAGTCCCACCAGCATGACGCTGACCAGCGGCGTGGGACCCTGCTCCAGGTACCACACGCGAATGCCGTTCTTCAGCGTCCAGGTCTGGGGCTCCGGCGGGGCCCAGTCACGCAGCGCGGTTGGTTCTGGCAGTTTGGAGCGATCAGGCATGTGTTCGGCAATCACGGGAGCCACCTCGGCACGGGGGGGAGCAGGAATGGTTTCGGGAGGAAGTGGAGCGCCGCCGCACCCAGCCACCGCGGCGACCAGGGCTGGTCCGAGCCACGCGACCCGGCGCTGCCGGCGTGCAGCGCGCCGGCTCGCGGCGCGCGCGCTCACGCGCCGTCTGTGCATTACTTCTCACCCCCTGCCCGAGCCCCGGGCACGATGTCGATGCGCACGTACTTCTTGGGGTCGAGCCAGCGCTGAATTTCGGCGTGCACCGAACCCGGCGTGGCACGCGTGTAGCGCGCCAGATCCTCCCCGATGTAGTCCGCCGTTCCGGTGGCGTGAAAGTAGGTGCTGAGCATCGATGCCCGTGAAATCACGCTCTCGACCCGCGAGTAGAACGTCTTCTTGTACTCGTTGAGCGCGCGGTTGAGCTCGGCATCGGTGGGCGGCGTGCTCAGCGCCTTTTCGATTTCCTGAAGGAGCGCCTGGCTCAAGTCCTCGAGCTTCTCACCCGGCGCGGCCGTGGCCTGAATCACGAAGAAGCTGCTCAGCTGCTGCGAGACCTGGTAGGCGTACACGTCCTTGGCAATCTTCTTTTCGTAGACCAACGGCTGGTAGAGGCGGCTGGTCTTGCCCGTGGTGAGCACGCTGGCCATCAGGTCGAGTTCGGCGTCCCCTGGGGCGTACAGGGCGGGCGTGTGCCAGGCCAAGTACACGCGTGGCAGCTTGACGTCGTCCGTCTTGGTGAGATGCGTGATCTTGTCGAGCTTGGGCATCGCGGCCTGTGGCGATGGGGCTCGCTTCCCACCAGCCATGCCCCCAAAGTACTTGGCGATGAGGTCCTTGGCTTGCTCGCGGTCGTAGTCCCCTGCCAGCGTGAGCACAGCGTTCGCGGGCACGTAGTACTGATGGAAGAAGTCGCGGACGTCCTCCAGAGTGGCCGCCTCGATATCCTTGGGCAAGCCCATGGTGGTGTGCCCATACGGATGTTTGGTGGGGTACAGCGCCTCGGTCAGGTACTCCCACACCATGCCGTAGGGCTGGTTCTGGTAGCGCTGACGACGCTCGTTCAACACCACGTCACGTTGGTTGTCGAGCTTGGTCTGGTCCAGGGCGGGAAGTAGCCCCTGCATCCGGTCGGATTCCATCCAGACTGCGAGCTCGAGGTAGTTGGCGGGCACGCGTTCGTAGAAGTTGGTGCGATCGCGACTGGTGGTGCCATTCACTTCGCCGCCAATCGGCTCGTACGGCTTGAAGTACTCGGCGTTGTACGACTCGGACCCCTGGAACATCAGGTGCTCGAATAGGTGCGCGAAGCCCGTCCGCCCGTCTCGCTCGTGCCCCGCACCCACTAGATAGCGGATCTCCACCGCCACCACCGGCAGGCGCGCGTCGTGGCTCAGAAGCACGTTCATTCCATTGTCGAGCTGATAGTGCTCGACCGGTATCTTCGGGGCGGTCGCAGCCGCAGACACCGCGGCAGACAACAGTAGTGACAAGAGGTTCATCGCGTCCTTTCCCTTGGCTTCGAAGGAACCCTTGAGCACTGACCTGGGGATGTCAAACCTCGCCGAACGGCCGGGGCGAAAACGCGCCGTTCCCGGGACCACCTCCCTGTCGGCCCGACCGTGTCCGAGCGTGGGAAGGGCGCCAAATCGGGGCGTCGAGCCGCCTGTCATCCGGTCAGACTGCAAAACGCCGTTCGGAAGCCGGGAGACCGAAGCCGCACGGGCACAACCGGAGGCTTCGTCGCGACCGGCACCCGGAACAAGCTGCTTGTCGCGGCCAGCGCGTTCTACTAGGTGCAGCGCACACTTTCCCGAGGGAATGGAGGGACGGCTGGCTGCACCGAGCCCGTCTCGGTCGGCGGGGCGCGTCCACCCGATCCGATGCGCTCAGCCGAAGCACCGTCCGATCCGAGCCCGGCCGACGCCGCGCCGTCGACGGCACGCAAGTACGGTCCGCTCTGGCTCGGCGTCGCGCTGGTGATACCGCTGCTCGTGGCTGCGCTCGCGGCCATCCGCTATCAACCCATCGAACCTCGAGCTGCGACTGCTTCGCCCACGGAGTTCTCGGCGCACCGCGCCTATCAGGCGCTCGAGCGCGTGCTCGGCGGTGGCCGCCCCCACCCGCTCGGCAGCGCCGAGAACGCCCGGGTGCGGCAGCGGCTGATCGCCGAGCTCGAAATCCTCGGCTACTCGCCTCGAGTCCAGTCTGCATTCGCGTGCGGGCCCATCACCAAACGCTGCGGCGCAGTCGAGAACGTGGCGGTGCGGATTCCAGGCAGTCAGGGCGGACCAGCGGTGATGCTGAGCGCTCACTACGACTCCGTCGAAGCCGGTCCGGGGGCCTCGGATGATGGCCTGGGCGTGGCCGAGTTGATCGAGGTCGCACGCGTGCTCCGTCACCGGCCCCGGCTGCGGCACCCGGTCCTCTTGCTGTTCACCGACGGCGAAGAACTCGGACTGCTCGGAGCGGAGGCGTTCGTCCGCGAGCATCCCTGGGCGCAAAAAGTCGCCGTCGCGATCAACGTCGAATCCCGTGGCACGAGCGGCCCGACACTCATGTTCGAGACGAGCACGGGCAACTACGGGCTGATCCGGACGCTCGCTCGACACGCGACACGCCCGGTGAGCACGTCGGTGTTCTACAGCGTCTACCAGCTGACCCCGAACGACACGGATCTGACCGTGTTCCGCCGCGCGGGCATGGCGGGCCTCGGCTTCTCCAACATCCGCGACGTGGTTCACTACCACACCGCGCTCGATTCGCTGGAGAACGTCGACCTCGGGACGCTGCAGCATGAAGTCACGAATGATATGGCCTGTGCGGCCGCCTTGGCAGACAGCCTGGATCCCCGCCAGACCGCAGCCGACGACGCCGTGTTTTTCGATCTACTCGGCTGGCGCTTGGTGTACTGGCCCCAGGGCTGGGCGCTTCCATTGGCGCTGCTCAGCGGGGCGCTCTTCGGTCTCGCCTGGTGGGGCCACCGCCGACGCATCCGACTGGATCGGGCGGCCTGGGGCGCGGCGATCTGCCTGCTGGCACCAGTGCTCGCGTTGGCAGCCGGGCAGGCGCTGGGCCTGCTGCTCAGCGCAGGCGGCGCGCTGCCGACGTACTGGGTGGCACACCCCTGGCTGGTGGGCGCAGCTCTCTCGGGACTCGGGTTCACCGTCACGGCTGCAGTCGGACTCGCGTTTGGAGTCCGGCACGACGCCTGGAGCGCCTGGGCTGGAGCTTGGCTCGTCTGGCACCTGGTGCAGCTGGTAGTGGTCCTGACACTCCCCGGCTTCAGCTACCTCTTTCTCGTTCCCTGCCTCGCAATGGACGCCGTTGCGATCTCCCTGCGGCTTCGTCCGCAGACGTGGCCGTGGCTGGTGGCGGTCTCAGGCAGCCTGGCCACCGCTCTGGTTCAAGTGCCCGTGTTCTGGCTGCTCTACGACGCGATCGGATTCATCTTCCCGGGCCTGTACGCGGCCGCGGCAGCCCTGCTCACCGCTCCAGCGCTCGCCATGTTGGCTCAGACCCAGCGGAGCTGGACCCAGTCGCGGCTCGTCCGCGGCGGTGGCGTGGTGACGGCCATCGCGACGCTACTCGCGTTGCTCCTACCCGCCATCACACCCGAGCGCGCAGGTCGGGTCACACTGGAGCTTGGCCACGACGGCCTGCACTCGACCTCCAGGTGGAGCTGAGCACCCCGGGGGGGCGCGGCGCTTCCGAAAATCGGGTACGCTCCGCACATGCGACGGAGGCAGCACGCGGCGATCAGTGCACTGCTCGGTGCGCTGCTGGGCTGCGCGCCCGCGGCAACACCGACGACCGAAGTCACCACTCCCACTCGGCCACCTCCGGAGAACGAAGTCGTGTCGGCCGCCGAGCTGCCACTGGAAACGGTCGCCGCGCCTGCTGGGTTGTTTGCTTCGGCTCACATCCCTCCCCTCGCCGAGCTAGAACGCCAGGCACTCCAGCTGGCAGGCGCTCGGGCTGGCGCGCCACCCAAGCTCGGCTCGCACTGGCTTTCTCACATCCTGGTCGAGATGGACCGCAATGCCGGCACCGATTGTGCCAGCTCGATTACCTGGTGCACGAAGCACGGCAAGCCCGAAGTCGACACGGCCTGCTCCCTGCCTCTCGCCGACTACGGTCGCGCGAAGCGGCAACTGGCGCTCCTGTATCGGAGCTTCCGCGTCGAGCGGGGCGTCTACCGGTACTTCGTTCCGAGGTATCCCGGCGAGCCAGGCTCGTTTGCCCATCCGGAGGAGGAGGAGCTCCCCTCGTTCGTGCCCGAGGAGGACCGCGACACGATCCCTTGGGGCCACGCAGCCTGCGATCTCTCTCGCGGCATCGGTCCCGCGCCGGCACGCCTGAGCTGCGCCTTCCACAACCAGAGCCTGGAGCGACTCCGGCCTTGGTTGACACGGGGCGCGCCAGCCCGAGCCGCACCTCGCGACCACGCGCATCTGGAGGTTCAATTCTCCGAGCTCCGCCGCCAGACTCTGCCGTTCCTGCGGGACGAGGCGCGCGACGCCTTGAAGGACACACAGCGCCTGTTGGTCGACCAGTTCGGGATTCGTGACCCCGAGCTGCTGCAGGTGCCCGAGCTCCTGGTCGGCCAGTTCTTTCAGGTCTTCCAGGAAGCGACGCGCTTGGAGGCCCAGGCCCAGCTCACCGACACCGGTGGCCGGCTCACGGCCGAGCTCGAGCTCGCCGGCGCCAAGTCCTGGCCGGCGCAGCTCGTTCGCCAACAGCTCCAGCAGGCCGCTCCCCCACCTGAGCTGTTCTGGCAACTCCCGCTGGACTCGACCTCGGCCGGCTTCGCCCAGGGCCTCGACGAGCGTCACGTCCGCCCCGTATTCGACGGCCTCTCGAAGCTGTTGCGTGTCGCGCTCCAGTTCGCGTCGCTCGATCCGAGGACCTTGCGCGCGGTCGACGATCTCTTCAGCGCTCGACCGCGAGCCGACGCCGCCTGGGTGTGGGCCCGCGGCATCGACGAGTCGGTCCAGAAAGTGGAGCCCGGGGATTCATCGTACGTTCGCGAGCTGGAGGCGTTCGCCAGCGGTTTTGGCTGGAGCGCGGTGGGAACGGAGACGCCGCATGCCGAAGTTCTGGCCTGGCTCGACAGCGCTCAGCGGCTAGTCGAGCAGCTGCACCGAGAGGCTGCCTCGAACCGGGGCCTGCTCTCGGCGTGGAACGGGGCGCCAAGGGTGAAACGGCGACGTGCCCCGCGTGGCTTCCCCCGAGGAAGCCTCGCCTTCGACTTCGAGTTTCCGACCAATCAGGAGATGCACCAGAACCTGGTTCGAATGCTGGGCAATGCCTCCTACCTGACGCCACCGAGCACCACGTCGAAGCGACAGGTGCTGCGGCTGGTCGCGGTGCCGCAGGGACCGTCACGAACCTGGATCGGCCTCGCCTTCAACCACGACCTGTTGCAGCGCAAGCTACGCAGCGTACTGGGCGGCAAACCGAACACCCAGCTCGCGGCAGTGCGCGAGCAGCTGACGCAGCTGGCCGAAGGCGGTCACGCACTGGGGGGCTTCACCTCAGTCTGCGATTTGGCGCGACCCAGCCTGGGGTTCTCGACCTATGACTACTCAGGCAAGATGCAGGCCTGGCGGGAGCTCGTGGCTGCCACTCCGCGCCGCGGGTCCACTCCGATCGTCTACACCCTGGGCGGAGACGCCACGGACCATCCGAAGCTACGCTTCGAGACCACACTGACCCGCCAGAGCGTGGTCGAAGCCCTCTCGATGCTCCCCGCATTCATCTCCGGATCCGAGCCACCGACACTCGCGGGCCCGGTGGGCATCGCGGCGCCGTAGCGGGCCGCGTTTCGGACTCTTCGCACGGCTGGCTCTCTGATACAGTCGGTCCCGCCATGCAGCGTTCACGTCGAGCCATGTTCACGCTTCCGCTCCTGGGTGCTCTCAGCGCCGCTCTGCTGTTTCTCGGCGGGTGTGAGGAGCCGCCCCAGCCCACTCCGACCAGGCCCAGCGCCACGCCCGCGGCGTTGCCATCGGTGGCTCCGTCGTCTGAGCCCGAACCGGCAAAGAAGGTCAAGCTCAAGCCTCGCAAGAAGGCCGAGGACTGCCCGAAGGGCCCAATCGTGAAATTCGACGACCCGAAAGTGGAAGAAGCCGTGCGCTTCAAGCTCCAGAAGCCAAACGGCGACATCACCAAGGCGGAGCTCATCAAGATCCGTTCGCTGAACCTGTCACAAATGCAGGTCGACGAGCTCGATATCTGCCTGCTGCCGCACATGAAGGATCTCCGGGAGCTCTTCCTGGGCCGCGGCGAGCTCAATGATCTCTCCCCCATCGCCGGCTTGACCAAAATCCAGTCGCTGCGCGCATCCATGAATCGAGTGCGCGACCTTTCCCCGTTGGCGGGGATGACCAACATGGACCGACTCGACCTGGGCCTGACTCAAGTCGCAGACCTGAAGCCCCTCAGCGGAATGACCAAGCTCACCGAGCTGCAGCTCGACGACACTCCCGTCGAGGACGTCTCGCCGTTGGCCAAGCTGACCAAGCTGGAGCGGCTGAGCCTGCAACGCACTCGGGTCAAGGACTTCTCACCGCTGCTGCCACTCGAGTCGCTCAAATTCCTCTACGTCAAAGGCAGCCCCGGCGAGTTCGATGCCATGAGCCAGCTGGGCAAGCTGACCCAAGACGGCCTGCGCATCCTGATGTAGCGCACGCGCGCAGCTGGTTGGCAGCCTGACGAACTCCCGACCTCCGCTGCTGCTTCGCCCCGAATCGCGCCCAGTAGATTTGCGCACGCGACCCGCTCAGGCGCATTCCCCGCCGCCCCCCACGCCTCTCACTGCGGCACCGGCTCAGGGTCGATGGGTTCGGTGGCTGCGCACGCGCTCAACACCTGCACCGTGGGCTCAATCGCAGCCTGTTGGCGGACGTAGACGTAGTCCATCTGTTGCGTGGGCACGTGCCCGCCATCGGTGTGATCCAGTCCGATGAGAACCGGCAATCGTTCGGGTAGTGTGCACGCCTGGTCGTGACTCGCGATCAGGCTGTAGTCCCGACTCGTGACCAGCCAGGCGCGGATCCCATCCGCCTGCTCCTCGTAGCCGAACTCCGCTGTGAGGAAGCCGACCGGACGGGTGTCTTCGGTGTAGGCCCACGCAACGTTCACGATCAGGTCGCGACTGAAGGACACATCGTCGCACGTCGTTCCAGCTTCGCCATCCACCACCAGCGCCGTTCCTTCCGCACTCGACAGCACCACCCCGTCCCAGCTGCGGTCGAACGCGGACAGGGTGTCACCGGAGGTGGCGGTCAGCACACCGGCACCGAGGTCCACTTCGGTTTCGCTCGAGCTCTCAGCCCGAATCCGCACCCCCAGCACGGACGACGCGCTGCCGAGCACGACTGCCTGGGACTGCAGCAGCACCGGGCCAGTCGAGGACAGCAAGCCATCGTCGAGGGAGATGCTCCCCGACCCGAACTGGAGCCAGCGGTCGCTGTCGAGCTCGACGCCGTCGAAACCGTCGAAGAACTCGAAAACGTCCTCGCCCGACCATTCCGGCTCGACCCCGGTATCCCCGGCCTCGATCGGTAGGCTGACCGTTTCGCCGGGACGGATCTCCGGTAGCCGAATCCACACCTGCGTGGACAGCCGCTCGCAGGTGTGACGAGGGATCCACGTGGGCAGAACCGTGCTGGACCCTGGCCCGCTGAGCACCCGCAGATCGGCGCAATCGGTGCGGAGCTGATCCGCCGCAATCAAGATGGTGGTGTTGAGCGTGAAGTTGATCTGGTAGTCGGTGAGCGGCACCTCACCGTCCGAGTAATCGACGACCACGCACCCGACGGGCATGGGCCCGGCGCCGCCAGCGGACCCGCCCCCCTGCGCAGTGCCCGCACCCAAGCCGCCCGTGCCGCCGTCCGAGGACGATCCACCGTCGCTGTGCCCAGCCCCAGCCCGGCCCCCAAGTCCCGAGTCGCCGGTATCCAACAAGCTGACCACGGTCTCGCCGCTGCACGCAATGAAACCACCGGCCAAGAGCGGCACGACACAGCCGGCAAGCCAATCCGGTCGAAGTCCCACAAGTACCTACCCCGACCATAGCGCTTTGGGCGGCGATGCGCAGCCGCGGCGCCATGACCGTCGCAGTCGCAGTGCTCAATTGGCTCGCGCAGGTACTTTCCCGCGTGTAGGCTTCCACTACCCGAGGAGAGCCATGCGCCAGACGAACTTGGTCAAGATATGGGTGTTTCTGGGGGGCCTTACCCTGTCCGCCTGGGGGTGCGGAGACCGCGCGACGCCCGACACGCCCTGTCAGGCGGGACAGGGACGATACTGCACGTGTCCCGACGGTCAGGAAGGAGTCCAGTACTGCAATGGGAACGGCCCGGACTGGCTCGCGTGCGAATGCGGCACAGGGACCGGTGGAGCCGCCGGAGCAGAAAACGGCGCGGGGGGCATGCCTGCAGTGGGCGGTGACGCCATGGGTGTCGGAGGCAGTGGGATCGGGGGAGACATGGGCGTCGGCGGCGCACCCGGCGTCGGCGGCGCACCCGGCCTCGGCGGTGCACCTGGCGTCGGTGGCGACCTGGGCGTCGGTGGCGCGGTGGCCTGCGACGCTTCGCAATTCACGTGCGGCACCGGGCAATGCATCCCGCTCGTCTACCGGTGCAACGCCATCACGGATTGCGCTGACGGCAGTGACGAGGCGCCCGCTCTGTGCTCGGTCACGGGCAGCGGCGGTGCCGACGGCGTGGGCGGCGACACCGGCGTGGGCGGCGACACCGGCGTGGGCGGCGACACC
>CAZSVU010000095.1:0-24620 GCA_964610275.1 uncultured Polyangiaceae bacterium | reverse complement strand
CCGAGAGCGGTGGTACCACGGCTGCGGGCGGTGCGGCCGGGACCCCAATCAGCGGCGGCTCGGGCGGCATCGGAGGCAACTCGATCGGATCTGGCGGCACCGGCACCGGTGGCGATGCAGCCGGCGGCACCGGCACCGGCGGTGATGGGATCGGCGGCACCGGCAGCGGTGGTGATGGAATCGGCGGGGCAGTGACGATGGGCGGCACCGGGGGTACGGGAATCGGCGGTGCCGGCGCCTCCGGTGGGACGCCAGGCAGCGGAGGGGCTGGCGTGGGCGGATCAGCTGGCTCCGCAGGCGGAGCCGTGGGCATGGGCGGAGACTCCACGGGGAGCGGCGGGGCAGCCCCGGCAGGCGGAAGCGCCGGCGCTCCGATGGGTGGAGCGGGGGGGGCGAACACGTCGCTGGACGACTACGTCCGCGTCCTTGGACCGCTGACCGTGGAGGGGCCCGACCAGGCTTCTGGAGTCACCCATCAGCCAGAGACGGACACGTTCTACGTGGTTTCCAACACGAGCCACGTTCTGCACGAGTTCTCGACGGACTTCTCCACCCGGCTCCGCACGATTTCGCTCGAGAACGGCCCGACGGACACGGAAGACGTCGCCTATCTGGGCGACGACCGCTTCGCGATCGTGGTGGAGGACAACGAAGTGTACGTCGTCACCATTGCGCCCGGGGCAGTGACGGCCGACATGGGCGCGGCCGACGTGGAACGCTACGTCGTGAGTGCCCCGCCCGCCACCGTCAACGTGGGGTTCGAGGGCGTGGCGTGGCAGCCGGACGTCGGAGTTGCCGGCCGCTTCTACGTCTGTCAGGAAGGGGGCGGAAACGTCCCCATCCGCGTGCTCTCGTTCCTGCGCAATGGCGCTGCGGGCACCTACGACTATTCGAGCGGAACGCTGACGGTGGACGAGCCCTGGAATGCGGCAACGGAGATTGGCGCAGAGATGATCGATCTATCCGGCGTCGCTTTCGACGTCGACAGCAACACGCTGCTCGTTCTGAGCCACGAAAGCAGCAAGGTGATACGCGTGGTCCCGGATACTGGGGAAATCCTGGAGCAGCGCGCGCTCGAAGGCTCACCGCAGTACGAAGGCATCACTTTCGCCACCGGGGGTCGGCTCGTATTCGTCAGCGAGCCCAACTGGGTCGAAGTCTACGAGGTCGATTGAGCACCGCTCAGGACAAGCGGCAGGCACGGTGACTGCCTCCTGACCTCTGGAGCCAGCGCGCGCACAGTGAGCGGCTCGGCGGCTAGTGCAACGCTCGGTGGGCGCGCCACGGAAATGAGTCGGAGCTTGTAGGGAAATGTAGCCTACCCGCCGCGATCGCTCCCGTACCGCTGGCGCTGGGGAGTTGCCGTGGAATCGCTTCCAGCTCGGAGTCGGGCCTGGCCGGCGAATGGATCAGGTGGATTATCGTGGACGATAGTCAATGGTGAGTACGGCAAGGGCGCGCTATCATTCAATACGTTTTCTCTAAGGGCAGGTGGAGACATGAAGCTCTATCGGCTATGTCCGGCATTCATACTGTTTGGCGCGCTAACTATTATCGCATGCGGTCGCAGCGCAGAGGACGCGCCGGAGTCGGTGGTCGATGGCTCTGGGGGCGAGGGATCGGGATCGGATGATGGCACCGGAGGTGTCGTTCTGGACGATACCGGGTTCGGCGACTCTGGCGCCGGAGGCGCCGACTCGATCTGCGCGAGGGAAGACCCACCGGATTGGTGCGACACCGGCATGTACGTCGCCACGGGAGACGCTTGTGGCGATGGCGTGGTGAACGAGGGCGCCCCGGGCAGAACGCTCGAGGAGTGCGACGACGGCAATACGCTGCCGGGCGACGGCTGCAACGGCGTTTGCACCATGGAGCCGTTCTTCGAGTGCCCCGTCGAGGGTGAACCTTGCGTCTCCACCATCGTCTGCGGCGATGGCGAGATCTCGGGCAGCGAGGTCTGCGACGACGGCAATGCGACAGCTGGCGACGGCTGCGCGGCGGACTGCATGTCGGTCGAAGATGGGTTCTACTGCCCGACGGAAGGGGCAGCCTGTGTTGCCATCATCGACCCCTGCGCCGGAGACAATCCGCCCGCCAGCTGCAATCCGGTGGTCGTCGATACACGACCGGCGTGCGGCGACGGCATGATCAACGAGGGGGCTCCCGGAGGCGTCCTGGAGCAATGTGACGACGGCAACTCCGTGCCGGGGGACGGCTGCAGTGGGGCCTGCAGCGTCGAGCCGAACTTCACCTGCCCCACACCGGGCGAGCCGTGTGTGTCCACGCTCGCCTGTGGCGATGGCACTCGATCGCCGGGTGAGCAGTGTGACGACGGCAACACCGCGGACGGAGACGGCTGCACCGGCGAATGTGTGGTGGAAGACGGCTGGTACTGTCCGAACCCCGGTGCCGCCTGCGAGCAGCTGGTCGCCTGTGGGGACGGCAGATTCTCGGCTGGCGAAGCCTGTGACGATGCCAACACCACCGCCGGGGACGGGTGCTCGGCCGGATGCCAGGTGGAGGCTGGATACCGCTGCGTCGGCGTGCCGAGCGTCTGCTCGCCCATCCCGGTCTGTGGCGATCTGACCGTCACGACGAGCGCTGGCGAGGAATGTGACGATGGCAACACCACTGCAGGCGACGGGTGTTCGCCGCTGTGTCGGATCGAGGCCAGCTACTGGGACTGCCCAGCCGATGGAGGGGCGTGCACCAACACCGTGGTGTGTGGCGACGGAGCGGTGGAGCTCAACGAGCTCTGCGACGACGGCAACACCACCGATGGCGACGGCTGCGCCAGCGACTGCAGCGTGGAGATCGGGTGGGTGTGCCGCATGCCCGGGCAGCGCTGTATCCCGCTCTGTGGCGATGGGCTCGTCATGGCCGGGGTGGAGGAATGCGAAGACGGCAACGCCGTGAGCGGCGACGGGTGTTCCCGCACCTGCCAGGTCGAGATAGGCTACAGCTGCCCGACGCCCGGGCAACCTTGCGTGCCCCTCACCACGGTCTGCAACGACGGTGAGGTCTCGCCCGGAGAGCCGTGCGACGACGGTAACGATATCCCGTTCGACGGGTGCTACGAGTGCCTGCTGGAGCCCCACTGCCCGGGCGGCGTGTGCCAGAGCGTCTGTGGCGACGGCGTGAAGTATGCCGACGAGGAATGTGACGATGCCAACACCGCCAACGGTGACGGGTGCTCGGCCAGCTGCAACGTCGAGCCCGGGTATACCTGCGTCGATGTGTATCCAGAAACGGGAGACGACCTCACCCTGCCCGTCCTCTATCGCGACTTCATCGGGTGGTATCTGCCAGGCGATACCAGCGCCATGCAGACGGCTCGATCGACGGCAGGGGTTGATCAGCACCCCGACTTCAACCCCGACGTCGACTTCGACCAGTATGATTCTTCCGGGACCTACGGGATGGTGGAATCGACGCTGGCCCAGGATGGCACGCCCGTCTACGTCACGCCGAGCCCTGCACTGCACGGAACGAGCAGCGGTGCCGCAGGGTTCGACCAGTGGTACCACGATGACGCGAGCGTCAACCTGCTGGTGCCGAGCACGCTCAGCCTGACTGCCGATGGCAACGGCGGTTTCGTGTACGACAGCGCTCTCGGCGTCGGTCGGTTCGATCCCATAGCCAATCAAGGCTTCGTCGCTGCGGGCATGGAGCCCATCTCAGGCTGCAACGCAGGGATCCCCGGAAGCAACGTCTCGTTCACGAGCGAAACCCGCTTCTGGTTCGAGTACCAGGGTGGCGAGTCCTTCGAGTTCTCCGGGGACGACGATGTCTGGGTATTTGTGAACGGACAACTGGTCGTGGACCTGGGAAATCTGCACTATCCGTTCGACGGCGACTTTGACCTCGACAATGCAGGAGTGGCGACAGCCACGACTACCCTCAACTGGAGCTCGAGGACCATCAGCGTGGACCTGGGACTGGTTGCCGGCCACGTCTACGAGGTCTCCCTGTTCCACGCCGAGCGGAATCGGTGCGGCTCGAACTTCAAGGTCACGGTGCAGAACTTCACCGCTCCGCGCAGCGTCTGCGACCCCACCTGCGGCGACGGGGTGGCCACCACCTTCGAGGAGTGCGACGACGGGGTGAACGACGGCGGCTACGGGGAATGCGCCCCCGGATGTGTCTGGGGAGACTACTGTGGCGACGGAGAAGTCAACGGGCCGGAGGAGTGCGACGACGGCACGAACACCACGGTGGCCTACGGGGCCACGGGCTGCGGCCCCGGCTGCCAGCTGCCTCCGCGTTGCGGCGATGGGGTCCTCGACGCGGCCGAAGAGTGCGACGAGGGCAGCGCCAATGCGGACGGCTACGGCGGATGTAGCAGCACCTGCGAGCTGAACCCCTACTGCGGCGACGGCGTCACGGACAATCCTCCGGAGAGCTGCGACGACGGACTGAACACTGGCGGATACGGCCTGTGCGCGCCGGGCTGCGAGCTCGGTCCCCGCTGCGGCGACGGCGTGATCCAGATCGAGTACGGAGAGCAATGTGACGACGGTGCATTGAACGGCACCGCTGACTCCAGCTGCTCCACGACCTGCGGGGCCGGCGCCCGGTGCGGGGACGGCATCGTGCAGACGGGTGAGGAGTGCGATGACGGCGTCAACGACGGTCGCTATGGCACCTGTGCGCCGGGCTGCGTGTGGGGGCCGTACTGCGGCGACGGCGTGCGGCAGGATCCGCCGGAGGAGTGCGACGACGGCACGAACAGCGGCGACTACGGCGCGTGCGCTCCAGGCTGCGTGCTCGGGCCTCGTTGCGGAGACGGCGTGGTGCAGACCGAGGCCGGCGAGGAGTGTGACGACGGCGTGAACGACGGGTTCACCTCCAATTGCAGCCCGGGCTGCGTGCTCGGCCCCCACTGCGGTGACGCCATCGTCCAGGAAATCCGGGGAGAAGAATGCGACGACGGCATCAACGAATCGGTGTACGGCGCGGGCTGCGGCCGGAATTGCCTGCTCCCACCCAGCTGCGGCGACAGCATCGTGCAAAGCGCGTTCGGCGAGCGCTGCGACGACGGCACGAACGCGGGGGGATATGGCGAGTGTGCCCCGGGCTGCGTGTTCGGGCCGCGTTGCGGGGACGCCACGGTGCAGTCGGAATACGGTGAAGCGTGCGACGACGGGGTGAACGACGGCGGCTACGGCGAGTGCGGCGCGGGGTGCCAGCCGGGGCCACATTGTGGCGACAACGTCCTGCAACCCGCCTACGAGGAATGTGACGACGGCAACACCGAAAGCGGCGACGGCTGCAGCGAGGCTTGCAGAAGCGAGGTCTGGATTCCGGCCTGATCCCCCCTACGGCCGCGACGGTGGGATGTGCTGCACCCACTTGGGAAGCGAGCATCTGGAGCGGATCCAGCGTCGATGTGGCCGCGACTCAGTCTGCGGGTGACTCCGACTGCAGGGCTTCGGCCACTCGCTCGGAGAGCTCCGCGAGGGTGAACGGTTTCTGGACGAACCCGACCGCTCCGTTGCGCAGGAGATCCTGAGCATCACCTTCCGGGCTGTACCCGGAGAACAGCAGCACCTTCGCCTCTGGGTTCACCGCTCTCAGGCCACGAAAAACCTCACCCCCGCTGAGCTCCGGCAGCACCATGTCGAGTAGCACGAGATCGATGGACCGGTACTGGGCCGCGTAGAGATCCAGCGCCGCTCGCGGCCGACCGCTGGTGGTCACTCGGTAGCCGATGTGCTCGAGCAGTCCAGCCGCCATGTTCCGCATCATGGGTTCATCGTCGACCACGAGCACGTGTCCCTTGCCGCCGACGACCCCTTCGGCGTTCCCCTCGCCGCGTTCGAGGAACGACTCATCCAGCAGAGGCAACGCCAGCGTAAGGGTGGTTCCCTGGCCGGGCGTGGATGCCACCTCGACGGTTCCACCGTGACTGTGCACCGTTCCGTGCACCGCCGCCAAGCCCATGCCGGTGCCCTGGCCCACTGGCTTGGTCGTGAAGAAGGGCTCGAACACCCGACGCATCGTGGCTTCATCCATCCCCTCCCCAGTGTCACGAACACGCAGCAGGATGCGGTCGCCCCGAGGGACTGAGGACTGGCTCGGGAGCGCATTGTCGCGATCGGTCGAGTCGTCGCGCCGCTCGGCAAGCTCGGTGTGAAACTCGATCTCCCCTCCTGCCGGCATGGCGTCCCGTGCGTTCAGGGCCACGTTCAGCACGGCGCTTTGCAGCAGGGTCGCGTCACCGAAGACCAGACAGCGATCCGCCTCCAGTCGCTCCATGATGCTGATATTCTTGGCAATGCTTCGCTCCAGAATCGAGATCGCTTCGCGCACGATTCCGTGCAGCTCCACCGGCTCCGCGCGATAATTCCCGCGGCGGGCAAACACCAGGAGCTTGCTGGTGAGGTCAGCCGCGCGCCGAGCCGGCAGCAATATCTTGTCGGTGTAGTCTTGCACCATAGCGTCATCGCGCTTCTTGGCTCGGAGCAGCTCTGCGTACCCCGTGATCCCTGCGAGTTGGTTGTTGAAATCGTGCGCTATTCCGCCTGCCAGGCGACCGATGGCGCGCAGCCGTTCCGCCTGATAGAGCTGCGTCTCGAGCTCGGCACGCTCGGTCTCGGCACGCTTGCGATCACTGATGTCGCGGAGGATGCCCTGGAACCCCGTCACATCGCCCCGCTGATCGCGCGTGAACGATCCGTGAAGCTCGCCCCAGAACGTCGACCCGTCCCGCCTCAGATACTCGTACTCCATCAGCGGGACCACCACCTCCTCCGAACGCGCGCGCTGCGCGTACTCCTGGAAGCTCGTCATCGCCGCTTCGAGGGAAGCGTCGCTCAACAGCTGGCTCAGCTTGAGGTGCGTGAGCTCCTCGGGAGCATAGCCGAACAGGGATTCCGCAGCGGGGCTCGCGTAGGTGAGGTTGAGATCCATGTCCTGCGTGAACACGACATCGCGGGAATTGTCCGCCAGCAGACGGTAGCGTTGCTCACGCTCCAGCAGCTGCTCATCGACTCGCTTGCGCTCGACGATTTCGTGCTCGAGCTCAGCGGTGCGCTGCTGCAGGCGATCGGTGGAGCGGCGCAAGACGGTGTGAATGGCGTTCAGAGTCACCAGACACCCTGCCACGAGCCCCAGAAATGCCGCCCCCTGAGCCAACCACTCGGTTCCGGTGCGCAGTCGTTCCCCGACGTCGTCCTCCAGGGGAATGAATTCTTGCCAGACGGAGACGGCCACCAAGACCAACGCCACCAGACTCGCCACGAAGAAGGCCACCGCAACGCGCAGTCCGGACAGGACCACCGCGACGATGCACACCACGGCGAAGAAGAGCATCCCCGTTCCGGCCAAGCCGTGCCAAACCAGGTTGGCGCCCCCGTTCACCCAAAGTGGCACCAAGAAGATCCCGACCCGCAGTCCCCTTGGAATCCGCCGACCCGCCAGCAGTCCGGTCAGAAGCACGAGGTAGACACCGAGATGCACGGCGTGCTGGGGGTGCCATCCCTTCTGCACCCAACGGTTCATCGTCCCGGCCACCACCACCAGGCCCAAAGTCGCCGTGACCCAGAGCAGGAGATCGAGCAGCCGATCGACCACCTCTTCCAGACTCGTGGGGACGGTCGCGTCCTGGACGCCAGCGCGGGGCCCGGGCGGCGGTGAGGGGGTTGGGTCGGTGAGCTTCCGGCGCGACAGCTTGCCGTGACCGTAGACGCCCTCAGGGCGGTTAGGCAATGCGCGATGTCCAGGTGAGAAGAACGCCCATCCCTCTGGCACTCACGCCGCGGGCGTGGCCTGGCGAGCGGAGTCGAGCGCGTTGCGGATGACGCGCAGCAACTCCTCCGTGGAGACGGGTTTTGCCAAGATCGGGGCATCCAGCGTCTCCGTCCGGCGCCCCGTGCCGTTCGAGGCCGCCGGGTAGCCGCTCAGAAACACGACGGGGACCCGAATGTTGCGCCGCCGCATGAGCTGCATGAGCTCATCCCCGCCCATTCGAGGCATGCTGATGTCGGAAACGACCACGGCCACGTCGTTCTGCTGCTCGAGCGCCTCCAGAGCCTCCACCCCGTCGGTTGCGACTCGTACCCGATACCCGTGGGCGCTGAGGGAGCGCTCCAGGGCCCGCCGGGCCATGATGTGATCCTCCACCAGTAGCACCACCTCCCCGTGCCCCAGCAAGCTGGCTTCGGACGTGGCCGAGTCATTCTCCGAGGTCTCGCCGCGAGCCGACGGGAAACGCACGTCGAAGCGCGAACCTCGACCGACCTCGCTCGAAACCTGGATCTCTCCACCCAACTCCCGAACCAGCGCGTGCACGGTGGCCAGCCCGAGACCAGTTCCGTGCTCCGGGCCCTTGGTGGTGAAGAAGGGCTCGAAAATCTGCGCACGGGTCTGCTCATCCATGCCGCAGCCATCGTCCTCGACGGCCAGGAACACGACGGACCCGCCATCCTGGAACGCGCCCTCGCCGTCTCGGCCCTGCGTACCCACCTCGATGGCGATGCGACCGCCACGGCCCACGGCGTCCCGCGCGTTCAGACAGAGGTTCAACAAGATCTGTTCCAGGCCGCTGCGGTCGACCACCAGCGGAACGGGCTGGCCGGGCACGGAGACCTGAAGGTCGACGTGTTCACCCATGAGGCGTCCGAGGATTCGGCGCAGACCGTTCACGACTTCACACGCGTCCACCACCTCGGGATGCAGGGCCTGTCTGCGGCTGAAGGACAACAGCTGGCGCGTCAACAAGGCAGCGTGCTCCCCTGCCTTGGTGATGTCTGCAAGCAGTGGCAGCACCGGGTGTTCGGGCTCGAGACTGAGCTTGGCAATCTCGGCGCTGCCGAGGATGCCCGTGAGCAGGTTGTTGAAGTCGTGCGCCACGCTCCCGGCCAGTTGCCCAACGGCCTCCATCTTCTGCGCCTGTCGAAGCTGCAGATCGGTCTCAGCGCGGTCGGCAGCGGCACCGAGCAGGGTGGCGCAGGTGCGCAAGAAGGCGCGCTCGGGCTCGCCCAAACCGGTCCCGGCTTGCGTCACGGCCAGCAGCGCGCCTCCCACCTGGGAGCGACGCGGAATGGACACGAGCAGGGCGCGTGACCCAGGTGGACAAGCAGCCCCACCGATCGTCCTTAGCTGCGCCGAATCCAGGTAGACCGCGTCTGCGTCCAGGGACGGTTGCTGGCAGATTTCGGCACGCTCGCGCTCTGGCCTCAGCTCCGCCGGTGCCGACTGCGGACCGGCGGACGCTGCCAGCGTCAGCGGGTCACCGCAGCGATAAGCGGCGACGCAGAGCAACTCCAACGTCTCCGCCGTGGTCGCGACGACTCGTTCCACGAACTCTTCTGGGTCGGTCATCTGTACGGCGCGTTGCCCGAGATCTGCCATGCGGGCGCCTTCGCGGGCCCGAGCCAGGTTGGCGGCCTGTCCCGCCCGGGCTTCACGCGCTGCTGACCGCAGCCGTGCCAGTCCAAACGCGATGAGTACCGCCGTGACCATCAGCGGCGCCACGGCCTGCACGACCTGATCGACCGGACGCGCTGCCCAGGCCGGCGCGGGCAGTGCGTCGTGTGCCGAAAGCCACATCGTGGCGCCAATCCAGACCGCCGCGAAGAGACCGAAGCCAAACGCCGGAGCGCTGCCAACGGAGAATCCCACCAGCAGCGTCACGTTGACGAATCCCGCCGCGAGGAGCACCTGGTTGCTGCCGGTGATGAACTGCAGCCCAGCCAGCAACGCCCAGACGGCCACGCCGTACACCAACCCGACAGTGCGAACACGACCGCGTCGGATCGCCCAGAGCCCGCCCAGGTTGATCACGACCATGGCCGCAACCGCGACCAGGCCACCACGTACGTCCACTTCGTCCATGGGGGCGAGTGCGATCGCCCCCACCGACACGGCGAGAGTGGCCAGCAGTGCATAGTGCAGCAGCCCAGCCCGTTCCGTCTGTTCCGGGTCTCGGAACACTGGGGGGCGCAGCCACCCCGGCCACCGCCACTTCTGCGCTACCACAACCCACGGATCGTAGGGCCAGGTTGCCTCGGACTCAACTGGCAGCCACCCTGCCCCCGCCCACGGGGTTCGCGTGGTCGCGGCGTGCCTGCCGTCGCAGCCATGTCACCCGGACCGGCCTCGGCACCGGCATGTGCGATGACCGAGCACACTGATCATCGGGGCAGCCACCGGACATCTCGGAGCGACCGGGGCCACCCCGTCGCTGGACACTAGCCCAGAAGAGCCCGGATCTTCTGGGCTAGTGCGCCCAGGTGAAACGGTTTTTGGATGAAGCTCACGCGCCGCCGTTGGGGGATCCGGTCGGCAAGCTCCTGCTCACCGTATCCGCTGATGAGCAAGACTGGAACGTCGGATCGCTGCTCGCGGAGCTTGGTCAGAGTCTCCTCGCCGCCCATTTCGGGCATGGTGAGATCGAGCATCACCAACACGAAACGGCGCGGGTCGTCCCGAAAGAGCTCGAGGGCCTCGGCTGCGCGGCGTCGGTCGGTGATGTCGAGCGCGGAGAAGGTCACACCCGCGTCGAGGTCGTCGAGGTCGAGAGGGGTGGAGCTGAGCAGCACGTCGATGATCTCTCCATCCTTGCGCTGCCACCGCGTTTCCACCGTCCCGGTGCCGCGTGCGCTGATCTGCCGGTACTTCTCCTCTCCGACATAGAGGAAGTCCTCTTCAGTGGGATACAGAATGCGCGCGCTCTGGCCTACGAGCTCGGCGGCGTCGTAGCCGACCATCTCGCAGACTCGGGCGTTGACCCGCTCCAGGACACGCCGTCTCACCAGCCCGATCCCCACCGGCGCGACGCGAAACACACTCTCGATCAAGGCTCGATCGTCGGGCTGCTTCCCCGGGTTCGATTCGTCTCCCATGCGTCCGGTTCCCAGAAGGCGAGCATACCTGGCTTCTCACTCGCGCGGACTGAATCCTTGGCAGGCAGGACCCCCCTTTTTGTCTAGCTGCTCGCGATCCGCGCGTGCCTCGGCAGAAGCGCCTCGAACGACTGTCGGCGCGAGGGTGATCCCAGCCAAATCAGCGCAAATTCGGAACCGTGTTCAATGGCTGGCGCTCTGACCGCTCCGCACGAGTGTGACCGGCGCGATGGCCGCACTTGGGTCGCGGCATGCGTCAGAACGTGGAATGCTCGCGAGACTTCTGACACTCTCTCTCGGGTCGCCTGTCTGGACGGAGCAAGCATGAGCACGAACGACGGATCCAGGTCGGGGCTCAATCCCTACCACCACGCCCACTGCAGCGTCGAAGAAGTCCCCTGGTCGCGATTGGGCAGCATGATGACGGATCTGGTCGATCAGATCCGACAACGCTTTCGCCCAGAGCTGGTCGTGGGCATCGCCAAAGGGGGCGTCATCCCGGCCGTGTACGCTGGCTCTGCGTTCTCGGTCGACTTCCTTCCCATCAAGCTGTCGTCCCGCCACAACGAGCAGGTCGTGTCCGAAACTCCCGTTTGGCACGTGCATCCCACGGACCGGGTCAAAGACCAGCGCGTACTGCTCGTCGACGACATCTGTATCGCCGGGCGCACACTGAAGATCGCTGGTGATGCCCTGAGAGCGCGAGGCGTGCGCGAGCTCATGACGGCCGTGCTGGCCGTTCACCGCGATAGCGTGAAGCCAGACTTCTACGCCTTGGAGACCGACAGCCTGATCGTCTGGCCGTGGGACCGCGACCAGATCCAGGCGGACGGCACTTGGATCATCAACCCCGAGTACCTCGAAGAGATGCTCACCATCGACGACTACTCCCCGCCACCCGCTCCAGCTCGGGAGAAGCCCGGAAGCTGGCGCTGAGCTAGACCCGCCCCGGCTTTCTCCGGCCATCTCGATCCAGGAGCTCGTTTGCAGGCGCTGTTCGAGGCCATTCGCAAGGCGGCATTGCCAGGGCTCTGGTCCAAGGGAGTGCGACTCGCGCGCGCGGGCTCGGTCAGTGTGGTGAGCCGTGGCGCAGAGGAACTGGAGCTGCGCGTGAAGGAGGGGAGCCTACCGGTGCCGGCGTCGGTCACGCTCTATCTGGAGGAGCTGGAGTGGACCTGCGACTGTAGTTCGACCCAGGACCCCTGCCATCACGTCACCGCTGCAGCCATTGCGCTGCACCAGGCGAGCCAGCAGGGCGAGTCTCTCAATGACGCGAGTGAAGTGGAGTCGAAGCTTCACTACCGCTTTGACACCGAGGCGGGCTGGCTCACCCTCGAGCGAATGCTGGTGGCCCCGGACGGCACCCAGTCCCCGCTCCCCGGAACCCTCGCGGCTCTGCTCGCCAAGCCACAGGAGCAGGCCCCGTTCTCACCCACTCAGGAAGATCTGGCGATCGATCGCGTCCTGCTGGCCATGCTGCATGGCGATCGCCTGGAGGGCCGCTTGCCCAAGATCTTCGGTGCGCTCGCCGGGCGTGACGACGTGTTTTTCAGGGGAGCGCCGGTGGCCGTGTCCGCCCAGCCACTGCTCCCCCGCGCGCGCGTGTTCGACCGCAAACGGGACGTCGTGCTGCGCATCGAGCCGACCGAGGGCATCTCGGAAATCCCAGTGCGGGGTCTGGCCCGGTGCGGGGACCAGCTGCGCCTCCTCGGCGAGACGGACCTCACGGGGCCGCGACTGGAGCGGCTTCCGCTGGAGCGAACGTTCAGCTCGTCCGAGCTCGGTGAGCTCGTGGCCGAGGTGCTCCCCAAGCTCGAGCGCCGCTTGCGGGTCGCCGTCGAGACCGAGCGCCTGCCCGGCAAGAGCCGAGGTGACACTCCGCGCATCGCGTTCGATCTGAGTCAGCTCGACGAGGGTCTGACGGTCTTGCCCACGCTGGTCTACGGAGATCCGGTCATGGCGCGTATCGATGCCGGCCGGCTGGTGCTGCTCGGCCCGATCACACCGGAGCGGGACGAATCCGAGGAGCGACGGTTGGTCGCCGCGCTGCGAGACGAGCTCAATCTGGTGCCGGGACATCGAGTCACCGTCAGCGGTCGCGAGGCAGTGGCGCTGGCGGATCGCATCCAGCGCTTCGCTACCCGCCGGGGCGACGCGCAGAGCCGGCGGTTCTTCGGCGAAACGCCCCTCGTGCCTCGCCTGCACATCGACGGAGATCGCGTCGAGCTCACGTTCGATATCGCGGCTGAAACCGAGGGAGCGGGCGAGTCCCTGGCGGCACGTCACGCCCGACCCGAAGCGGTGATTCAGGCTTGGCGCGATGGGCTCGAGTTGGTGCCCCTCGAAGGCGGCGGCTGGGCTCCCCTGCCCGCCGATTGGCTCGGCAAGTTTGGACACCAGGTGGCGGATCTGCTCGCGGCCCGAGCCCCGGACGGCACCGTGGCCACGGTGGCGCTGCCGGCGCTGGCCGAACTGTGTGCGGATCTCGATGCGCCGGCTCCGCCGAGTCTCGCGCGCTTGCGTCCCCTGCTCGAAGGATTCGAGCGCGTCCCCAACGCAAAGCTTCCGGCTGACCTCCGTGCCACGCTGCGGCCCTACCAGCACGACGGTGTGAGCTGGCTCGCGTTTCTGAGGGACGCCGGGCTGGGCGCCGTGCTGGCCGACGACATGGGACTCGGAAAAACGTTACAGGCCCTGTGCGTGCTCCGGGGCAAGGCGCTGGTCGTGTGCCCGCGCAGTGTGCTCCACAACTGGGCGGCGGAGATCCAAAAATTCCGTCCGGGCCTGAGCGTCAACGCGTACCACGGCCCGAATCGTGCTCTCACTGACGCCTCAATCACACTCACAACCTATGCGCTGTTGCGCCTGGACATCGATCAGCTCGCTGCCGATAGCTGGGACACCGTGGTGCTCGACGAAGCCCAGACGATCAAGAATCCCGACAGCCAGGTCGCCCGCGCTGCCTACCGTCTTTCGGCGGCCTTCCGCGTCTGCCTCAGCGGAACGCCGGTGGAAAATCGCCTGGAGGAGCTCTGGAGCCAGCTCCACTTCGCCAACCCGGGTCTGCTGGGGGGCAGGCAGGACTTCGAGCGCCGCTACGCCGATCCCATTCAGGCGGGCATGGGCGCCGCGGCCGAGCGACTGCGACAGCGGATCAAACCGTTCGTGCTGCGCCGGCTGAAGCGCGACGTTGCTGCCGAGCTGCCTCCGCGAACCGACATCACGCTCGAAGTGGAGCTCGACGAGGTGGAGCGCAATGCCTACGACGCCGTCCGTGCTGCCACGCGCAAGGATGTCGTGGAGAAGCTCGCCACCGGCGGCAACGTGCTGGCGGCGCTCGAAGCATTGCTCCGCCTCCGTCAGGCCGCGTGCCACGTGGCCCTCTTGCCCGGGCAGTCCGCGGACACGTCGTCGAAAGTATCCCGGCTGCTGCTCGCGCTCGAAGATGCCGCCGCGGACGGTCACAAGGCGCTGGTCTTCTCGCAGTGGACCAGCATGCTGGACCTGGTGGAGCCACACCTCGAGGCCGCGGCCGTTCCGTTCGTCCGCCTCGACGGCAGCACCCGCGACCGCGAGGGTGTGGTCAGCGAGTTTCAGTCCGCGGACGGGCCACCCGTCCTGCTGGCGTCGCTCAAGGCCGGCGGCACCGGCCTCAACCTCACCGCCGCCGACCACGTCTTCCTGCTCGATCCCTGGTGGAACCCAGCGGTCGAAGAACAAGCCGCCGACCGCGCCCACCGCATCGGCCAAGATCGCCCCGTCTTCGTCTACCGCCTGGTCGCCCGCGACACCGTCGAAACCGGCATCCTCGCCCTGCAGGAGCGCAAGCGCGCCCTAGCCGAAACCGCGCTAGGCGAAGCGTCGGGCGCCACGGCAATCACGCGCGAGGAATTGCTGGAGCTACTGTCGTAGTTTCCCATCCCCACGCCCACGCCCACGCCCACGCCCACGCCCCTTCCCACGCCCCTTCCCCCTTCCCTCGCCCCTTCCCCCTTCCCACGCCCCTTCCCACGCCCCTTCCCCCTTCCCACGCCCCTTCCCTCGCCCCTTCCCCCGCCCTCGCCCATCCAGACCGACCTGCTTCAGCGCGGGGGTGGACGCAGGTAGGGGCATGTGTGTGCCGCGCCGGTCAGGCCGCGGTTCGGAGCGAGGGCCGGACGGTGCACGTGATGCAGCCAGCAGTGGTTGCAGGGTCACCGCAACACCCGCACCTCACCTGCTCTGATGACGTGGTGGAGCCGCCTCGCCGCAATCCCATTACCTGCTTGCAGTTCGGCGGCGCCGCGAAGTACGAAAACGAAGTGTCGCGGCAGTGCGGTCCAAGCTCTTGCTTGGCGCTGTGCGGAGATGGAAAGGGAGCTCGGAATGCAGGGGTCTGACGTTCAATGCACTCGCAAACGATGGGGTCTGGGAACCGTGGCGGTAACCGCCGCCGTTCTCCTGATGGGGGTCGCGGGAGGCTGTTCCTCGGGAAGCAGCCGTGGCGACTGCGTGGGTGCGGAGGGCTGTCGTTGCACCCCGGGTGGTGCCTGCGACGAAGGGTTGACGTGCTACTCGAATCGCTGCGTGGTGGACGAGGATGGCGGGGGCGGTGACGACGGCACCGGCGGTGACGACGGCACCGGCGGTGACGACGGCACCGGCGGCGACGAGTCCGGCGGCGCTAGCTCCGGGGGCAGCCCTGCGAGCGGCGGTGGCGCAGGCGACGGCGGTGAGCCTCCCGCTGGAACTGGCGGGAGCGGAACCGGTGGGACGACAGCCAGCGGCGGCTCGGATGCGGGCGGTGCGGCGGGTAGCACCGCCGCGGCGGGCGCAGGCACCGCCGGCACGGTTGGCCAGGCGGGCTCAGCCGGCGAGGGGGGCTCGAGCGGAATCGCGAATGCAGGAGGCGGCGGGGTGACCGGTCTGTCCGGCGGTGGCGGCGCGGACGTAGGCGGCGCCAGTGGCAGCGCCGGAGCGGATTCCGGCGGAGCGGGTGGGCAGTCGGCAACCGCTGGCGCGGGCGGCGTCGGAGGCGCCGCGGACGCACCACAGTATCTCACGTGCACGGACACCGAGTGCTGCATCGAGCAGTGCGCCGGGTCGCCCGTGTGCGGGGTGAGAGAGTTCGCGGGGTGCACCGACGCCCTCTGCAGCACGACAGGGCCGAGCCCGTGCACGAACGACGTGATCACTCTCCCCGAGTGGTTCGAGGAGCGTGAGTGCATCCTGAACTGGATGGAGGGCGGGGCCGAGTACTACTACTTCTACCTCCAGGTCTACTGCCCGTGCGAAGACGCAGGGCGCATCCTGGCCGGGCCAATAGCGTTCGAGCGTGGCGAGGAGTTCGACGGAACCTGCGATTTCTCCGGCGAGCCCGAGCCGAGCTGCAACATCGACTTCAGCGAGTGCAACTAGGACCGGAGGTTCAGATGAGCAAGCAACGATACAGTCTCGTTCGGCTGGGCCTGCTGGTATCGGTGGGCGTGCTGCCATTCATGATCCAATGCGGCGGCTCGGGTAGCAGCGGCACGAGCTGCCCAGTGGGAGCTGAAGGCTGCCGTTGCACTCCTGGCGGGACTTGCGATACGGGGCTCACCTGTCTGTCCAACTACTGCGTGGACCGAACTGGTGGATCCGAGGGCGGCGCCGGAACGGGCGACGCCGGCGCCCCGGGCGCAGGCGGCAGCAGCACCCAGGGTGGTTCGCCGGGCTCTGCCGGAGAACCCGGTTCCGGTGGTAGCGCCACCCAGGGCGGCTCGCCGGGCGTGGGCGGCACTGACACGACCGGCGGCGCCCCGGGCGCGGGCGGCAGCGACGACGGTGGCTCGCCGGGCACTGGGGGCGCAACCGTGCAAGGCGGTTCGGCAGGGACGGTGGCGAGTGCCGGGCAGGCAGGAACGCCGAGCTCGGCCGGCGCCGGCGGGCAGGCTGGGGCGAGCGGGGAAGGCGGCGTGGCCGGTTCGGCAGGCTCTGGCCCGCCTCCGCTGGAAACCAGCACGGGCAGCGACGACTGCGCTACCGGAGAAATCTGCGTCTACGACGTCGACGGCAACGGCACGTGCATCATGGGATCACAGCAACCATGCGACGCGGACCTCACTTGCATCAACGACATGGGCTTCGTGCCCGTGTCCGGTATCGAGGGCGACATCTGCGAAGTAGGAGGGGACTGCAGCGTCGACGATGGGCATATCGTGGGCATCTGCGTGGACAAGGCCGGAGACGGCTCGGACCACGGGTGCGTGGCGATCTGCCAGTATGCGGGAGACCCCACCGAGCTCGGTTGCGCGACACACCCTCAGATCGGGATCTGGGACGCCTGTTCCCGCACCAACGTGCGCGTGTACCTGGCCGTCGCCAAGCAGGTCTACTGTGTGGGGGATTCGGTCCAGTCCATCATCTGTCAAAGCGTGGCCCCGGCCGACGGCGTCAGCAGTGACTTTGAATGGACCATCGCGTGCACGGAGCAGGCCACCACCTGCACTGAAGCCACCAACTGCTTCACCAACTCCCCGTTCGCCCCGGATCCGGACGCGACCCAGAACGTCACGCAGTTCTTCGATGCGGTCGACGCCAGCGGTACGTCCTACGTCTACACGGAATCCGGCAGCAGCGGGCTCGGCGACACGTGCCAGACGGATTGCGATTGCGGCCGCTGCAACTACTGCGAAGGCGGCGAGTGCCGCTACGGCGGCGAAGGCCCGTACGGCTGCTACCGCGGCTGCTCGTAGCGTAGCGGCAACCCCACCTGCCCAAGCAGGCCCCTCGCGATTGCCGCCTGCGTGCAATCCAGACCCACCTGCTTCAGGGGGCCCGCGGCCATGCGCTGATGCGCTGCAAAGAAGGAAGCCACCCGCCTTCTTGCTGGCGCCAGCCGCGCTCGCGAGGCTGCTACTCCTTCGCCAAGCGTGTCGCGTGCCACGCGAAGACGCGACGCACCAGACGACGCCTCGCTGGCATTCTACCTCGCGCTCCGCATCATCGCGCGTAGCGCTGTAGGCAACTCGGCAAGGTTCACGAATCGGATCCTGAGCCCTCCGCTCGCGCGTGTGTAGGACGCGCCCACGTCTTGGGCAACGACCAGATTCCCTCCTTCTGGATAGCGTTCACGAAACACACGCATGCTGCTCGCGTCGAACGCGTCAGCGGACCATTTCGCCTCGACGGCGACCGCACGCCCACGGCGCACCGGCAAGACGAAGTCCACTTCGCGTCTGGACTTGTCGCGCCAGTAGCGCACGGCGCGCGTCTGGAGCGTGCCGAAGATCTCGTTCAGTACCAGGTGTTCCCAGAGGATTCCATGGTCGTCGCGACGAAGACTGTCCCAGCCGCGGAAGTAGCAAACGAAGCCGGTATCGAAGCCGTACACCTTGGGTGCCTTGACGATCTCCTGACTGCTGCTGCTGTGAAACGGTCGCACCACGTGCACCACGAAGGTTTCCTCGAGCGCTCGCAGGTACGTCTGGATCGTCGTGTGGGACACTCCGCAGGGAGCGGCCAACGACGAGGCTGTGAACAGTCCTCCGCTCTGCGCGAAAATCAGCTCGAGCAGCTTCTCCATGCTGTCGCGCCGCTCCAGTCGAAAGAGCACCTGCAGATCCTTGGCCCAGTACCCGTCCACCCAGTCGCGAAAATCTGCTTCCGGAAAGCGCTTGGCCAAGAACATCGGCGGCAGCCCTCCATGAAGCATCCGGTGGCGCACGTCGGATCGGTTGAAGTCCGAACCGTCCGCGTGAGTCATGGGGCTGAGCCAGAGCGTGCGCTTGCGCCCGGTCAAAGTGTCCCGGAATCGTCTCGATGCGCTGAGGGTGCTGGATCCGGTTGCCAGCACTTGCACCTCGGGGTAGTGGTCGGCAGCGATCTTGAGAAACTCCGCAGGGTCGTCGAGACGGTGGATCTCGTCGAGCACGACACGCCGGCCGCGGTGCTCCTCGAAGAAGGACTCTGGCTCGACCAGCGCGCGGCGAACTCGCGGGAGCTCACAGTCGAAGTGCTCTACGTCGGGCAGCGATTGACATAGCGTCGTCTTGCCTGAGCGGCGAACGCCGGCGAGCCATAGGACGGTCCGCTCCTTCCACAGGCGCTCGATTTCCGCCATCCAGAACCGGCGACGATGCATCGAGCGTAAGTATTGCTGACGCTTTGACCATTTGCAAGTCTAGTTGCAGATGGGTACTCCAGCTGAAAGCGGGCTGCCGGAATCACCGGCGGAAGCGCGCACTGGAGGAGCTGTTGGGGTGGGTCTCCATCCCCTCGCCTGCCCCATCCCTGCTTGCGGTTCGGCCGCGCCGCGAAGCGCGAGAAGGTGCGTGGCGGTGGTGCGGTCTTGTCTCGCGCTTGGCACCGTGCGGACAAGAAAAGGGAGCTTGGAATGCAGCAGTTTGACGCTCGATGCAGTCGACGGCGATGGGGTCTGGCAGCCGTCGCGGTTGCCGCCGCCTTTCTCCTGATGGCGGGCGCAGGAGGCTGTTCCTCGGGGAGCAGCCGTGGCGGCTGCATGGGTGCATAGCGCTGCCGTTGCACGCCAGGTGGCGCGTGCGACGAAGGACTCACCAGCTACTCGGACCGGTGTGTGGTGGACGACCTGGGGGGGCGGTGACGACGGCGCAGGCGGTAACGACGGCGCAGGCGGCGACGAGACTGGTGGCGCGAGCTCGGGGGGCAGCCCTGCGAGCGGCGGTGCGCAGGCGACGGCGGTGCGCCTCCCACAGGAACTGGCGGGAGCGGAACGGGTGGAGCGACAGCCAGCGGCGGCGCGGATGGGGGAGGTGTCCAGGTCGCCGGAACCTACTACTTCCCCGACGAGCCCGAGCCGACCTGTGACATCGACTTCAGCGAGTGCAGCTAGGACCTGAGGCTGGGACCAGTAAGCAACGACACGGTCTCGTTCGGGGCAGGCAGTGACTTTGAAAGGACGCTCGCGTGCAACGCGGCGGGAGGTTTCCCGTCCCGACAACTTGAATCTCCTGGCACGGGTGGTTTTCGGGTAGCGTCTGACGTCGTGCCGAACGCAGCAACAGGGGACCTCCGGGATCGGGTCCGGGGGGGCGGTGTCGGTGTCCGCTGACCGACAGACGAGCCCCGCGTCCGCTCCTCGGAGTGGGGCGGAACTGAATCCACACCCTCGCTCCCACTGGCTGCGTCGCGTGCTCACCATCGTGACCACGGTGACGTTTGGGGGCCTCTCTGCCTTCTGGAGTCTCGTATTGGCCTGGGCCCTCTGGGACCGCGCGGATCCCAGCCTTCACGTGGCGTCGCATTCGACGCTTCTGCCTCTCATCGCAGCCGCGGGCACGCTCGGGTCAATCGTCTGCCTCGTGGTCGCACTTTGGGCAGGTGCGCAGCGCAGCCGTCGGCCTTGGGCCGTAGGGGCCTGGGTGGTGGCATTGGGACTGCTGATCGCGCTGTATGTCCACGGTCATCTGGAGAGCACGCGTACGCTCGTGTATCGGACGTCGCTGGCAGAACGGTGTGCGCTGGGCGAATGTCCACCGACACTCGGTCTGGCGGAAGCGCGCGCCAACTCCAAGTGCGGTCAATCGGTGGTGTCCGCCGCCGTGACCGAGTGCGGCCCACTCACCGGCGTCGTACTGTCCGGTGTCGACGGCGGCGATGCATACTACTACGACACTCGTACTCGTGAGCTGCGCGGCACCCGGAGCTGGGCAGCGTTGGGGCGTCTGGCCGTGCACGGCTCCGGGGACGTTCCCGAGCCCCCCTCGTGCCGGGTGGTTCGACAGCTCTGCGAGCGGGGAAAGCCGATAGCCTCAACCGCTGCGTCCATCGAACTGGACACCGCCCACTCCGCACCACGACCCAGCCAGAGCATCGAGCCGCCACTGCCGCCTGCCTCGGCAAGCGCTGCAGGCCCCGCCGCAAGCGCGCAGCAGTCCGCGCCGCTGGACCCAGAGCTCAAGCGATGCTGCCGCTGGTTCGATCCCTACAACACCGGCGACATCGTCAGCGGTCCGATGCGATACGCGGGCGTCGAGCAGAAGTGTCTGGCCCTGTACCGAAAGGGAATGACGCTGGCCGAAGCCGAACCACAGATCCGCAAGTGGGCACGTGCCGGCGTCCCGGGTGTGTGCCAGCTCTCCTGGGTGGAGAAGCATCGCAAGCCGAATCCGTGAGGTCGCTCGGGCGTCGCGCGGTTCGCGTGCAGCGCCCACGCCCACGCCCACGCCCACGCCCACGCCCACGCCCACGCCCACGCCCACGCCTCCGCGGCTTCGGCTACGCCAAATACCCGCTCAGGTCCTCGATACGCTTCAGGCGATCGACACCCTTGGGGATCTGATCGAGTTGCTCGGCTGCGGCGCCACCGACCACGATGCGGACGCGACCCGGCAGGGAAGCACGCATCTCGTCCAGACTGGCACGGAGCTTTCGATTCGATGCTACCGCCGAGACCAGAACCAGACCGGCCCGCAGCTTGCGTACGGCACGACCGAGCTCCTCGCTCGGCAGGTTGGGCCCCAGGTACACCACTCGCAAGCCGAGGCTCGCAACGTACACGGCCGCGATCAAAGCGCCGAGCTCGTGCAGCTCTCCGGGCGGCGTCGTGCACACGGCCAGCTGGGCGCCCTCGTTGCGCCCTAGCGCCCGCACAGCCGAGCCCAGGTAGTTGCGCAGCACGGCGGTGGCCGCGTGCTCCTGAGCGACGCTGAGCTTGCCGCTCTCCCAACGCCGGCCCACCTCGCGCAGGATTGGAATCAGCACTCGAAGCGCGGTGGTGCGCGAGCCCAGGGATGCGTCCGCCTGCGCCACGACCTCCTCGGCTGCGGCCAGGTCCAGGGCGTCGACGGCGGTCAGGAACGCTGCGACGAGCCGGACTGCTGCGTCCTCATCCAGAGCTGGCTCGACGGGAGCCGTGGCAGGTCCCGCCACGATGCGTTCCAGCTCCTTTTCTTCCAGTCCAGCGACCGTGCCAATGGCGTGCCCGCGTTCGGTCGCACGCTTGAGCAAGCGAAGCCGGGCAACGTCGGTGTCCGAGTAGAGTCGGATCCCGGTCTCCGTCCGGAAAGGCTCGACTGCGCCGTACCGTCGTTCCCAGATCCGGATCAGGTGCTCGGACAGGCCCGTCAGACGTGCTGCCGCTCCGATGCGATAGGTACAAAGCTCAGAGGTGGCCAAGGGTTTCGGCAACTCCAGGGTAGCCCTGGAAAAAATAGGTCCACCAGGCGATCATCATGATGAGGTGTCCAGTGAGAATGCCAGTGTGGCTCCAAGCTTCGACGCGGTCGGTGTTCCCCATCACGTAGCGGCGCCAGTGGAAGTACTCGTCGATCATGCTGAAGACGAACGAGAGTACCGTGAGCACCATGGCTGGGATCCAAAACGCCCCGCGATGCGTGTACGCGGCACAGAGCAGGATACAGCTGCCGATCCCATGGAAGATGGTGATGTGGTGCACCAGGCCTTCGCCGGCTTCCAAGATGTACTGCTTGTAGATGGTACGGTGACCGATGGTGTCAATGGCGATGGAAATGGTGAAAATGGTAGCGCCAACCGGGACCAGCCAGGCTTCGGCTGGGTACGCCACCCCGTGAGAGTGCCCGAAGACCAGGAAGCCTCCGGTGGAGAAGACCAGACCCAGCATGAGGCCCACCCAGAGCAGGTAGACCACCCAGTCGTCACGCTTGAACTCGCGAATGCGACCGGTATAGGTCGCGACCTCAGACAGGAAGGACATCGGCGGGAAACCTCACGATGTTGGAGAGCGGCACTCGGGAGAAACCGCTACGGACCCGAACCGGCAGCTCGGCGCTGGCCTCGGCCAGTGCCCGTGCGACCAGCCGGAGCTTGGTGCGGGCAGGGACGAACATGCGCCCCGCGAAGACGTCACAGCCATTGCGCTCGATGCGCTCGCCAATCCGCGAGTAGACCAAGCGAGCCGTCCGGACCGAAAGGGCCGAACGCCAGCTGAGGAGTGGCAGTCCGGCATCGCCGGACTCGTAGAACTGATCCGCCTCTTCCAGCAGCCGGTGAACGGCGCGCGCCAGCGGCTCCGCTGCCGTGCGGGGTAGCGGAGAGCGGAGCTGGGAGCGGAGATCCGACGCGCCGCACTCTTCGAGGATGGAGTCCGGCAGGTACAGCCTGTCTCGATCCCAGTCCTCGAGCACGTCCCGCGCAATGTTGGTGAGCTGCATGGCCATGCCCAAGTGTGCGGCGTGGCGAACGGCATGCGTCGCCTGCACACCGAGCACGTGACACATCATGAGCCCCACGGTGCCCGCAACCCGGAAGCAGTACTGCAGCAGACGGTCGAGCGAATCGTACTCGGTGCCCACCGCGTCCATCTCCATGCCCGCCAGCAGCTCGTCCGGATACTCTCGCGGAATGCCTCGCGCTGCCGAGACTTCCTGAAAAGCGGCCAGGACGGGATCGGTTTGTGGCGTTCCGGCGAAGATCGCGTCGAGCTCGTCGCGCAACTGGCCGAGCGCGTGGGGCTGCTCCGATGGGGGCACGAGATCCACCGCATCGTCCGCGTGCCGACACCAAGCGTACACCACGGCCGCGTCATCGCGACACTCTGCGGGCAGTAGCCGTGACGCGAGCGCGAAGCTCTTGCTGTGCACGGAAATGATCCGGCGACAGGTTTCTACTTGCTCGGGAGTCACCCGCCGTTACCGAGTTGGAAGTCCTCGCGCACCACGCTCACCGTGGCCTTGGCCGAGCTCACCACTCCCGGGAGCCCGGCCCCGGGGTGCGTGCCCGCGCCCACGATGTAGAGCCCCGGAATGTGCGGGTCACGGTTGTGCGGTCGGAAGTAGGCGCTCTGCGTCAGCTTGGGTGAGACCGAGAAGGCCGAACCCTGATAGGCGACGAGATCACGCTGGAATCCCTTGGGCGTGAGCCAGCGCTTGGTCACCACGTGCTTTCTCAGGTCCGGCATCAACTGCTCGAGCGCCGCGAGGATCTTGTCCGCGTATCCCTCGGCGATCTCGTCCCAGTTCAGATCGGCCTGGGCCAAGTTGGGCACCGGGCTGAGGACGTAGAACGTGCCGCAGCCCGCGGGCGCGAGCGACGGGTCCGTGACCGTGGGCGAGTGCAAGTAGAGGCTGAAGTCCTCGGGCAGTTCCTGGCCATGGAAGATGTCGTCGAGGAGCTCGCGGTAGCGTGGCCCGAACACCACCGTATGGTGCGCGATGTCGTAGGCCTGGTCCGTCCCGAAGTACAGCACGAACAACCCCATGGACCACTCGAGCTTCTCCAGGTGCCGGCGCGTGACCTGTGCCTGCTCGTCGGTCGCATAGAGCTTGGCATAGGTGTGGTGCAGATCGGCGTTGGAGACCACCAGGTCGAAGGGTTCGCGCCGCTCGGCATCGGTCGTCACATAGTGGGTGGCGCGATGCGATCCGCGCTCCACGTCGATGCGACGCACCGGGGTCGACAGCCGCACCTCGCCCCCCAGGTCCTCAAAGAGCTGCACGAGAGCCCGAACCAACGCGCCGGTGCCCCCGCGCGGGAAGAACACTCCCCACTTGCGTTCGAGGTAGTGGATGAGGGTGTAGATGGAGCTGGTGTCGAACGGGTTTCCACCAACGAGCAGCGAGTGGAAGCTCAGTGCCTGGCGGGTATGGTCGTGCTTCACGAAACGCGCGACGGTGTCGTACACGCTGCGGTCGGCACGCAGCATGGCCAACGCCGGGGCCACGCGCAGCATGTCCCAGAAGCGCAGAAACGGCTAGGCGGCGAGATCTTCGTACCCCTTGCTGAAGACCCGCCCGGCATAGACCACGAACTTGAGGTAGCCCTCTATGCGGTCCTGGAACTTGTGGTCGAGGGCGA